>JAPLST010000039.1 GCA_026398485.1 bacterium
TGGCCGGCGGTGATGGTTCCCGAACGAATGACGCGGGCAAAGACGCCCTTGCGCGGCATGATACAATCGCCCATGGCGCGCCGGATGGCACAGGCATGATTATGGCAATCTTTGCCAATAGCCGTTATTTCGAGCACGGGGCCGTGCTCGATCACAAAACGGTCGCCGCAGCGCACCGTGCTGACATCCATGTCGTCGAACAACAAATTTTCTCCAAAGGCGCCGGGCGCCAGTTCAAGCCGCCCTGCGGCAAACTGCAGCACATCGGCGCGCGCCATAATGGACACTTGGCGCGGCCCGGGGCCGGCGTGGGCATCGCCAACCAAGCCATGCCCGGCCCGGCATTCGGCCGAGGCCACGCCATGCTTGGCTTCGCCTTTGTGCGTGCTGATGCAGACGGCAACAACGGTTGCCTCGACATCCACAGTACTTGATGACGTTGCCGGCGCGGTTTTATTGTGCGAGGGTCTTGACATGCAGGTAGGCGTGCAAGGCTTCGCGCCACGGGCGCATGGTTGTACCGGTCAGTGCAGTGTACCGTTGGGTGGCCATGGCCGAGTAGGCCGGCCGCGGCGCGGGGCTGCGAAACTGGGCCGTGGTGATGGGCGTGACGCGCGGCGTGTGCAGCAGCAGGCCGGCGGCAGCCGCATCCTCGACGATGGCGCGCGCAAAGTCACACCACGAGCAGACGCCGCTGTTGCAGACGTGGACATAGCCGCGCGCGTCAACGGCGATCAGGCGCCAGAGTGCGGCGGCCAAGTCCGGCGCGTAGGTCGGGCAGCCAAACTGGTCGGCTACCACGCTCAGTTCATCGCGTTCCTGGGCCAGGCGCAGCATGGTGTTGACGAAGTTTTTGCCGTGCGTCGCATAGAGCCATGCGGTGCGCACGATCAACCACGCACCGCCGGTCTGTTCGATGGCCAGTTCGCCGGCGCGTTTGCTCTCGGCGTAGACACCCTGGGGCGCGACGGGATCGTCTTCCGTGAGCAGATGCGAACCATCGCCGCTGAAGACGAAATCGGTGCTGAGATGCACGAGCGGCACGGCATGCGCACCGCACGCCCCGGCCAGATTGCGGACGCCGTCGGCATTGACGGCGCAGGCCAGTTCGCGCTCCGTTTCGGCCTTGTCAACGGCCGTGTAGGCGGCGCAGTTCAGCACCACCTGTGGCGCCAGCGCGGCGATCGCGCTGCGCACCGCGTGGGCGTCGGTGATGTCGAATTCCGGCAGGTCACGTTCGATCACGATGGCGTGCGCGGGCGCGGCACGCTTCACTTCATGGGCCAGCATGCCACGCGCACCGACCAGCAAGACGGTCAGAGATGTCTCAGCCATTTGAAATTTGAAATTTGAGATTCGGAATTTGAAATGCAGGAATTATGGCTTCACTGACTGATTCAGTGAGATGGCCTTGCCATTGTTGTCCATCGATTCCTCGTTCTGGCTGGTCTTGGCCGAGCCCTCGAAGCGCACACTGCCGCCCGGCAACGTGTCCGGCACAATCCACGGGCGGGTGATGGCAAAACATTCGCCGGGCGCCAAGTGCGGCAGGCGCATGTCGCTGCGCGCGCCGACAATGTTGTCGCGCCAGCGGGCATCCGTGATGGGATGCGTGCCTTGATTCTGCACGACAAACACGACGGACACGGCCTGCCCGGCGCGCAAGTCGGGCGGGTCAAAATACAGCGAGGTGACCGCCAAGTCGAACACCCGATCCGTGCGGTCACGCAGGGCGCGGCGCAGGTTGACGATGCCTTCACCAAACCAGGGATCGCGGCCGGCGTTGCCGAGATTATCGGCCGTGCTGGTTAGTTGCGCGCGCAGCTCGTCCGCGTCCGCCTGCGGATTGCGTCCGCGCAGGACGGCCAATGCGCCCGCCACAAACGGGGCCGCCGACGATGTGCCGCTGAAATACGTGCGCGTGCCGTTGGCCCCGCAGGTGTAGACGCCCACGCCCGGCGCGACCACATCCACTTCGTCGCCATAATTGGAAAACGACGCGTGTTGCAATTCGCCATCCACGGCGCCCACGCACACGACTTCGGGATACGCGCTGGGCATCAGCACCTGTTCCATGCCGTCATTGCCGGATGCGGCCACGATCAGCACGCCGCGCTTGGTGGCATACGCAATCGCCTCGCGCACGATCTGCGCATCCGTGCGCGTGCCGATGCTCAAATTGATCACCTGCGCGCCGCGCTCGACGGCATAGACGATGCCTTCCACCACCGCAAAGGAATTGCCGCGCCCCTGGTCGTCCATGACTTTCACCGGCAAAAGGTAGGCCTGCGGCGCGATGCCTTGCACGCCGTCATTCGCAGTGCCGGTGCCGGCGATAATGCCGGCGCAGGCCGTGCCATGGCCGTGGCTGTCGCGCGTGTCGAGATTGTCATCCACAAAATTGTAGCCGCCCAGCACGCGCCCGGCCAAGTCCGGATGGCTGCCATCCACGCCGGTATCCAGCAGGGCGACGGTCACGCCGGCGCCCCGGGGCGCTTGCGCACCCAGCCGATCCGCGCCGATCAGTGCCTGCCCTTTGCGCTCAACCGCCCAGGGCAGGTCGCCGCTCGTCACAGGCGGCACGTTGGTGACCGGCGCCGGCAAATCGGTCTTGATGTTCGGCATGCGCTCGCTGATGGCGTCAAGGTCGCGCAAGGCGGCCAAGGCATTGCTGTAACTCATGCCGTCGGGCAATTGCACCCGCACCAAGCGCAATGGATCAACGCGGCGCGTGATGATGATGCCATGCGCGCTCAGGGCTTGCTCAAGGTTTGCCATGGTGGCATGGTCGGCCACGCGCAGGATCATTTCATTGCCGACATACGGCAGGTTGTCCGCCGCGACGGCCATGGCCACGTTTGACGCCGGCGCGGTTGGCGCAATCTGCGCGGCGGGCGCGGCGGTCACCATGGGCGCGCTGACCACGCGTGCGGGCGTGGACGTTGTGACCGGCGCGGCCGGTGTGCCGGCCGGCCAACTGCCGCACGGGCGCACGCCGAGCACCAGCAGGCCGGCTGCGGCGACCAACGCTATCGCTGTAAGTTCAGGTCGTTTCATGGCTATTAGTATAGCATAACCGGCGAAATTTCCTGCGCGGCGGGTTGGGCGGGTGGGCGCGCCTGAGACCCCCACGACCGCGCTAAAGTGATTCAGGGAATGCGAATATCCAATAATTTGTTCGCGGCGAACAAATTAATAAA
>JAPLST010000400.1 GCA_026398485.1 bacterium
GGAGTTCTGGAGTCTGGGACATTGCCTGAGCGCGCATTAGCGCACGATACCAAACCACAATTTCTTCGCGCGCACCAGTTCGACTTCCGTGCCAAGGTGCGTGAAAATGTAGCGCAGATACCAGCGCCGCTGCACAATTTCAAGGCATATTATTATGCTACCCATAAGCAGCAACGAGACTGGCATCCAATGCGCAAGCAGGATTGAAGCAAACCCCAGCCAAAGGTAGAACAGCAATACCATTATCAGCATTTGCAATCGAGCTAGCCACTTGCGCCGCCGTTGCACTCTAAACCACGTCTTGCAGCTTCGACAACGCAGTGCCAGACCCAATCCACTATAACGCCAGCGCGCGGCAGGCGCGCCGCACGCCGGGCATGGCCCGCGGGTCTTGATGAAAAGCAACGCGTGCAGCATTGCCAAAGGTACCGCCACTAGCGGAACATAAGTGTACACCACAACAAGCATCCGCAGCCACGGCGGCATGGCCATGATAAGATTCATGGCAGGATAGGCAACAAACGGATACAGCCGCGTGGCGCTGCGTTCAAATTGCGCGCGCTCAATCTGCACCATGATAAACGGCGGCAGGCCGTCCGGGTAGCGCTCAATCACGGAGATGGCGTCCTTGACGCTTTGCGCAGGCCCCAGCCAACCGCCCTTGCCGGCAAGAAAGACCACATCGCGATACTGATAGGGTGTCCAGCGAAATTTCTTGGTGCGCGGCTTTGTCAGCCACGCGGACAACGTGTCCGCAAACTGCTGTACCTGCTCGCGCGTGACAGTGGTAACGCCCGGCGCAGCTTCCAAGAGCGGCCGGTCATAGCCCTGCGGATCAATCAGACCAGCCAAGCGAATCAGACGCTTGGTCTTGTAGTTGCGGTCATCGGTCGTCTGGAGCAGGTTGACCAAACGGTCACGCGTGCGCATCACCAACTCTGTGCGATGCAGTGCAGCAAAGCAGAATTCCAGCGGGCCGCATTCAATGCTGTAGCCTGTGCGGGTGGTCTTGAAGGCAATCGTACCACTGGCTGATTGCGTCCAAATGCCGCGATCGCTCTCTTCAACATAGAGATGCTGGGAGTCAATCACCCGGTACGTTCCGCCGGTGGCCAACTGCAGATACGTGGAACACACCATGGCGTTGCGGCCAAAATACACATCATTTGTGCGTGCCAACTGCACGACGCGCGCACATTCCTGTGATGGGCTTCGATCCCCACGCGCGGCGTAGGCAGTCAGGCCAAGCAGCAGGCACAAGCCCGCGACTATCCATGAACGCAGGTGATCCGCGTTAGCGCGCATCGGCCTGGCTGTCCACCTGATTATATGCCGTGTCCAGCGATTTTTTCAGCAATTGTTGAAATGTGTCCATCTGTTTCCAGTTGTCGCTGAAAAACGGCAGTTGCCAGCGGGCCGGTGGCGTGCCGGCCGTGCGGTCGAGTTCCGTGCGCAGCGCGCGAATGTCTTCCTTGAGCGTCTTCTGCATGGCGCTTTCGGCGCTCTTGTCACCATTGAGAAACCGCACCAGATTGCGCTGCGCCTCGTCATTGTGCGCTTGCGACCAACTGCGCAGGCCGCGCGGCAACCAGCGGTACGGCGGCACATACGCCCAGCACGGGTCGGGCGCCCACGTGCCCATGATCGTCAACAAGGCCGTCAACAGCTCTTCGCGCTGGGCGACGATCCCGCCTTGCTGCGCAAACAGCGGTGGCGCACAGGACGTCCACGTCGCAATGGTGTCAACCCGCGCGCCAAAGCGGCGGATGACCACAAACGGCGTGTCCTTGTTGACCCAGTCCGGATTGGGCTCGCGCACATGCGTGGCAATCCCCACCAATTGGCCGTCGGCGGTGATGATCGGACTGCCCATCAGCGCGCCGGTGAACAAGGCATCGATTTCAACCCGCTGCGGACCGGTGGCCACGATCGTGCCATAGACCGGCGTGAAGTCGTATTCGCCGTAGGCATTGGGGCAGACCGCGATGGCTGTGCCATTCGAGGGCGTCGGCCCAACGCGCAGCACGGTCGCCGGCGCATTGCTGACCGCCATGCGCACCAGGTCGCCATCACGCGCGCATTCGATGCTGAGCGGTTTGTACTGCCGGCCTTTATAATCCACAAATTTCACGCCGCGATTGCCCATCAGCACGCTGATGTTTGAGAACAAATAGGTCGTGCCGTTCTGCTGCGCCAGGCAGGCCGTGCCGTCCCGCAAGTCGCCTTTGACGGCAATGATGGCCGCGCGCATGCTGGCCGGCAGCGCAAACGGCTGTGCGCCCGGCGCGTCATTCGCCGCCGCACCGGGAAAGACATCCTGCAAGCGCGTGCCAACGCGGAGTTCATCGACCAGCAGCTTGGCGCCCTCAGCGTCGAAGGAAACCGTGTCAAACAGCGGAATACGCTCGCCGCCGCCACTGTAGCCGCGCAGCTCGGCCTCCTGCGGCGAGGCCGGATTCACATCCGCGCCCCAGCGCATCGTGCGACCGCTGCTGCGCATCCACAGCACGATCAGGTATGTCTGGCCGCGCTGCGCCGCCACCGCCGCTGTCTTTTTCTTGATCTGCGCATCGCGATACTTGAACGGCACATTGCGCACGGTGAACGATTTTATTTGCGTGTTCAGTCCGCGAATGGTCCACTTGTCGTCCGTACCCACCATGCCCACCGACACAATCGGCGAGGAACCAAACAACAAGGAAACACCCGCCCAACTGCGCGGCCCACTGCTGCTGACGCAGCGCACCAGCATGCTCACCGCCAGGGAGACGTCGTTGCTGTCATCTTCCTCCACGCGATCCAAATACATTTGCAGCGCGCGCGTCAGCGGCGTCACGGTCATGTAGCCGTTGGCAATGCCATACGCATTGCTGCACGCATCGCCGGCCTTGTCCGGATACGTCAGTCCGGGTTTGACCACCGCCACGGATCCCTCGTAATAGCGCAGACAGTACGGATAGGTGTGTTCGCCGTCGTTGCGCGCGGTGAACGTGCGCGGCGCACCCAGCACATGATCATAAAACAACAATTCGCCGCGCACACGACCCGTCCAGCAAATCATGCCACATGCAACCGCCCAGCGCCAGCGCCTGTACCTCGTTCGCCACATAGTGTCTCCTGAGTGTGCTTACGCAATAACCTATGCAACTCCGCCATTATAGCACAAGCGCTACAAAACA
>JAPLST010000343.1 GCA_026398485.1 bacterium
CGACCACCACTTTGCCGGCAAAGCGTTTCAGCAGATGGGCCTGCTCGTCAGTCAAGGCGGTGCCGCAGGAGGCGACGACATAGGTAAAGCGATGCTGGGCCAGCATCAGCGCATCCAGATAGCCCTCGCACAAGACCGCCATGCCTTTTTGCTGGATGGCGCGCTTGGTCAGGTGGATCGGATACAGGATTTTGCCTTTGGTGTAAATCGGCGTCTCGGGCGAATTCAGATACTTGGGTTCGCCCGCGCCGACGCTGCGCCCGCCAAAGGCAATGACATTGCCCTGCAAATCCCAAATGGGGAACATGATCCGCGCGCGAAACCGGTCGTACAGTGACGTGCCGTCGTCACTGCGCACGACCAGGCCGGTCGCGAACAGCTCGTCATCGCGAAAGCCCTGGGCGCGCAGGGCCTTGAGCAAGGCATCCCATGTGTCGGGCGCATAGCCCAGGCGAAACGCGCGCAGGGCCGTTTCGTTCACCCCGCGTTGTTGCAGGTACTCGAGCGCCGCGCGGCCCGCGTCGCCGGTATGCAACTGCGCCTCGAAAAATTGCTGGGCGGCCTGGCACACGGCGCACAAGCGTTGCTTCGATTCGCGCCGCTGGGTGGCCATCTCGATGGCGTCGGCCGCGCCCTCGGTCTCGAGCGGAATGCCGGCCCGCTGCGCCAGCACGTCGACCGCCTCGGCAAACGACACGCCGTCGAATTCCATCACGAATTGGAAGACGTTGCCGCCCTTGTGGCAGCCAAAGCAATGGAAAAAGCCTTTGTCGGGCGTGACATGAAACGAGGGCGTCTTTTCATTGTGAAACGGGCACAGGCCTTTCATCGTCTTGCCCGTCTTGCGCAACGACACGCGTTCGCCGATGACGGCCTCGACCGGGTTCGCCAGCCGCACGCGCTCCAGAAATTGCTGCGAGAATTTGGCCATGGTCAGCGGCGCGGCCCGCGCGGTGCCGCCCGGTGGCGCGGCGCATAATCGTGCAGCAGCGCCATGGCGGATTCGTATTCGCGCGCAGCCAGCGACGCAAAACCGGGGTAATCCGCGCCGGCCCGCGCCAGAAGCCGCCGGCCACACACGGCTTCAAAGCGCAGAATCGCTGCGGCGTCGTTCAGGACGCAGACGTCGACGTTCTCGACTCCGGTTGCCTGTTGCACGGCAGCGATCATGCTATCCAACGTCTGCCAGCGCGGCCGCCGCGCACACCACACGCCGATGTCCACATCGCCGCCCGGACGCACCCGCCCATCGCGCGCCGAGCCGAACAGCCAGGCCGCGCGGATACTTGGAAACCGCCGTAATGCGGCCGTGAGCGCGGCCGGGTCAAAGGTTGTTGACGCGGGCAACATAGGCATTGATTTCATCGCGAAACTGCACGAATGCGGTGAGCTGCTTGCGCACGATGCCTACCAGCACCTCAACGTCAATATCTTCATAGCGATGCACAATGAAATTGCGGAAGCGCACCATGGCGGCATAGGGCGCCGCTGCACTCAGAATACCGGCAGTCACACAGCGACTGATCGCCGTGCCGGCCGTGTCCGCCGGTGTTTCGCCGCGCGTGGTCAACAAGCGCTGGCAGACATCAATCAGCACTTCAACGGCGATCTGCAAATTGCGCTCGATCGCCCGCCGCAGCATCCAGTTTGCGCGCACCTGATGGGTCGTCACATCACCCAGCGAGCGCAGCTCCGCTACGGTTGCATCCAGCACTGCCAGCTTGCGCTGTAGCACGCCATTAAGTCGTGGTTGTGGCATCGCCATGCTCACGCCATGTTTTGCACGATCAACTGGCCGAAGGCCGAGCATTTCACTTCCGTCGCGCCCTCCATCAAGCGCGCGAAGTCATAGGTCACGGTCTTGTTCGCAATTGTTGTTTCGAGGCCGCGCACAATCATGTCGGCCGCTTCCTGCCAGCCCATAAATTCGAGCATCATCACGCCCGACAGGATCACGGAGCCCGGGTTGACCACGTCCTTGCCGGCGTATTTCGGGGCGGTGCCGTGGGTCGCCTCGAAAATCGCATGGCCGGTGACATAGTTGATGTTGGCGCCCGGCGCGATGCCGATCCCGCCGACCTGCGCCGCCAGCGCGTCCGAAATGTAATCGCCGTTCAAGTTCATCGTCGCCAGCACATCGAAATCCTTGGCGCGCGTGATCGTCTGCTGGAAACAAATATCGGCGATGACATCCTTGATCAGCAGCTTGCCGGCCGCCAGCGCCGCCTTTTGTTCCGCATTGGCGGTGTCCTCGCCTTTTTCTTTTTTGGCGCGCTCCCACTGGGCCCAGGTGTAGACCTTGTCGCCAAATTCACGTTCGGCAAGGGCGTAGCCCCAGGCGCAGAAGGCGCCCTCGGTGAACTTCATGATGTTGCCCTTGTGCACCAGCGTGATGCTGCGGCGCTGGTGGGTCAATGCATAGGTGATCGCCGCGCGCACCAGGCGCTCGGTGCCTTCTTTTGAGACCGGCTTGATGCTGATGCCGGCGCTGGCGGGGAACCGGATTTTCTTGTATTCCTTGGGAAAATGTTGCTGCAACAGCGCCAGGAACTGATCGCGCTCGGGCGTCCCGTCGGCAAATTCGAGGCCGGTGTAAATATCTTCGGTGTTCTCGCGGAAGATGACCATGTCAACATCCTGCGGCCGCTTGACCGGCGAGGGCACGCCCGTGAACCAGCGCACCGGCCGCAGGCACACATACAAATCCAGCATTTTGCGCAAGGCCACATTCAGGCTGCGAATGCCGCCGCCAATCGGCGTGGTGAGCGGGCCCTTGATTGCCACGCGCTGCTGCACGATCGTGTCAACCGTTGCTTGCGGCAGCCATTCGCCGGTCTTTTTGAATGCTTTTTCACCCGCCAGCACTTCCAGCCATTCGATCCGGCGTTTGCCGCCATAAGCCTTTTGCACGGCGGCATCAAAGACTGGTTGTGCTGCGGCCCAGATATCCGGCCCGGTGCCATCGCCTTC
>JAPLST010000056.1 GCA_026398485.1 bacterium
AAAACAAGAAAACCAAGCAACGGGCTGCGCGGCCGCACGCGGCGCCCGCAAAAATAGCCCGTTCAAAATGCCGCGCGCTGATCCCGCTGAACACCGCGGCGATCCGCGCGGAAGAGCTGGCGCGGTGTGACGAGAGCATTGCACGTTATGAGGCGGCCGAAGCCGCGCTGCGCCAGTATCTTGAACACGACGAGTTGGCGTTCGCGTCATGGCTGAACGTGGCGCTCGGCGCCTTGCACACGGAGCTGCGCGCGGCCCAGGAAGCAGCGCACGCCGCGCATGTGCGCTATCATCAGGCCCGCATGGCATCCGGCGTGCCGCGCAGCATCATGGACGAAATGGAGGACATGGTGTTTGGCAGTGTGCGGTGCGCGGAAGCCGGCGCGACCAATGGGACGCATGCGCCGGATGCCGGGGCGGCGGCGGATGACGATGACGATTTTGACGACTGGACGGGGGTGGACGAAGAGACCGCCGCGCGCGAGGAATTTGTGGAAGAACAGGCGCGGTGCTATGGCAAGAAAACGGCTGAGGTGGTGCGGCGCGTCAAGGAATTATACCGGGGCCTCTGCCGCGCGCTGCATCCGGATGCCGGCGGCGCGCTGCCGCCGGACATGGCTTGGATCTGGCAGGAGATCCAGGTGGCGTACCGCGATCATAGTATTGAGGATTTGTTCGTCCTCGAGACACGCGTGATGATTCTGCAACGGCGTCATGCGGCGGCGACCAGCATTGGTGAACTCAAGGAATTTATCTTTCGCGTCGAGCATGCGCTGGCAACGGTTGCGGGAAACACAAATGAAGTTGCGCGCGCGCCGGCGTGGCAGTTCAGCACGTGGGACGCCGTCAAGAAGAAACGCGTGGTGAAGCGTGCGGAACGCGAATTGCGGGATGCCATCGCGCAGACGCAGGCCATGGCGGGCCACTATGACCAGGAGTGCGCGGACGTTGCGCGCCGGCAGCAGCGCCTCTGCGCACAGCAAAAAAAAGCGGAAACAATGCGCCGGCGCTATGAAGAAGCCTGCCGGCATGACGAGCGGGAGGATCCGCCGGTGTGGAACCGGCGCACACGCAAGCAGACCGGGGCAGCAGTCGATCCGCATCAAAGCGAATTTTCCTTTGGCTGATGAACGCGGCACGCGCAGCACAGACCATGCGGCATGCCATGGCGTTGGTCAGCGCCGGCAATCTTGTCAGCAAGCTGCTGATGTTCGCGGCCAACATCTGGATTGCGAATCGCCTGCTGGACGCGGCCTATGGCAGTGTCAGTGTGGCCTTTACGGTGGTCAATTACATTGCGCTGGTTTTGTTTGTCGGGCTCGACACGATTACGACGCGGGAGGCGGCCGGCGCGGCGCCGCAGCACCTGCGGCGGCTGGCGGGCGAACTGGGCGTGATCCGCCTTGGCTTGGTGGCGCTGGCGATCGGGCTGACGCTGGTCATTGCGCTGTGCCTGCCGGCGCCGGCCGGCGGCTTGACGGGCTTGTACGCATTGTCGTTTGTGCCGTTGGTGTTGTATGCGGTCAATCTTTTTTATGGGGTGGAATGGGCGTGGCCGATCACGGCCTATTTCATTGGCGGGCGGGTCGTGTATTGCGGGCTGGTGTGCGCGCTGGTGCATACCACGCACGATGCGGCGGCCGTGCCAATCGCGTTTGCGCTGGCGCTCTGCGCGGAGAATGTGTTTTTGTTTTTGCTGTGGCAGCGCCG
>JAPLST010000111.1 GCA_026398485.1 bacterium
CTGACCGACGTCTTTGATGAAAAGAAAGAGATTGTGATCATGGCGGAAATGCCGGGCGTCGGCAAAAACGACATAAAGATTGACCTGAAAGGCGACATCCTTGAGTTGTCTGCCAAAGGCGACAGCCGCAACTACCGCAAGGAAATCCTGCTTTCACAAAAAGCCAAGGCGGAGCACATGACGCACAGCTTTAACAACGGGATCCTTGAAATACGCATCAAGAAGCAGAAATAGCGTGCGGCGCGGGTGGCGCGCGACTATGCGTGCGCGCCGTGATGTTGTTGTAACACAGGAGGTTGCTTTTGAAATTGACTTTGTTTGGCGGGAAAGGCGGGGTTGGCAAGACGACGTGCGCCTCAAGCACGGGTCTGCATTTTGCCCGGGCCGGCAAGAAGACCCTGATCATTTGCACTGATCCGGCGCATTCGCTGGCGGACAGTCTGGACCAGGTGGTCGGCGAGGCCGTCCTGCAAGTCAAGGGCGTGGCCAACTTGTGGGCCCTGGAAGTCAACGCCGAAAAAACCCTCGACGCCTTCAAACTGGAATACGAAGACGAGATCAAGAACATCATGGACACGGCCACCCACCTGGACAAGGATGACATTGAATCCATGTTCAAGCTGCCGGTGCCCGGAATGGATGAGCTGATGGGCTTCAAGACCATTATTGACCTGATCGAGCAAGCGCAGTTTGACAAGTACATTGTCGACACGGCGCCGACCGGGCATGCCCTGCGCCTGCTGAATTCGCCGTATCTGATCGACGACTGGATCAAGGTCATGGCGAAGATGCGCTGGAAATACCGGTTTTTGGTCAAGACGTTTGCCGGCAAATATGTGCCGGACAAGAGTGATGATTTCCTGATGTCCTTGAAGAAGACGGTGAAGCGCATCGAATCGCTGTTGCGCGACAGTTCCCAGTGCGAATTCATTCCGGTCACGATCCCCGAGCCGATGGCGATTTTGGAAACGGAGCGCTTGATGCAAAGCCTTGCGGATTTCAACATCAGTGTCCAGCAACTGGTGGTCAACAACGTCATGGAATCGGACGGCTGTGCGTTCTGCCGCGAGCGCAAGCAAGGGCAGAAGAAGTATCTGCAGGAGATCCGCGAGAAATTCGGCCATCTGAAAATCAACCTGGTGCCGCTGCAGGAAAAGCCGGTGATGGGGATTGCGGAACTGGACCGGGTGAAACAATATATTTGTGTATGAACCGCAAGGCGACGACCAGTATGAGCGCACACAAAAGCGAACTGATCTTGAAAGTCAGGGAATCCCTGACCAAAGACGTGGGCAGGACGATTGCCAGAATGGATCCGCAGGACATGGCGGCGCTGGGGCTGGACGTGGGCGGGATTGTCGAGCTGGAGGGGAAAAGCAGGACGCCGGTGCGGGTCATGCCGTGTTATCCGGACGACCGCGGGCAGAAGATCATCCAGATTGACGGGATTACCCGGGAAAACGCGCAGACGTCCTTGGACGAGAAAGTCACGCTGCGCCCGGTTGAGTATGCGCCTGCCACAAAGATAACGCTGCAGTCGCTGACCGTGTCCGGCGCGTTGAAGGATGGCGACGCCAAGTATATCGGGTCGTTGGTGGAAGGGCTGCCCGTGAGCGCCGGCAACCGCATCCGCACCACGCTGTTCGGGACGAAGACCTGTGATTTCAAGGTGCTGGACACGGCGCCCAAAGGCGTGGTGCTGATCAATAAAAGCACGGTCATCCGCATGGACGTGAAAAAGACGGGCGAGGACGGCGCGCCGACCCGGATTTCCTATGAAGACATCGGCGGGCTTGGCGTCCAGTTGCAACGCATCCGCGAGATGATCGAACTGCCGCTCAAGTATCCGCAAGTGTTCGAGCGGCTGGGCATCGAGCCGCCCAAGGGGGTGTTCCTGTACGGGCCGCCGGGCACGGGCAAAACGTTGATTGCCCGGGCGGTCGCCCATGAAACCGAAGCCTATTTCACGCACATCTCCGGCCCGGAGATCATGGGTAAGTTTTACGGGGAAAGCGAAGGGCGGCTGCGCGAAGTGTTTGCCGACGCCAAAAAGCATGCGCCGTCAATAATTTTTATTGATGAAATAGACTCGATCGCCCCCAAGCGCGAAGACATGGGCGGGGAAAAACAGGTGGAGCGGCGGGTCGTGGCGCAGTTGCTGTCACTGCTGGACGGCCTCGAATCGCGCGGCAAGGTGATTGTCATCGGCGCGACGAATATTCCGAACACGATTGACCCGGCCTTGCGGCGGCCGGGCCGCTTTGACCGTGAAATCTCGATTCCCATACCGGACAAGAACGGCCGGCTGGAGATCTTGCAGGTGCATACGCGCGGGCTGCCGCTGGCCGAGGACGTCAGCCTTGAAAAGTTGGCGGCCATCACGCATGGTTTTGTCGGCGCCGACCTGGAAGCGCTGGCGCGCGAGTCGGCCATGTCGGCCCTGCGCAAGATCCTGCCGATCATCGATTTTGAAATGGCCGACATCCCCTATGAAACGCTGATGTCGCTGCAGATCGGCATGGACAACTTTCTCGAGGCGATGAAGGAGATCGAGCCGTCCGCCATCCGCGAAGTGTTCGTCGAGGTGCCGGACGTGCGCTGGGAGCATGTCGGTGGCCTGGACAACATCAAGGATGAATTGAAGGAAGCCGTCGAATGGCCGCTGAAATATTCGGAAATATTCAAGAAAGCCAACGCCAAACCGCCCAAGGGCATTCTGTTGTACGGCAAGCCCGGCACCGGCAAGACACTGCTGGCCAAGGCGGTTGCCAATGAAAGCGGCGTCAATTTCATTTCGGTCAAGGGGCCGGAACTGATCAACCGCTATGTCGGTGAATCCGAGCGTGGCGTGCGTGAAATCTTCAAGAAGGCGAAGCAGGCCGCGCCGTCCATCCTGTTCCTGGATGAAATAGACAGTTTGGTGCCGCGGCGCGGTTCGGGCGCCGATTCGCATGTGACCGAGCGGGTGATCAGCCAGTTCCTCACCGAAATGGACGGGATCGAAGAGCTGAAAGGCGTCATGGTGCTGGCGGCGACCAACCGCAAGGACTTGATCGACCCGGCCTTGCTGCGCAGCGGGCGCTTCGACCTGTCGTTTGAACTGCCGTTGCCGAATGCGGAGAACCGCGAGAAGATTTTCGGCATTCACACGGCGAACAAGGCCCTCGCCAAGGATGTGAATCTGCGGGAACTGGCGGGCCGGACGGACACCATGGTCGGCGCCGACATCGAGTTCATCTGCCGCAAGGCGGCCATGTTTGCAATCCGGGAATTCATCGAGAGCAACCATTCTGAAAAGGACGACTGGCAGAAATGTTTCAAAATATCCAGCAAACATTTTGACAAGGCGATTGCCGTGGTTGCCGCGCAGAACGATGACAAAAACAAAACACTGTAGGAATGCGGCCATGCCACCGGTGACGGGAAAATACATTTACGGGATGATTTCACCCGCGCGGGACAGCGCGGCAGTTGCGGGCATTGGCGATGCGGCGCTGCAGACGGTGACGCGCGGTGATTTTTCGGCGGTGGTGGCGGACGCGGAGATGGTTGCGTACAAGAACATGGATCGCAGTTTTCTGGCCGCGCGCTTGCTCCAGCATCAGAAAGTCCTCGAGGCGCTGATGGGCATGGGCTGCACCGTTATTCCGGTGAAGCTGGGCACGATCGTGCGGGGTGACCAGGAGGTCGGCGTGATCATCGACAAGAGCCGCGGCCTGGTGCGCGATCTGTGGGACAAGATCAAGGGCACGATTGAAATTGACATTGTGGCCACCTGGCATGATTTCCCGGCGGTGATCAAGGCGCTCAGCGAGGAAAAGGAGATCATGGAGTACAAAGCCGCGCTGCTGGCCCGGGCCACGCCGATAACGGTGGAAGACCAGCAGCAGGCGGGCCGCATGGTGATGCAGGCATTGGCCAACAGGCGCGCGGCTCGTGCCCGGCGCATCCTGGATGCGTTGACGCCCGCCAGCCAGGAGGTGCGCGTGCATGCCGACCTGCATGAGCAGATGGTATTCAATGCCGCGTTTTTACTGCAGGCAAGCGCACAGGCACGCTTTGACGCGGACGTCGAGAACGTCAATGCGGCGTGCAACAACGAGTTGAAATTCAAATATATCGGGCCGCTGCCATGTTACAGTTTTTATACCCTGGCCATTGACCAGTTCAGCTATGCGGCGCTGGATCAGGCGCGCACCGCGCTGGGGCTGCCCGGCGCCGCGACCAGAGATGACATCAAAAGCGCCTACAAGCTGAAAGCCGCCGCCGTGCATCCGGACAAGCAGCCGGGGCCGCCCGGCAGCGCACCTGACTTTGACGGGCTGCACAAGGCGTATGCCATGCTGCTGGACTATTGCGGCGCCGGCGAGGCCGCCGCGCCCGACGGCCCCTGCTCTTTTCTTGAAGAAGCGGTTCAGGCCAATTCATTCCACGTCACCCTGCAAGAAAGTCCATGACACCGGAAGGCAAATACATCTACTGCATTATTCTTTCAATGCATGACCGGAATTTCGGGCCCATCGGGGTGGGCGGCCGGCGCGACGAGGTGTTGACCATCGGCTATGAAGACCTGACCATGGTGGTCAGCAATCATCCGCTCGCCAAAATCAAGAGCAGCCCGGAGAATCTGCTGGCGCATGAGCGGGTGATCGAGGAAGTCATGAAGGAGTTTGCCAGCGTGCTGCCGATCCGGTTCGGCACCATTGCCGCGAATGCCGACGAGATCAGGAATCTGCTGGGGCGGCGCTACCGGGAATTCAAGAATTTGTTGCGCGACATGGAGCATTTCGTGGAGCTGGGCGTGAAAGGGACGTGGCGGCACATGGACGTGATTTTCAAGGAGATTGAGAAGGAGAACGAGCCGATCCGGAAGGAAAAGAAAAAGATCAGCAGTCATCCTGGCGAGCACGACCTGGAGGCCCGGGAAAAGATCGGGAAAATGGTGATGGATGCCTTGCAGGTGAAGAAGGCGGCGGAGGCGGATGCGGTGGTTGACGCGCTGCGCCGCAGCGCGTATGAATTCAAGGTCAACAATACCAGCGGTGACGAGCAGTGTTTGAACGCGTCGTTTTTGGTCGGCCGGGGCCGCGAGAAGGAATTTGACAATGTGATGAATGAGCTGGGCGAAAAGTACAAGAACAGGGTGCAATTTGCCTATTCCGGCCCGTTCCCTGTGTTCAATTTCGTCAATATCACGATCTATCCGGAAGAATGGGAAAAATAGTGACTTGTTTTCCCGAATGCAGTGGAAGGTTGGGTAACGACCACAAGCAAGGCGCGGGCTAGATGTTATCAGGGACGGAGATGGAAATTATCAA
>JAPLST010000132.1 GCA_026398485.1 bacterium
CCGGCGTGGCGATTGACACATTGATTGAAGCGTGTCTCGCCCAGCAGCTCACCGGCTTGGAGGATTTCAGCGGGATTCCCGGCACGATCGGCGGCGCACTCTTCATCAATGTCCATTATTTCGAGCGGTTCATCGGTGAGCGGCTGGTGCGCGCCCGGGTGCTTGAGCGCGCCAGCGGACAGATTCAGACGGTGGATCGCGCGTGGTTCGCGTTTGGGTATGACACATCGGTGTTGCATAATCGCGCCCATATTGTGCTGGACGCCACCTTTGAACTTGACCGCGCGGACGCCGCGGCCACGGCGTTTGCATGCGGCCGGCGCGCGGAAATCGTGCGGCATCGCCAACGGCGCTATCCGACCGAGGGCACCTGCGGCAGTTTCTTCCGCAATTTTCTGCCGGAGGAAGTAGCATACACCGTGCAGGGCCGCACCATTTTGTCGGTGGCGTATTATCTCGACAAGCTGGGCGTCAAAGGCGAATTGGCCGTCGGCGGCGCGATCGTCTCGCACAAGCATGCCAACATGCTGGTCAACACCGGCACGGCCACGTCGGCCGACATTATGAAACTTGCGCGCACCTTGCAGGAAATGGTGCGCGAGCGGTTTGGCATCACGCCCCGGCCGGAATGCCAACTGCTGGGCTTTCGCGCGGATGCGCTGCTGGCATGAACGCCCTCGCCCGCATGACCGCCGACGAGGTCGTTCGTCATTTGCAGTTGCAGCCGTTGACCATCGAAGGCGGATTATTCAACGAAGTCTACCGCGCGGCGGCGCCGGCGGCAACGGCCGTGCCACGCTGTTGTGCCACGATTATTTATTATTTGTTGCGGGCCGGGCAGCGATCCGCGTTTCATCGCGTGGCGGCGGATGAAATCTGGTTGTTCGTGGCGGGCCAGCCGGCGGCGCAACTGCTGATCACGCCGGATGACCGGTGCCATGAATTGATCTTGGGCCCGGCGCTGGACGCCGGCCAGGTGCTGCACCACGTCATGCCGGCCGGATCATGGCAAACCACCATGCTCGTGACCGCCGATCCGGCGGCGTGGGCTTTGTTTGCCTGCGTGGTTGCACCGGGCTTTGATTATGCGGATTTTACGGCGGGAACGGATGCGGAACTGTGCGGGATGTATCCGCGGCATGCGGCGCGCATTCGCGCTTGGTGCGCCCGCGCCGGCTGAGCGGGCAGACCGCAGCGTGTCACGGATCAGACACTACTTCGTTGCGCCGGTGCCTGCCGCGGTCAGGTAGGTGCGGTTTAGCTGCGCCACGGTCGTCTTGGAAAGATACTTCGTGATTTGCTCGTGAATCGTGCCGATCAAGGTGCCCAGCACGCATTGCTTGCCACTGCACGAGGGATGCTCACTGAGGCAATTGTTCAATGCCAGCGGGCCTTCGATGGCTTGATAGACCTCGAGCAGCGAGATTTTTTCGGGTGACTCGTGCAAGGCGAAGCCGCCTTTCGGGCCGCGCACTGAGGAGACGATGCCAACGCGCGCCAAGCGCTGCAGCACTTTTGACAAATGTGCCTCGGAAGCGTGCAGGACGCGCGCGATTTCTTTGGTGGATACCAAGCCGTCATGCTGCGTGGCCAGATAGACCACGGTATGCAAGGCGAGCGAGGCGGCTTCGGAAATTTTCAGAATACTAGCCATACAAGAACTCCATTGCCCCGTGCGGATCGCGCGTGGCTTATTGTGGTACCAGTATATCAGAAACAGGCGGCATTGTCAAGCGACGCAGCCGCTCCGGCGCAGCCGCTCCCGTTCTGAAATTCCGATAGAGGGGAAAATGCGAACCTGATGTAGCCAAATCTGTTGTGGGTCCTGCGCGTGCGTGGCCG
>JAPLST010000509.1 GCA_026398485.1 bacterium
CAACTACACAAGCGAGTAGTATACACAAATGGCGCGCCAAATGCAAATCGCCTGCGGCAGGCCGAATATTCCGACGTCAGGCGGACGGCAGGCCGCCCGGCCGGGCGCGCCGCGCGCAGATCAGCACGGCACTCAACGCCGCGGGTGCGTGCCACGGCAGCAGTTCCGGCACGGCCGTCAGGAAAATGCCGCGGCCCTCGTTGGTGCGCGCGCTCAGCTCCACATAGACGCGAGTCGCACTGTGCAGGGTCAGGTTGGTGACGAAAAATTCAGAAACCTCGTAGCGTACATACGCATCCGTCCCGATCGTAACCTGGGCGTGCGCGGATGCCACACTGGTGACCATCAGGAACAATAACGACTGCACATTGGTAAAGCGCAGGATATCGTCGAAAAAAACGCAGGGCAACGGCGGGAGGGCGCCGATGTTGGTTGCCATCGCTTGCTCGCCCGCGTCCCAGGTGCCGGGCAGGGGTGGCAGCAGGTGTGCCACCGCGCTGACTTTGGTGGTCAGGACATACTCGTATGCGGACGTGACAATCGGGCCGGGCGAGCACCAGGTGCCGCGGCCGGTGCCGGGCGGCGTGCTGGTCACCACCATGGCCATTTCCCAGACATAGCTTATGTCCGCGCCATAGATGCAGTGCGCCGGCGCCACGGCCAGCCCGAACAAGATGAGAAGCATGCGGAAAGTCATAAAATACTGGTAGTGTGATGCGCGCGGGCACTGCGCTGGTTGCCAGGGCTGCACGCTGCGCAGGTATACTATAGCAAGTACCAATAATTTTTTCGCGGCGAACAAATTACTATTCACCATTTCTACCGCCAGACCCCCATGATCCCGCCGCTGGCGCATGCGCGTCAACTTAACAAGCACATCTGTTTGAAATTCCGCTATAGGGGAAAATGCGAACCTGACGTAATCAAATCTGTTGTGGGTCCTGCGTGTGCGTGGCCGGAGGGTGAGGTAGGGCGGTCAGGCCCTGACCGCCGTTGCTGCATGCGCATGCACGCCGGTGCTACAATGGCACAGCGATGACCGCGGCGGTCAGGGCCTGACCGCCCTACCGGTCTGCGCGCTCTACGCCGGCGGCATGGAGTCCCGCCAGCGGCGCGGATGACCGCGGTTGCAGAAACCGCCCTCACCGCGGGCGGCTACAAGGACGAAACCGCCCTCACCGCGGGCGGCTACAAGGACGAAACCGCTCTCGCTCAGTTGACGCGCATGCGCCAGTGGCGGGAGAGATGCAAGAGGGATTTAGGTTATGACGAAGGCAAGCTGCTTGAACAGTTCGATTTGTCAAGCTATTTATGAGACACTAGTCTAGCGCAGGCGCAATTCCACGCGATTGTTTTTTTGGAAGAGGGCGCTTGGAATGAGGTTGCCATCCAGCGCCGCACCGTTGACCGTCATGGCGGCCACACCCGTGCCCTTCGGCCCGTTCACGACGGAGATCTGGAACGCCACGCCGCGGAAACGGCGGACGGCCGTGTAGCCGGCCCACGCCTTGGGCAGGCAGGGATTGATGCGCAAACCATCGTACTCGGGCTGAATGCCGAGAATGGAATGGGTTGCCGCGTAATATGACCAGGTGGCCGTGCCGGTCAGCCATGGTGTGCGCGACTCGCCGAATTTGCGGCTGTGCCGGCCATGCGTGAATTGGCAGTGGACGTACGGCTCGACTTGGCGTAATTCCGCGCGGGTGTTGTAGGCGGCAGGCAGGTAGGCGCGATAGTATTGATAGGCCTGATCACCGTGGCCCAGCAAGGTTTCGGCCATGACGGCCCATGGCTGTGCCTGTGAAAAAATGCCGGCGTTTTCCTTGAGGCCCTCATTGAAGAGCACGGCGCGCACGACATGATGGACGGTCTTGCGATACGGCGGCGCGCACAGCAAGATGCCATACTCAGTCGCCAATCGTTTCTTGACCGAAGCCATGGCGGCAGTTGCCTGCGCGGGCGTGGCGGCGCCACTGATCACCGCCCACGATTGGGCATTCAAAAAGATGGCGCCTTCGCGTTCCGTGCGGGCGCCGATCCGCGAGCCATCCTCGCGATAGGCCCGCACAAACCACGCGCCATCCCACGTCCATTGCTGGATTGTGGCATCGAGCGCGGCCAGCTCGCGCACGGCCCACGCCTGCTCTTGCGCGCGGCCGAGGCGCTGGCAGATATCGGCATAGGTTGCCAAGCCATGGCGCAATTGAAATGCGACGAACGTGCTTTCGCCGCGATAGCCCAAGCGCAGGCAGTCGTTCCAGTCGGCGTCCAGCCCGCACGGCAAGCCATGCGCGCCGATGCGTTCAAGATTAAAACAGAGGGCCTGTTTGAGGTGGCCGAGCACGGATGCCTGGCCTTGATCCGCGTACGGGAACACTTTGTCAAAGAAGGCCATGTCGCCGGTCTCCTTGACATATTCGGGCACGGCAAAGAAGAACCAGAGGGCATCGTCCGAGCGGTACTGTTCCGGCGGCGTGGGCGGTTCATGGCCGGGCCGATGGGCAAAGGGTTTGACGACCGGCATGGCGCCGCCGGTTGCCATCTGGCCGGTCAGCATCAGTGCGAGCCGCGCGCCGACCGCGCTGGTCATCAGCGGTGCCGCGCCGACAAGATCCTGGACCGTGTCGCGGAAGCCGAGTCCGTCACGCTCGCCCTGATACACCAGACTGGCCGCGCGCGACCACGCGAAGGTGATGCAGGTGTTGTAGGCGCTCCACATGTTGACCATGCTGTCAAACTCTTTGTCGGGCGTGCGGGCGGTGCACGAGCCAAGGTACTGGTGCCAGTGCTGCGTGACTTTTTCGAGTTCGCGGCGCGCGCGCGCCATCGTGCCAAACTGCCGGCGTACGCGCCGGCCCTCGACCGCGGCCGAGCCAACGCCCAGCATCACGACCAGCTCCTTGCTCTCGCCCGGCTTGAGCGCGAGGTCCACCTGCACCGTCCCGCACATGTTGCCGCCATAGGCCAGTGAATTGGTGCAGGTGCCGCGCGCGACCACCGCCGGATTGGCATAGCTGCGGTACGGCCCGATGAACACGTCGCGATCCGTGTCGAAGCCGACAGGTTTCTGCCCGGCCACGGTGAGAAACGTGCGGCGGCACTGGTCGCCGTTTTGGAATTGCTGCGGGTCGGGCGACAGATTGTCCAGCAAATTGAAGCCGAGAATGCCGTCCTTACTGGTGGCTTTTGCGATATGCTGTGAATATTGCATATTGATCAAATCATGATACATGCGCCATTCACTGGCCAACTCGACATACGTGAAGACCGAGATGTTGCGTGGTTTATTGCCCGTGTTGGTGACCGTCAGCAGCCAGTACTCGAAAGTCTGGCCGAGCGGCACGAAGTAGGTGGACTGGGTGTGAATCCCGGCATAATCGGCGTCAATAATGGCGTAGGCGGTGCCGAAGCGGCAGGTGCTTTTGTATTCCTTCAGATCCTTGGCGACCGGCTGCCACGAGGCCGACCAGACATCGCCGCTGTGCTGGTCGCGCAGATAAAAGTAGCGGCCCGGCTGATCCACGGGATAGGCGTTTAAACGGACGCGCGTGAAGCGGCCCTGTGCGCCTGACTTGTAAAAGCTGTAGCCGCCGGCATTGTTGGTGATGACCGCGCCATAGTCGGTGGTGCCAAGGTAGTTGGTCCATGACCGGGGCGTGTCGGGCCGGTCAATGACATATTCTTTGCGTGCATCATCAAAATGGCCAAAGCGCATATGGAAGAGGGGGGTTCAAGGAATGTGAATATCGAATATTGAACAAGGAATATTGAAGGCCGAAGTATCTGTGCAGAACTTCATCATTGGACATTCCTTGTTCGATATTGGATATTCATCATGGGTTCGGGGTTCAGGGTTCGGGTTTCAGGGTTCGGGGTTCAGGGTTCGGGGTTCACGATGAAGGATGAAGGATGAGCGATGAACGATGGACGATGGACGATGGACGATGGACGATGAACGATGAACGATGGACGATGAACGATGAACGATGAACGCGTCCCGGTTATTGCAGCGGTATGCGGCGGTCCACCAGCGGAGCCATGCCGCGGCGGGTGAACTCATCATAAATGGCATTGATCAGCACGCGCCCGTCTTCTTTGATGTCGGCCTGCCCATCATCAAATTTGCGGTAGGCGGCATAGAGATGGTGGGACAACTCATACAAGGTCAGGACGCGCAGGTCGCCGTTTTTCTCGGTGTAATGATAGCCATAGTCCCACACCGGTTTGTCGCAAGTATCTTCAATGCGGACTGGCGGCGGCACATTTTTGAGCAGGCGGCGAACGTGGGCCAAGGCGCGGCGCGTGGCGCCGATTTCTTTCAAGACCCAGGCGCGGTTGAACGGGCAGGTCTCGGCCGGCGGCGGCGGCCAGCGCCCGTCTGAATTGGCCGCATTGGTCATGTGAAACCAGAATTTCTCGACCAGGGCGCGGTACTGCGGATCGGCTTCGACCAGCGGCTGGTAGTTTTCCTTGTACTGCTTGCGCAAGTCGGCCAGGATGGGATCCCAGGCGCGGGCCTCGGGCGTGCCGGCCCAGGCATCGGCATAGGTGCGATGCCAGGCGAAGCGGTCTTCGACATAAAACGGTTCTGCGACGGGCTCGAGCTCGCAGGCCTCCTTGAACGTGACCAGCGCGCCCAGGTCTTGCACGGCGGTCACCAGCTTTTCCAGTTTCTCGGCGGCGGCCGGGTCGACCGAGAAGCTGCGGCTGTAATCGCGATGATGCTTGACAAAAAAGTAGCCGGTCGTGCCGGTGTATTCGGCGTCATCGGCGATGATGATCGTCGCGCCCTTGTTGGTGGTGCCCGACCAGTGTTTGATCGCATCCAGATACGTTGCCAGCGGAATGCGGCCGAGAAAATAGCCGACATATTTGCCGATCAGGCGGTCGCTGCGGCACATGCCGTGCAGGCCCGGGACGATGTTGCGGAAGGGCTGGTGCAGGAATTTGCAATTGGGATCAAGATCATACATGGGCAGGTTGCCGCCCCAGCCGATGTCGCGCGCGCGGGTGCGCTCGACCCAGCCGTAGTCCTTGTCATTGCAGGTCATGTACGACTCGAAATCGAGCGTCAGATATTTGTAGCCGGCGTCGCGAAAGGTGCGCGGCACATATTGCATCCAGGTGCACTCGGGGTTCCAGCTTGACTCGGGTTTGAAGCCCAGGCGTTTTTGGTAGGTCTGCATCGAGAAATAATTCGACCAGCGGCCGTCTTCCTCGGGCACGTTGGCCATGATCGGATGGGCATACGGCGCGCCCATGAATTCGCACTGGCCGCGCTCACAGGCCTTGATCAATTTTCTGAGCACCGTGGGCGTGCGCTTGGCCATCTGCTCGATGGTGAAGCCGGAGGCCTCGAAGACGAATTTCGCCTGCGGGAACTTCTGGGTGAAGACATCCAGAATCGTCTCGTAGGAGGCATGGATCACCTCTTCATATTTATGCTCTTCGAGATAGGCATAATTCAGATTGGCATGAAAAATCGCTACATAGTTCATCATGGACTCGTTTTATTAATACTGATTACATCAATGGAACACGACCTGGTGGGCATGCCGCGTGAAAATGTCGAGTTGGTCGGCGATGGTCACGTGCCGGGTATCCAGGAAGACCCCGTCGAACGTGACGCGCGCGATAGTGTGGCCGGTATCATAGCCGCCGATCAGTGAGACGGAGTAGCCGGGATTGAAGATCGACTGGGTGATGCGCAGGTTTTTGAAAAGCACGTCGCGAATCTGCCCGCGCTGCGGGCACTGGCTGAAGCGCGACTCGAGGATGCGCAGGTCAAACAGGAAGGTGTAATAATGCTCGATGCGCATGTTTTCGTAACGCACGCGTTCGATGGTGGCGCGCCCGCCGTTGTGAA
Organism: bacterium; assembly: GCA_026398485.1. GTDB lineage: Bacteria > Auribacterota > UBA3054 > UBA3054 > JAPLST01 > JAPLST01. Next base: position 5,867 of record JAPLST010000509.1, read on the forward strand.
TCGAGAACGCGGCGCCGCTGCCATGCACACACAGGATGTCGCAATCGTGAAACAGCACATCACGCACCGAGGCCGTCCGCAATTCATGGCCGATCTCGAGCGCATTGGCGCCATGGGCCAGGAAGACGCAGCCACGCACCTCGATCTGTTCGACATCCGTGCGCCAGCCGCGCTCGGCGTAGTGGCCGAAGGCCTTGATCGCAATACAGTCGTCGCCGGCATGCAGGAAGCAGTCTTCGACCAGCACCCGGGCACAACTGACGAGATCAATGCCGTCATTGCCGCCGTGCGCGGTGATGGTCTTGATGTTGCGCACCTGCACGTCCTCGCAGGCGCCGCAGACCAGCGTCCACGTCAAAGGCCGCAGCAGCACAACATCTTCAACCCGCACGTTCGTGCAGTGTTCCAACAGACACAGGTGGTGATGGCCGCTCTCCCGCGGGAAAAAGCTGCCGTCAAGAATACCGTGGCCGCAGACTCGCACGTTGTGCGCATCGGTTGCGCGCAGCCAGCCGCGCACGACCGCGCCGCCGGCGATGTACAGCGTTTCATGGTCGTGCAGGACAATCTCGCCGGCCTCATGCACAAGGCCGCCGGCAAAGTACCGCACGCCCGGTGCGTCGGGTGCCGGCACGTCTTCCTCGGGCGGATTGACAAACAGATAGAGCGGCGGCCGGCCGGCAATTTCAACCGACACCTGCGCGGGTGCGACCAATGAAAAGGACAGCGTTGCGTCCGCGATCTGCGGCGCAATGCCCAGCCGCAACGGGCGCACGACCGCGGCCTGAATCGGCGCATCCACGACAATCTGCACTGCCACGGTTCCGGCGCACGCGACCACGGCAAACGTCGCGCCCTCCGCGTCCAACACCTCCACCGGCTGCCCGGCGAGGGTGACGCGCACGTGCGGCGCGCGTGCCACCGTGGCGGCATACTGATACGTGACCACGCTATTCATCGGCGCTCTTTACGCCAACCAATCAAGGCGAACACGCTGCCCAGCACGGTCGGGACGAACCCTGCGAGCGGCTCGGGAATGACGCTCAGCAGCGCCGCCCGACTCAGGGTGCTGCCATACGCATTGCTGATCGCCACGTGATACACGCCGGTGTGGGCGAAGGCGACGACGGCAATGCGGTAGACCGGCGCGGTCGCATCCGCGAGCGGCTCGCCGTCTTTCTGCCACTGATAGGCAAACGGCGCGTGGCCGTCCACCTCGACGGCAAACACAGCGGCGGTGCCCATGGCGCAGGCCTGGCTTTCTGGCTGCGTCACAATGTAGGGCGCGCGCGGCGCGAGCGCGCCTTTGATCACCAAGTCCGGCGTGGCACCGCCCAGTTTGCCAATGCCACTGGCTGTGTACTGCCCGTCCGCGCCCCAGATATACAAGCGGAATTCAAGGGCGTGCGCGACGTCCTGCAGACCCGCGCGGCCGGCGCAGTCAACCTGCATGACCGTGCCGGCATTGGACGCCAGACCCCGGCCGGTGATGCGATTGGTGGGCTGCAGCGTCAGCGACTCAAACGTGACAAAGGCATTGCTGCTCCAGCGCAACTCGTAGGACACCACAATCGTGTCGAAGCAAAACCCGCCCAACTGCAATGATGCCACACTGCAGCTCCAGCCGCTCGTCGGCGCAATCGTCCAGCCAATGTAATCATCCAGGCTCAAGGCCGGCGCATGCACATGCGTCACCCCATAGGCATCATCGTTGTACCATTGGTTGTTGTCAATATAAACGCCCGGCCCGGGCC
>JAPLST010000049.1 GCA_026398485.1 bacterium
GCAGCAACGGCGGTCAGGGCCTGACCGCCCTACCTCACGCACGCGCAGGACCCACAACAGATTTTGGCTACGTTAGGTTCGTAGTTCCCCCTATATCGGAATTTCAGCGCAAGCCGTCCGCTGCAATTGACAGGGCCAGCCATTCCTGCTATGCTACTACCGTACCACCATGAAAAACCACGCACTGATCACCACGCTGCGCAGCTTGACGGGCAACCCGCGCGGCTGCGTGTATCCCGAGCCATTATGGGGTATTCCGTACAACCTGTATGCCCCGTATATTTCCATTTACATGGTGGCCCTGGGCGTCGCCGACAAGCAAATCGGCCTGATTGTCAGCATCAGTTGGGGCTGCCAGGTGATTCTAGCGCTGTTGAGCGGCGTGATCACCGACAAGCTGGGGCGCCGCCGTACCACCCTGATCTTTGACATTCTGGCGTGGAGCGTGCCGGCGCTGATCTCCGCCCTGGCCCAGAATTTCTGGTTCTTCCTGGTGGCGGGCGTGATCAACAGCGCCTGGCGCGTCCCCTTTAATTCATGGACCTGCCTGCTGGTCGAAGATGCCAAGCCAAATCAAGTGGTCGCCATCTACACTTGGATCTATATTGCCAACCAAGTGGCGGGTTTGCTGACGCCGCTGACTGGCGTGCTGATCGGCGTGCTGACGATTGTACCGACGATGCGCGCGCTGTACGTCTTTGCGGCGGTGATGTTCACGCTCAAGGCGGTGGTCACCTACCACATGACCGTGGAGACGGCCCAGGGCAAAGTCCGTCTGCACGAGACGCGCCATCAGGGCGTGCTGGCCATGCTGCGCGAATATCAGGGCGTCATGCGCGCGCTGCTGCATGCGCCACGGACCTTCTACACGGCGGGGATTTTGCTGGTGATAAGCATTACCACCATGATCAGCGGCAGTTTCTGGGCGATCATCATGACGGAAAAATTGCACATTCCGGCCCGGAACCTGGCCGCCTTTCTGTTTGTCAGATCCGTCATTATGCTGGTGTTCTTTTTCGTGGCGATGCCGCGCATCAGCAAACTGCACTTCAAACTTCCGCTGGTGGCCGGCTTTCTCGGTTTTATCGTCAGCCAGGTGGTGCTGATCGCGGCGCCCGACCAAGGCTATGCCTGGTTGCTAATGAGCACGGTGCTTGAGACGTGCAGTTATGCAACGGTCAGTCCGTTGATGGATCACATGGTCGCGTTGACGGTCGCGCCCCAGGAACGGGCGCGGATTCAATCCATATTATTTGTCGGCATCATCCTGCTGACGGCGCCGTTTGGCTGGATTGCCGGATCGCTCTCCGGCATCAACAAGTGTCTGCCATTTGTGCTGAATTGCGCCTTGTATGCAGTGGGCGCGGTGCTGGCGTATCGGGCCGGGCAGATGGCGCGCACACCACGCGTAAAAGAAACCGCGGCGGCATCCGCCCTTGTTCATATGCATGCAATAACCACACCATCAGGCACCTGAACCGCATGGCCCGCAACATTGAAATTAAAGCCCGGATTGAGAGCGTCGCCGCGCTGGCGCCGCGCGCCGCCGCACTGGCCGACCAAGGCCCGTTTGAGCTTGCGCAGGACGACACCTTCTTTGCCTGCGCCAACGGCCGGCTCAAACTCCGGACGTTATCCGCCACGGAAGGCCAGCTCGTCTTCTACCGCCGGCCCGACCAGGCCGGGCCGAAAGAATCGTTTTACGTCATTGCGCAGACGCCGGAACCGGACACGCTGCGCGAAGTGCTGGCGCTGGCGTATGGGTGCATTGGGCGGGTGCGCAAGCACCGCACGGTGTTCCTGGCCGGCCGCACGCGCATTCATTTGGATCAGGTCGAACACCTGGGCCACTTTCTGGAACTGGAAGTGGTGCTGGCAGATAATGAATCCAATGAAGTGGGGATTGCCGTCGCCCATGCGCTCCTCACCCAGTTGGGGATTTCGCCAACCCAGTTGGTTGAAGGGGCGTATCTGGATCTGCTCCAGCCATGCAGCTAAAAAACAGCCATGCGCGTTGGGAATAGGCTGTGACGCGGCGCGTCAAACACGCCGGGCGGTAACTTTATAATCCGTGCCAGGCACCTAAATGTGGTGTGTCGGTGGACGGTGCGCCAGAGACATGAATGCGCACAGACCCCTACTGCGCAGCGCGCATTTTTGCCCGTAGCCGCCGCACGGCGTGCGGTGCGCAGCACATAGCGCGGAACGCAATTTCGCGGCTGCATCTGCGCAGAGATCCCCGCGACCTCGCGTCGTGGGTGAACAAGATTGAGTGAAAAAGTGCGCCGAATGCGCACAGAAGCCCCCCGCCGCGTGCGTGTTTGCGTTCGGCGTGTGTACTGGTGTTGCCTTATGCTTCTGCGTTGGCAATCACGGAGTGCTGCGTGCGTTCTGCAAGCTGCCCGCCATCTTCTCGAAATGCTGGTAATCTTTGAATGACTTGTAATCACCACCCCAGCGCCAACCGAGATGGGTGAACTCTTTGACTATCGCGCCCTGCGCCGCCAATGTTCCTTTGGCTTGCGGGTCATACTGCGCACCTTGTGGCGCGCGACTGCCATTGGCATATATCGCCGGATTTTGGACGGGATTGATGTCAATGGCCCGGCCAAAAGAATGGTTGGACAAGCAATTTGTGCCGGCAATCGTGCGATAATTGAACCCCGACGTGTTATTATCCGCCATCGAAGCATCGTCCGACCATGCGTAGTGTACCAGCGGAATGCACTTGTCTATCAGAAAGCGTTCATGCAGCATAACGCGAAATATGCGCTGCACGTCATCTTGCGCGTCGCAGTCCACGACGATTTGGCCCTGGTGCAATTGGTTGTCGAAGGAATAGTACCGCACATCCAGCATCACCATTTGATCCTTCACCTGGTCAGGGGCTTGCGTGCCTGCCAGGGATTCCGCGCGCGTCAGCCTGCTGTCAATAATCGGCGCGTGGCATCCAGCCAGCACAGCGCCGATGGCCAACATGATTGCCATGCATGCCGTGTTGTTCATTTTTCCCCAACTCCGTTCATGCTTGGATGTCCTTGCGTGGTCGCCTGAACCATCGGCTGATATCAATGCCAAAATAGCCAAGGCAGCCCAATAAAATAGTCGTGGCCGCCGCTTCATCGAGATTGCCCACGATTGGAATGTTGTCGGGCAGAAGCTCAAATATGCCCGCCGTTGGATTGAGAATGTACA
>JAPLST010000206.1 GCA_026398485.1 bacterium
CCACCCAGTCGCACAGGCACACGCCGTTTTCCGTGATGAGCACGGGCTTCTTGCCGTAGCGCTCGGTGGTGAAACGAATGGCCCAGTAAAGGGCGTCGGGGGCGAGTTCCATCCAGTGCAGCGCGCCCTTGGGCGGCGCGGGCGGGGTCTTGATGCGCGCAACATTCCCATCGGGCTGCGCGCGGTGAATGTTGCCGGTGTAGATATTGAGGCCGTGGAAATCAAGCGGCTGGTGGATCAATTCCATGTCACCAGTTTCGATGAAGCCCTCGGCATCCTTGCCGTACAGGGCGCGGCCGTCCTCGGGATAGTGGCCAAGATAAATGGGATCCATCCACCAGGCGATGCTCCAGACGTTCTTTGAGTTGACGCGGGCGAAGGCGCGGCGGCAGGCCTCGATGTCGGCGTCCGTCTCGGGCATGGGTGGCACGCCGGTGGGTGCAATGCCGATTTGCGGCGGCTGGGCGCAGTGCGCGCGCAGGGCTTGCACGGCGGCGCCATGGGCCATCAAGGTGTGGTGGCCGCACTTCAGTATTTTCGGGAAACTCAGGTGGGCGGCCGGGGCATGCCCGGAATCGCCGTGGCCATTGAGGAAAAGTTGCGGCTCGTTGAGCGTGATCCACCATTGCACGCGATCGCCGAGTTTTTTGGCCATGAGGGCGGCATACTCCGCGAACCAGCCGACGGAGTCGCGATTGAGCCAGCCGCCGCGCTCGAACAAGGCTTGCGGGTAATCCCAGTGGAAGAGCGTGACCATCGGCGTGATGCCGGCGACGAGCAGGCCGTCCACCAGCTTGTCATAAAAATCGAGGCCCTTTTGGTTGACGGCGCCCGTGCCGTGCGGCAGCACGCGCGTCCATGCGATGGAAAAGCGGTAGGCCTTCAGGCCCATCTGCTGCATCAAGGCGATGTCTTCCTGCCAGCGATGATAATGGTCGCAGGCAACGTCACCGGTTTCCGCGCCGCGAATGCCGGCCGGCTTTTCGTGGCAGACCATGTCCCAGACGGACGGGCCTTTGCCGTCGGCATTCCACGCGCCTTCGATTTGATAAGCAGCCGTGGCGGCACCCCAAAGGAAGCCGGGCGGGAACGTTGCGTGAGGGTGGGTATGCATGCTTGAGTGCCTTCGTGCAATCGGCTTCATGACGCCGACGGGGTACGCGGGCGCGGGCCGCAGATGGACCAATCGTAAGGCTGGAAGCCGGCGGCGAGCGCCGGAGAATTTTGCGGGAGGGTAAACGTCGTGGCGGTGATGCGGGCCTTGATCGGCGTGACAATGGAACGCCGGTCGTGACCGGCTTTGCGCCAAGCGGCAAAAGAGATCCGCTGCGGCACGTCCTTGCGATAAGCCGGATGCGTGCAGGGCGGCACGGCATTAGGGGCGAAACCAAGGATGTTCGCGTCGGTGTGGAGCGCGTTGCGTATGTCGCCTTGGTAACCGGCGGCGTAGAGCGCCTTGGCCGGGCCGAGGAACAGGTTGTGGGCGATGTTGGCGGCGATGTGCGCCTCGACGCGACCGACACCGACGAGGGCGTCGCCGGTGCGGGCAAAAATGTTGTGCCGCACGACAAGCTCGCGGGCGTAGTGGATGGACAATGCGCTGCCTTGAGTGTCATGCACCCAGTTGTGCTCGATGAGCATGTGCGAACTGCCCTCGTCGGGGTAGATGCCCCAGCCGCCATAGTCGGCGGCGGTGACGCGGTAGATGTGATTGCCGCGCACGACGGTGCCGGGCTGCACACCGAGCAGATAAATGGCGCCGTTGTCGCTGAGCACGCCTTCACAGATGTCGTGGATCAGGTTGTTTTCGATGCGGATATTGCGCGTGATCGTCTCGCGATAGCCCCAGGACCAACCAACGGAAATGCCCGTGTAGCAAGTGTGGGCGACTTCGTTGTGGGCGATCTCGCAGTCGAAAGCGTGGGTGAGCAGCACGCCGCAGCTTTGGTGAAACACCCGGCCGACGTGGCGGACGAGATTGTCAGTGAAACGGATGTAGCCGGTGCGGTCGGCGGGCGGGCCGTCGAGCTCGCTGCCGGCGATCTTCACGCCGCCGCCGCCGAGATGTTGAAAAGTGTTGTGCGTGGCGGCGCAGTCGCGGCAACCAACGCCGAACTCAAGCGCGGTGAAGCCGGTGTGCTCGACCGTATTACCCGCAAAGCCGCAGTGGCGGGCCCATTGGAAGGAGACGACGGCGGGCACGTGGGCGGCAGACTGCGGCGCGCTGCCGAGAGGCACGTCGGTCACACCGCCGGCAAACGCGCTGTCGTGCGGCAACATCGCGGCGGCGGGCTGATACCAATCGCTGTGGCGGAAGACAAGGCCGGAGAACACGAGGCCTTCCACCGGACGCACGCCACCGGGGTCGCCGACGTCCGCGCCGCGATTGTACGCCTCGCCGGTGACGGTTATGAAACGGTTGACCACCGGCACGGTGACGCGGGTTGTGGCGTACGTTTCGCCTTCCATCGGCAGATAGGTAAGACGGCCAGTGGCACGGTCGAGATACCATTCGCCCGGTTCGGTAAGAGCCTCAAAAAGGTTGTCAATATAGTAGCGCGCGAGCTTGGGATTGAAGGACTCGTAAAGGTTGAAAACAGAGCGGCGCGCGCAGGTGACCCAGCCGGTCTGCGGGTCGAGGTGCGGATGGGGCAGGCGCGTTTCGACCCAGTAATGGAGCAGCACGATCTCGGCCTCGCGCAGGGACGGCCACGGCTGCATGTCGCCGTCGGCGGGTTTGAAGACGTGGTCGCCGTCGAAAAGCTTGCGCTTGTCGGGGAAACGCAGCGCGCCGATGCGCAGGGTCTTTTCAACGCCGTGCGCGTCGGGCGAAAACTTGGGGTGGCGCGCCCGCGGGCGGCGCTGGCCGG
>JAPLST010000336.1 GCA_026398485.1 bacterium
GAAGGCCACCGTCAGGGTGGCCGGATGTTTCCCGGACGGATCGTCGCCGCTGCGCATCGTGATGCTGACCACCCGCACATACGGCATTTCCTGCTCCATCATGGCGATCCACGCGCCCAGCGTGTGATACGGCGCCTGGGTGTCGAAGGTGACCCAGCGTTCCAGAAAGGCCGAACCGCGCGGCACGTTCACGTCACTGCGCAGTTGCACCGTGCCAAGCGACATGCCGACCACGTCGGCACAACGTTTGATAACCTCCAAGCAAGCGTCCAAACTGCCGTTGGCAATGAACAGTCGCTCCTGGCTCGTCACCGTCGCCTCAATGCCGCGGCATTGCTGCATCAGGCGCGGCAGCAAGTCCACTTTCGCGCGCGCATTCGCCAAGTCCGTCTTGACTTGCTGCGATTCCGTGCCGACCCGCTGCAGGCGCGACCATTGCGGCTTGACAATCGCATAGAACGAGCCCGCCAGCAAAATCGCCACGGCCAGCACCATCAAGGTCATCTGCTCAATCTGTTCGCGCGTCATCATCATGGCGCCGCGGCACTCCGTTGCAGTTCCAAGGTGAACACTTTCTCGGATCCTTCCGAGGTTACCGCCGCCAGCGTGACACTGTTGAAACAACTCGTGAACTGGGGCGCGCGCTTGAGATTGTCGACAAAGCGCAGCACATCGCTTTCGCCGGCCGTGCCAAACGCCTTGCCGCGCAACAGCAGGCGCTGACTGTTGGCCTGCGCGTCCACGGGCGTGACCAGCACCTCGGTCAGATACACAAATTCCGGCGTCAATCGCGCCAGCTGCAGCCAGCGCGCCGCCCAGACCGTCCGGGCTGCGTGCCAGCTGTCGAGCGCGCTGGCGCGCGTCCGCAAACTGTCATAGCGCGCCTGATAGGCAATCGCATCGCTCAGCGGTTTCGACAACGCCGACAATTGCGACTTGGTCCGGCTCAATTCGCCGGTCTGAATATACACAAACGTGTAGAACACCGCCAAGGAGGCGATCGTCACGGCAATCGCGATGCCCAGCGCCGCCGGCACTTGCTTGCGCGGCATGTTCTTCTTGCGCAGGCGCTCGAATTCTTCCGAAAGATTGATTTCAATCAAGGGATGCATCGGCTCACAATCCCAAGGCGCGCAGGGCCACGCCCAGCGCCGGAGTGAACGCGCCCGTCACCGCGCGGAACTCGCCAATGCGCTGGTCCAGCGCGTCCAACCCGACTTTCACAAACGGATCCAAACGAAAGGCCGCGACGCCATACAGCTCTTTCGCCAAGGCCGCCGCGCCAACCTTGTCCGCCATGCCGCCCGTCAAATACAGGCGCTCGCAGCTGAAATCAAATTCGCGTTTGCAGTACTCAAACGACGTCTTGACTTCCGTCAAAATCCGGCCAAGACAGCGCCCATAGGCCGTCCGCACTTCCGCCGTCATTTCACCGGCTTGCTGGTAGGCCGCCAACGCCTCGGCATATTCAAGCCGCTGCTGGGTCGCATAGTCCTTGATCACATCCATCTCGCCCATGTCCAGACTGCGGCAGGCGACCGGCACACGCCCGCGCAGGATGCACACATCCGTGTGCACCGCGCCCATGTGCACCAAGCCGATGCCCCCGCTCTCGATGCGCGCAATGCCCGCCTCCCGGTCATGGTCATCCACCCCCGCCAGAAACGCGTTAATCACGCATATCGGCTCGACATCCATGATCAAGGCCACCAGGTTCACCGTGCGAAACAAGTCGTTGACCGCATCAACGACGGTCCGCCGCGATGCCACAATCATGCATTTCTGCCAGCCATCGCGCGCCGGCGCTTGCGCCATGGGGGCACAGTCAAACACCGAGTCTTCAGGATTCAACGGGACATAACGGGATAACTGAAAAGCCACCGATTTGTGCAATTCTTCGCGCGAGGTGCGCGGCAACTCGACAATCCGCACCACCGCCTGACGCCCCGAAATAACCGTGCGCACATCCGGCGTGGCAATGTTCAATTGGGTGAGGGTGTGCCGCAACACGGCACTCAGATCGCCGGCACTCAGTTGCTTGCCGGCCGCGCTGGTATGCACCACGCGAAAATCGCGCACCGCAAAATTGTCCGGATACACCCCGGAGGTCACCAGAAATTTAAGCGCAGACGAGCCAACATCAATAGTTAGCGTGACCCCACGCTTCTTTTTCCACAAACCTAACATGCAGTATCAAATAGGGCAGAGGCTACGCCGCCTCCACGCCGAAAACCACAAACACGACATACTGTAGCATTTTCCCGCGGAAAATGCAAGATGCACGCAAAAATTTGTTCAACGCTGGTATTTTTGTAGTAAAATGAAAATTCAATGATGAGTGATGCATGATGAACGATGAACGATGAATGTCCCGCATGTAACACTTGCTATGCTTCTTTACCGACGTACCGTCGCATCCCGCCGTTGGCGGGACTCCAAGCAGCCAACTACCGCCGCACCTTTGCCGCTGCATTCGCCGCACGCCAGCTGCGCTTTGGTCAGCTGCCCTTTGGTGTACAACACCCGCCGCACCCAGATGCTGAAAAAATCGTCGAGCCGCTGTTCAATCGCCGCACCTTCAATGATCCCCAGCGCCTGGCTGATCGCCTCAAACGTGCATAATCTGTTGGCATTGGCGTGCGCGCGAATGCGATGCCGCGCCTGCAGGCCGGGCGGCAGATGCACGCGCAGCGCGCCCTGCAATTGCGGCTCGCGCTTCACCGCCCGGCGCGCCTGGTTCCAACTGCCGTCCGGGATCAGCAGCGTGATCGGCGGCGCCAGCGCTGCCACGAGCTGCGGCGTCAATTCCTGCGAATCCCGCCCGGGAAACAAGACCAGACGGCTGGCCGGATTGACGCACACCAGCGCACCCAGCGGCGTGTCCTTGAGGCCGCGAATGTGCACCGCGCTGTTGGTCAGGCACAAGGACACCAAGCGCCCGCTGTTGCTCATCTTGACCGCGTCGGCGTAATGCATGATGACCGCCACGCGTGTGCGCAGCGCGAGGCGGGGCGCCATGCTGCAGACGCACAGCTCCTGATGCAGCCGGCAGGCGGGACAGCGTGGTTGCTGGTTCGGGTTTTCGCACATGGCAAGCACGGATTATACCCGAAGCCGGCGCGGGATGCAAGCCGGGCGGGGCGGAAGGCCTGAAAATTCGATGTAAGGATACTGGCCTGAAATGATCCTGCCCTTGGCGTGGGGGGAGTCCAGAACTCCTGACATACCTTTTGCTACTTCCCTTATTATATGGGCATCATAGCCTGTTGCAGCACTAACAGGGTGCGGACCCAAACCTGTCCGCTTTTTTAGAAATCTGGTGTCGTGCGGAAGCATCAGGGTGCGGACC
>JAPLST010000489.1 GCA_026398485.1 bacterium
AAGTTCACTAAGCAGCGCGCCCAAGTCGTAGCGTGGCATGCTGGCCTGCGGCGCGCCATACCGCAGCGCATAGTGCGCGCCGGCCTGCGGCACAAACACCAGCCGGTATACCGTGCCACTGGCCACCACGCCGGTGATTGCCAGCAGGGGATTGTTGTCATTGCTGATCTGCAGGCGATAGCGTTCGGCGCGCGTTTCCGGGAATGAGAGTGCGAGGGCTGTCCGCGAAAACGGGCCGAGTTGCAGGGAGCTCAGCGTGGCCGCAGCGATTGGCGTGGCTTGGTGCGGCGGCGCGGTGGCTTGCGCATACAGCCGGGCTTGGCGGCGGAAGTTTCGGTCAGGGGTGACAATGCTCACCGCGGTGAGTGGCGCGCGCGCGGCGCTGAATTCAAGCGTGGTCATGCCGCTCTTGACATCCTGGGTGACGGTCAGATCGGTGATCGGATAGCTGCACACGACCGCCTCGCGCACCGCTTCGCGCGTCACGTCCTGCCACATCGTCACGTGATCAATGCGGAAGGCGCGGCGCGTCAGGTCAACCGTCTCACGTACATTGGTTGCATTCCCGGCGTGCCACTCGTGCGTCACGCGCGCCAGGGCGGACCGCGTTTCATCAGTCACGGCGCTGATCACCAATTTCACAAACCGGCCCGCGGCATGCTGCGGCAGCCGCACTTCGTGCTGGGCAACATCCATGTAGCGCGCGTAATCGAATAGCAGCGCATCGGCCACGGCCAGTTGCCATGCCTGCGTCGTTGCGCCAACGTACACGGCCACGCTGCGCTCAAAATCGCGCAACGGCGTGCTGACGCGGAGACCGCTTATGCCCGGATTCTCACCACCGAGTTGGAAGATGATTTCGAGCGTATTGCCGGTCAGCTCCCGCATGGTTACAATGTCCGCCGGTTGGGCAACCTGCTCGACCTGCGGCTGCATCGCCATGACCTGCTCGACATAGTACGGCTGTTCGCGCGCGCCATTTTCCACCAGGCGCAGATCGCACAGATCCGGCTGGCACCCGGCATAGATCGGCGCGTCGAGCATGACCGCGGCCAGCGGCGCGCTCGTCAGGGCGGGGAGCAGCGCGCGCTCAAATTGATACAGCGTGCCGGTGCTCGCGTAAACGAGCTCACCCGCAAGAATGCCGGCCAGGATCAAGGCTGAACGGCGCCAAGGTGTGATAGTCATGGTTTGTCCGTGGGGTCGAGTTTAGTGAGATACGCGCCGAGGCGCAGGTAGGCCAGGGCGCCGCCGACAAACATGACGCCGAGTACAATGAAGGCGACAATGCGGTACAACTGGCTCAAATTAGCCAAGTCAATGAAAAAAACCTTGAACGGCACGATCGCGCACAAGGTCAACCCGGCATAGCGCAGACTGCGGACGCGGCGCACAATGCCGAGCGTAATGAGAACCAGCGCGTACAAGGTCCAGACGATCGAGATGCCGCCCGGCTTCAGGCCCGGCACGAAATGCTGGAGCAACGAACCAGTCTCAAACGTGACGTAGACAAACACCAGCGCCATGGCGATGATCGTGTACCCATACGGCAGGATGCCCGTGCGCGGCACGCGCAGGTTGGCCGCGCGCTGGGCCACGACCAGAATGCCGATCATCCCCAGAAAGTCCGCGCTGCGCACCAGCACATTGGCCGGATTGTAACGGCAGGCATAGCGCAGACTGAACAGCAGCGGGTCCCAGCCGTCCACGTCCTCGCGCAGGAATTTGAACAACAAAACGACCAGGATGACCGTGGTCACGGCGCGCACGACGCCCGAGGCGCCACGGCGATTGTAGTACAGCAGGGCCGCGAGCACGGCGATAAAGCCATAGGTGCCGACCATGGCGCGCAGCAACGGGTTGAACGCGTCGCAGCACACGCGCAACTCGATTTGTGAATACAGCAACAGCAGGCCGATGAACACCACCAGGCAGGCATTGTACAAGAAATGCGCGACGCCCGGTGCGGGTGCGCCGGGCGCGGCCGTGGCTGGCGCGCCGGCACGCATCGGCACAAACAATGACGCCAGCGGAATGCCAAATTGCAGTATGCGCTCGGCCAGCGCGCGCAGATACGGCCCCAGCGCCAAGACCTGCAAGGCCCGCCACGACTCGCCCGCAAACGAACGCGGCATATCCACGATGCACAACCGGCCGATGACCCAGGCGTACATCACCAGCGCGAGGCCGCGCAGAAAGTCACTGGATAATTGCGCTGCCAGCCAGAACAAGACGGACGCCTCGATCGCCCATGCGGCGGTCAACCAGTGGGCCGACAACACGAGCGGCGGCGTCAACGCCAGCGCCGCGGCGGCGAGCCCAAGATAGGTTGTCAGCAGCACGCGTTCCTTCACGGCGCGCGCCAGCAGCACGAACACATGCGCCACGTAAAATGCCGTCACACCCAACGTGATGGCGGCTACCCATTCTTTGCCGAATACGGGCCGGATCAACAGGTCCGCGCCGAAGATGAATACCGCGGTATTGACCACCAGCGCCAGCACCTCCAACAGCGTAATCCGTGCGCGATAGCGCTCGCCATGCATCGACAATGCGGCCGAGAACAGCGCGAAATACACCGGCAGATAGGGGAAGACGCGCCAGAAATCAGCCGCCGTGTAATGATCTTGTTGCGCGCCGAAATACAACACGTAGGTTGCCAGCAGCGCCGGGTAGGTCAACAAATGCCAGCGTTTGTACCACGCGACGCCCAGCACGCCGATGCCCAGCGCGAGCAGATACGTGTACAAACCCAGAAAATTCACCACGCCGGTGCGCAACACAATCGGCGTGGCATACCCGCCCAGAATGCCCAGCACCGCGACCAGCAATGCATCAAAGCGCACCGCCACCGTGCCGGCCACGATCGTGACGCCGGCCATCAATGCAAACGCCGTGTAGACCGAAACCAGGTGATACATGCCATGGCAGGCATACGTCGTGAAATACAAAATGGCAAAGGCACCGCCGGCAAAGCCCTGGCCGAGCAGGCGCGCGCGGCGGG
>JAPLST010000142.1 GCA_026398485.1 bacterium
GCGCAGCACATCACGCGGAACGCCGTTCCGCGGCTACACCAAACTTTAAAAATCTTTCGTTTCGAAAGATTTTCCTTCTCCCGCCGCCCGCCGCGGTTGACATCCATGGCGCGCGCCGGTATACTGGTATGCTATGAACGACCTATTGCATGTCCACGAAGAACTCGAGGCCGAACTTGCGGCAGCCAATGTCGTTGATGTCCACACCCACTTGCGCTGGCACCATCCGCACGCGCATTCGCTGGCGGAAATTGTCTTCTACCACTTCATCGCCGCTGAGTTGGTTGCGGCCGGCATGCCGCGCGCGGTGCTGGAACTCCGGGACGAGCGCGCTAAATTGCAGGCCGCATTGCCGTTCATCCCGCTGATTCGCTGCGGCGCCACGCACTACTGCCTGCGCCGCATCCTGCAGGATTTGTATGGCATGCGCGAGGCGTACCTGTGCGAGGCCAATCTGGATGCGCTGTGTGAGGCGGTCGCCCAGACCGCCCAGGATGACAACTGGCCGCGCCAGGTGCTGTGCGAGCGCGCCCGCATCCGGCACAGCTTCGTCAATGTTTTGCCAAGCGGGCCGCGGTCGCAGGACAGCCAGGCTGGCGGCCCGGACACCAGCCGCTATCGTGACATTTTCATCCCGGTGCTCGAGCACGGCTCGCTGATTGGCGCCAGCCCGCGCGGCCTTGTCAAAACCGTTGAACAACGCAGCGGGGTGCCGGTCACCGACGCCGCATCATTGACGGCGGCCGTCACGGCGTTTCTAACGCCCGCCGAACTTGCACACTTGCGCGCCGTGCTGGCGTGGGGTGCGATTGACATGCATTATGGCCATCCCGATGCCGCGACCGTCACCGCGGCCATTCAGAAAACGCTGGCAGGCCAGCCGCTGGTGCATGCCGAGCGCAACGCCGTGACGCTCTGGTCGTTGCACGCGCTGATCGCCGTGCTGCAGCCGCACCAGATCCCGTTCCAGATGTTCTTTGGCTCCTACAGCGCGTATCCCGCGCCGCCCGTGGCGCAATATGACCCGCAGACATTGCCGTTGCTGACGCATCTGCTGCATGAGTACCCGGCGATGCAGTTCGTGCTGTTCATCGGGTCCGCCAATTTCGTGCAGGAAGCAAATATTCTGGCCAAGATGCACGGCAATTGCCATGTGGCCGGCATCTGGTGGCACAACATGTATCCAGCCTATCTGCGCCAGATCATTGCCGAGCGGCTGGACGTGTGCCCGCTGAACAAAGTCACGGCATATTTCTCGGACGCCTACATGGCCGAGTGGTCGTATGGCAAATGGTGCTTGGTGCGGCGCGAGATGGCGCAGGTGCTGGCCGCGCGCGTGGTCGACGGCTATCTGACGCGGGCCGACGCCCGCGAGATCATTCAGCGCTGGACATGGGACACTCCCCGCACGCTGTATCGGCTGGAGGAAACGATGAACGATGAACGCAGAACGATGAACCCTGAACCCTGAACCGTGAACCGTGAACCGTGAACCGTGAACCGTGAGCCGCTGAACCGCTGAACCGCTGAACCGCTGAACCGTGAACCGCTGAACCGCTGAACCGCTGAACCGCTGAACCCTGAACCCTGAACCCTGAACCCTGAACCGTGAACGCAGCTGATCCCACCCGCCGCGCGGCGTTGTCCGGCCGCACCAATCTGGTCTTTTTTCTGATCGCCATTTCCCTGCTGGGCATGGCCGGCGGCATGTTCGACACGACCTTTAATAATTTTCTCAGCGACACCTACAATCTTGGCGCGGACAAGCGTGGCATGCTCGAATTCCCGCGCGAGCTGCCCGGCTTCCTGACGGCCTTGTTCGCCGGCGCACTGTTTTTCCTGCCCGAGACGCGCATCGGCGCGGCGTGTGCCGGCGCCATCGGGCTCGGCATCCTGGGCCTGGCGTGGCGCGGGTCGCAGTGGAGCAGCATGCTGGTGTTCATGGTGCTGTGGAGCATCGGCTCGCATTTGATGATGCCGGTGCGCTCGTCGCTGGGTATGGCGCTGGCGCAGGGCGACCGGCGCGGCGCGCGCTTGGGCGAGATCAACGGCGCGGGCATTGCCGCCGGCATTGTCGGTTGCGCGTTTGTCTGGATCGTGATGCGCTATTATCACGAGAATTACACGCTGATTTTTGTGGTGGCGGGCGGCGTGGCACTGGCGGCCACACTGGCATTCCTGTGCATGCGCATGCCGGGCGCGCACCTGCAACGCCCAAAATTTGTCTGGCGCCGGGCGTACTGGCGCTATTACGTGCTTGAATTTTTCTTTGGCGCGCGCAAGCAGATCTTCATTACTTTTGGCCCGTGGGTCTTGGTGCGCATTTTCCATCAGCCGGCATATGTCTTCGCGCAACTGTGGATTATTGCGGCGGTGCTCGGCATGGTCGTCCAACCGTTGTTAGGCCGCGCTATTGACCGCTTTGGCCAGCGGACGGTCGTGCTGACCGACGCGGTTTGCATTTTCTTCGTCTGCATCGGCTATGGCACCGCGCACTTGATTCCGGATCAAAAAGTGGCGTTGCTGTTGCTGTGCAGTTGCCTTGTCGCCGACCAACTCTTGTTTGGCACGGGCATGGCGCGCGACACGTATATGGCTTCGATTGCCGAGCGGCCCGAACACATTGCGCCGACGCTCTCACTCGGCATTTCGATCAATCATGTGGTCTCGATGAGCATTCCGACGCTGGGCGGGCTGCTGTGGGTGCGCTACGGGCACGGCGCGGTGTTCATGGCGGCGGCGGGCATTGCACTGGTGCTGTTCGTCTTCGCGCTGGGCATGCCGCGCGGGGGCATGCGGCGGGCGCCACAAGCTAACAATGGAGCACAAGTATGAACCGGATTGCATCTTGTTGGAGGGCCACGCTCCGTCGTGGCCGTGTACCTAACAATGGAGCACAAGTATGAACCGGATTGCATCTGCGGTCGATTTCCTCGGTCTGAAAAAAAGCATCGTGGCGGTGCTGGCCATGGCGATCCTGGTCGGCTTGGGCGAGCACATGGCGGAGCGTTTTCTGCCGCTGTACCTGGGCCTGCTTGGCGGCGGCGCGCTGTCGATTGGCTTGCTGAACGGTTTGGATAATCTGCTGAGCGCGCTGTACTCGTTTCCGGGCGGCTATCTCAGCGACCGGCTGGGCTACAAGCGCGCGCTGCTCCTGTTCAACCTGTTTGCCATGATCGGCTTCTTGCTGGTGATTTTCGCGCCGTCGTGGTACGTGGTCATTATCGGCGCGCTCTTTTTCATTTCATGGTCGGCGATTTCATTGCCGGCCACGATGGAGGCCGTGTCCAGCATTCTGCCGCGCACAAAACGCACGATGGGCGTGACCATGCATTCGATGGTGCGGCGCATTCCCATGGCGGCCGGCCCGCTGATCGGCGGCGCGCTGATCAGTGCCTATGGAGTGCAGACCGGGGAGCGCATACCTTGCGGCAGATGAGCCCGGCCTTGCGCAATCTGCTCGTGTCTGACATCCTGATCCGTTTCTGCGAGCAGATTCCGTATGCCTTTGTCGTGATCTGGTGCGTTGAACTGCACGGCCTGTCGGCCCTGCGCTTCGGCGTGCTGACCGCGATTGAAATGGTGAGGGCGATGCTGGTGTACATTCCGGTTGCCTATCTGGCCGACAAGGGCACGAAGAAGCCGTTTGTCGTGACAACCTTTGCGTTCTTCACCTTGTTCCCGCTGGCACTGCTGGGTGCGCGCTCGTTCTGGATGATGGTTCTCGCCTTTATTCTGCGCGGCATGAAGGAATTCGGCGAGCCGACCCGCAAAGCCCTGATCATGGACTTGGCGCCGGAGGATAGCAAGGCCATCATGTTCGGCGCCTACTATCTGGTGCGCGACACGATTGTCTCGCTGGCGGCGTTCGGCGGCGCGCTGCTCTGGAGTCCCTCGACGGCGGAACGGCTGGTGGGCATCTTCGGATGTGGCCAGTCGTTGCTGCCATGGTTCCGGCACGTGGCGTCGCCGACCACCACCCTGCTGACCTCGTGTGCCTTCGGCGTGCTCGGCACGCTGTACTTCGCGCTGTTCGGCAAGAATGTGCAGGCATGTCCGCCATCCGGCACGCAGGCCTGATCGGTATTCAGTATTCGGCTGCTTGGAGTTCCGCTATCG
>JAPLST010000031.1 GCA_026398485.1 bacterium
ATGTCAATGACACCAACCCAAAACACGAATTCTGCTATGGAAATCAACAACGACGGGACAAAGAACATGAACACAAACTCTATCACAGACACGTACGACCTAATCGACCGAACGCGCAAACGCAAGGCCAAGCGCGGAGCGCTGGCACGCGCACACCGCATAAAACTAAGCAGGCAGAATCGCAAACTCAACAAATCCGGTTTCTTTGAGCGCTGGCGCGGCATGGATTTCATCGACAACGAGCCGTGTGTGGTCTCGCCCAAAATTGATTGGTCCGTGTACGAAGGCGAAGATGTGCCAAAGGATCAGATGACATGCGCGGCAACGTATGCGGACGAGCTTGAACTACAGTGCTTAGTCGTTCGATAGGATCGGCATGAATGATTACATGGGCGGGCAGCCTGCGAGCCCGCCCTTCCTTCAGCATCCATGATATCGCCCGATTCGATTTGTAACTCGCCGAATGAATTATGGTCTTGCAATTGGCAAATATGCTGGTGGAACAATGCCATTATGTGACGTACAATGTCAGCAATTGTCAGACGAAAAATGGAGTCAATGTTGCTCCCATTTCCATGGTAAGAATGAGCCATATATTGAAGAAAATATGGCTGATGTGTTGATCCTGAAATGTTGATTCAACCTAGCCTTGATCGAGGCTATGTTACAATGAATGATTTTCAGTTGCCGCGCGAATATGCTGGGTGGACTGCCACTATATGCCGGAGAATGCCAGCGCATGCCAGATGAGAAATGGAGTCCATATTGATCCCATTTCCAAGGCAATAATGGGCAATATTCCAAATGGTTGATGGCCTGTGTGTTGATACTGAAAAGCAAATTCAACATAGCCTCGATCGAGGCTAGGTTACAGGGGTATATTGCATGCGGATTTGGCGAATATGCTGGGGGATTTCGCGTGTAGTGGTACGCGGGAACAGCCATCCACTGTGCAATCCCAGTGGCTTTTCCCATATAATCAAGGAAGAGCAACTTATGCATAGCGGTATGGCGGCTATTCGGCGTTGGCGTACGTCAAGTCACGCCACCGCCTGCCCTTCCTTCAGCAGCTTGGCCACTTGCCGCTTGCCCATCTTGCGCAGGGCAATGATCGCTTTCCGCCGATCCGCTTTGGGCTTGCACTCGTTTGTTTCCCATGTGATCACGGCAAACCCCGTCACCCCGATCAGCTTGCCGAACTCATTGCGTGACAAACCGTGGCGCGTGCGCAATCTCTTGATGAGCGCACCGGAGAAGCGTGCCGTCTTGACTTCTGCGTCCGATATCATCGGCACCTGACCAACCGGTGCCACGGTCTTTGCCTTCTGCAGTGCCGCGAGTTCGGCTTTGAGTGCGGCCGTGGCCGCTTTCAGTTTCTTGATGCCAGACACGATGGGCGTGGTCTGTTGTTTGATCTCACGGCGTGCCAGGCGGATGATCTCGGATTTCATGGTTTGCTGGAAAGTGCTCATTGGTGGGGTGGTGTGCGAGAGGTTACAGGCGGTAATGAGGTGCTCGCCTTCAATTTTATAGAAGAATGCAGTATTGATCTGATGCCGACCTCATGATCGCTGCTGTG
>JAPLST010000033.1 GCA_026398485.1 bacterium
AACTGACCGGTTGCTCCGCTTCAAGCCAGACCCACTCTTGAGCTGCCAGCGGCGCAGCCAGCGCCAGCAGCACGATGCCCGGCAACAATAAATGAATTTTCATGAAAGCATTATAGATTAAGCATCGCCGGAATGCAACGGCAGCGGCAGTCCTGCTGAAATTCCGATATAAGGAATATTGTCGGTAGCGTTCACTATCCTGCACCGAGCACGGCCGGAGGGTGAGGTAGGGCGGTCAGGCCCTGACCGCCGTTGCTGCATGCGCGCACACGCCGGTGCTACAATGGCGCAACGACGACCGCGGCGGTCAAGGGCCTGACCGCCCTACCTGTCTGCGCGCTCTACGCCGGCGGCTACCGTGGCAGGATCGCCACAAGGGATTGCGGCTCCCGTTCGTATAGCGGAATTTCAGGCAGTCCTGTGTTGCGGCGATCTTGCTAAAAACAGAAAACGGTCATTAGTGTTCAGTTCCCTGTTTCATTTACACAGCTCTCTTTTTTACCAGCCTCACGATCGCCCAGAGATTCCCGGCCGCCAGCAATGCAAGCGGGCCGCGTATGGCCAGTTCGTACGGCAGTGCTTCTCGGTTCACTCGCCGCCTGATTGCGTCCACTTTTTGCTGGTTTTCTGTGCTTGGATGCTCGACCATTTGTGCCACGGCTTGCATTAACTCTCTGCTGTGTGGCACCGATGACGGCGTCAGCAGGAATAGAACCAATATAGCTTCAATCATCGACAGACATACGATCATCAAATATTTTTCACGCCGACTCACGGGCACCGTCCGTCCTTATTTGCAGCAGGCATGTCTGCTTTGGACTGATACCCAAGCAGCCTGCGCACGAAGCGGATGGAAAAGTACATGAACAATGCGGCAAATCCGCCCAGCAGCACCACGTAAACAACGAAACACTCGAGAAGCCAAGGCCACCAAGCTTCAGGTTTGTCGCGCCCGGTCGCCGTGAGATGCGCCGACAATGCAGCAGAATTAGTGGTCAAGCACAGCGCGATGGCGAAGTTGCTGGCGTACAGGTCCATATCCGCGCACTCGGCTGCAGTGAGCAATGGCTTGTTCTGCAGTAACTGCATTTCACGCGTATAGACGCGCAACTCCACAATGAGTTGGCGCCGCTCGCGTTGCTGCGGCGTCAGCAATGGCCCACACTTATTGTCACACGCGCGCCGATATGCCCGCGCGATGCGCGCATGCCAGACACCATCTGGTTCTTTCGCCGATGGAAAGACATCGACCAGTGGTTGGCTGGCTAAGTAAAACAGGACAAAGAACAGCCCGTATACAAACATGAGCACCAGCGCGTTAACATCGATTCTGTGCATCCAGCTTTTCATACAGATTATTATAGCAGATCGGTCGCCGGGCCGGCGCCCCTCCCGCAGATGCGTTTTTCGGGAGGGACGCGGGCAGCCGCGTTTTTCAGCTTTCGGTCGCCGGGCCGGCGATCCTCCACAGGCGCAGAGCGGGCCGCACAAACGACATACAATGTCGATTGTGGTTGACCGGGTTGCGTGGCCTCGCTATAATTCTATCGTCATGAACATTCTGCCGCAAACATTTTATGCACGGTCGCCGGACGAGGTGGCGCGCGCGTTGCTCGGCAAAATTCTCATTTGCACCGCGCGTGGCGTGCGCTGCGCCGGCCGGATTGTCGAGGCTGAGGCCTATTTCGCCACGGACGATCCGGCGTGTCATGCGGCGCGCGGCGTCACCGCCCGCACGCGCACCATGTTCGGCCCGCCCGGCCATGCCTATGTGTATTTTTGTTATGGTAATCATTGGATGATGAACGCCGTTACCGAGGCCGAAGATCACGGCTCGGCCGTGCTGATCCGCGCGCTGGAACCGCTCGAAGGCATCGCCGCAATGCGCCGGCGCCGCGGCGGCGTGCGCGATCTTGACGTATTTCTGCTCAACCTGCCCCGTTTTACCCAGGCCCTTGAAATCGCACCACGACGAAGCATCAAAACCCTCACGCAGCACATCTGGGAAGAGCGGTCGACCTGTTTCGCG
>JAPLST010000081.1:0-2390 GCA_026398485.1 bacterium
CGCGCGGATATTGCAACGTGCTGCCGCTGCCATCCGTCGGCGCAAACAGATTGGTGGCCCAGACGCCCTCGGCCGTGAAACTAAGCACGCCGCTCAAGCCCGCGTCTGCGACAAACATCTCGTTGTTGGCGCCGTGCGTGACGGCCACCGGATTGATGAAACTGGCATTGGTGATGACGCGATCCAAGACCAACGTCGTGCCCGACCAGCGCAGCACGACGATGCGGTGATTGCCACTGTCGGTCACCAAGATATTGTCCGTGCCATCCACATCCACATCCTGCGGCGCATTCAGCCCGGTGTACTTGGTGATGATACCACCGCCGGCGCTGAAGGCCTGAACACGGTTGTTCTTGCGGTCCGCCACCAGTATCCGCGCTTGACTATCGACCGCGACGCCGGTCGGCATGTCAAACTGCCCGTCGCCCGTGCCATAACTGCCAAACAGGTTGACGGCACGGCCGTCGCGGGTCATAACCGCGATGCGATGCTGGGTGCCGTACCCATCCGGCAGATCCGTGACAATGACGCGATCAAGGCGGGCATCGTAGGCCACGTCGTACGCCATGAAATGGTTGTGGACACTGCTCCACATCCCGGCGAAACTGCCATCCGGCCGCTGCCAGACCGGCTCTTCGTGTTCCGAATTGCGCAGGCAAACAAGGCGCTGATTGCCCGGCAACAAGGTCATGCCGGCGATATAGCGTTCGTACGATGCCGAGACGGAATAGGCCGGCAAGTCCGGCAGGAACAGCAGCGGGGTCACCGCGCTTTCGACGCCGTCACTGTGAACCGCCACCACACAGGCGTAGCGCCACGATCCGCGGGTGAAGGTCACATTGGTCGCGGCTGCCGCCGCAGTCGTGATGCGGCTGAGGGCTGCGTCATACGGCTGGTTGCCCGACCCATAGATGACATAGCTCGCGGGTGCGGGCGTCGGCGCGGACCAGGTCAGCGTGACGGCAGCGCCGGTCATCCGGCAGCGCACGTTGAGCGGCGCGGGATGGGCCGCCGCATCCGCCGCGAGTTTGGCATAGACGGTCTGCACGGCCGTGTTGCTTTGGCCGCGCCAGAAGGAAATATTCGCGGCGATGCACTCGAACCACGAATAGAACGTCGCGCCCGCATGGCTGACCTTGATCAGCAAAATATTTGCGCCGACCACACTCAGGTAATTAAACGGATGGGGATACAGCGTGTAGCCGTTGCTGGTCGAGTACCCGCCGCCACTCGTGGGCAGCTCAAAACGGCCACTGCCATCCGTGACGCCGGTCGCCACACAATAGCCATTCGAAAAATAGCCGTCGCTCCCCCGCCGGAAACACTCGATGGTCGCGCCGATCAGCACATTCGACTGGGTGTCCAGAACTTCAATGATGTTGGTGCGCGGAATCAAAAACTGGAAATCGCCGTAATAGCCGCGCCGCCGGCCAAGCTGGCTGTTCAACGCCAAGGCCGAGAATTCGGAAAACGGAATGTTGCCGTGCGTGCGCATCATGCACTGCTGCGAGGCAATGTGCTCGACCAAGAGCGGCGCGCCATCCCGCATGACCAGCGTGCTGGCACCCTCGACATCATAAGAGTAAATGTCAATCAAGCCCAGTTGGTGGCCGACTTCGTGGATCAAGCCATAGTCAACCGTGGTTCCGAAGGTGTTGGCGTACCCGACGGGATCCGTGCCGATCGTCTGCCAGCGCCCGTCATTCATATTGGCATACGGGTCATTGTTCAGCAACGCGTCCATCTGCGCGTTCGGCGCGATGACCAGCCGGTCGATGCGCACGTGTTCGAGAATGCCGCTGGGCGTGGCCGGATGGACAGACTGGGCGAATTTGTTTTGCATGTCCTCGAACTGAATCCGCAGCCAGTCAACGGCATTCGACGTGCCCCAGCGGTTGCGCTTGCCCGCCAGCGCGTCGAAATACTCGCGCGCCATGAAATAGCTCAAGGCCAGCGCGCGGGTCGATTCACCAATGACATTGTTCGTCAGGCTCAACTCGCGCACCGCGTTGGTCGGGTTCAACTGCAAGGTGATGTCGAACGCGCCGGCATACGTCTCGGCCCCGGCCGGCCACGGAAACGCAATCGCATTGGAGACAAAACTATCGCGTGCAACATACAGGCTGCCGCGCGAAAACTCAATGCCATTGGTGCGCCAGACAAATTCGCAGGTGCCACCCTGGGTGCCGCCATTATACATATAGCCAATGTAGGTAACGGTCTCGCCCGGCAGTGGCCAGCGCTGATCACTCTCCGTCCCCGCTTTCAGGTACGGCCGCGTGCCGGCATACTGGACTTGGTAGCGATTGCATTTGGGAAAGCGCTCGATGCAGACACAGCAAAAATCAGGCGCCAAGGGCGTGCTGCTGATCGTCAGGGTGCGGATCTCC
>JAPLST010000081.1:2435-6094 GCA_026398485.1 bacterium
CCAGGCCGAGGTCAAACCGCTGGTGTCGCGCGCATTCACTTTCCAAGTGTGCGCGCCATACGCCAGCGGCGCCGCCGGCGTGAAATTGGTGCTGGTCACGGCATAGGCCGTGCTGTCGAACATCAAGGTGTAGCCGGCGATTGCGCCGCCACCGCGCTCCTCGGCCGGTAGCCACGAAAACGTTGGCTGGGTGACATCCAGATATTCGCCGGTGGGCGGCGCCAGTAGCAGCGGCGCGCGCGGCGGCAACAGGTCGGCCGGTGTCGGCGTCCATGCCCGCGCAAAAAATGCGCGCGTGTTGTTGCCGCACATGACATACAGTCGCTGGCCCTGCGCGTCCCACGCCAGCCCGCCGCCGCGGCCAACGGGTTGCGGCAGATCATCACTGCGCTGCCAACTGTTGCTGCGCAAGTCATACAGCCAGACGCTGCTTGAACCGCCGCCGGGTGTGGCGATCAAGCACGCGCCGCCATCATACACCAACGCCATGCCTTCGCCGCCGTCTTCCGGCAACGCCGGGCGCTGCTCATATTGCCCGGTGTCTTGGTTGTAGGCAAACATCAGGCACGTGCCACTGCCGTTGGTGCCATGCAACAAATACACGGTGTTGGCGGCAAAGACAATACCGCCGCCGACGAGCAATTGGTTGGTGGGCTGCAGCAAGCTGGCGATCGTGGTCCACGTCGTATTGCTGAAGTCGAAGCGCACCAAGGCCGAGCGCACCGGGCTGCCACCGGCGCCATAGGCATTTTCACCGCTGGAAAGATAGGCATAGCGGCCATCGCGATCAATCACCATGCCGCCGCCGCCCATGGTGGCCGCCGGCCAGCTATTGTCGGGGCCGAGCGCGTTGGCGCTTTGGGTCGCATCCGTGGCCGGATTGATGCTGCCGCTCCAGCGCTGATTGCCGCCGGAAATGGTGTAGAGCAGGCCGCCGGGATGGCGCGCCATGGCAGTCCCCTGCCCGGCACTGTGGTAGGCGGTCGCGATGGATGTCCAGGTGTCCCCTATCGGCGTGTATTTATAGACATACGCGCCATGATCGCCGAGCTCGCCGCGCACGGCATAGACGGCCGTTGAGTTGGCCGCCGCCATGCATGCGCCGGCATAATTGCCGTAGACATCCACCGGGAAATCCGCCAGGCGGGTCCAGACCTCCGCCCGGGCCGCCAGCATGCTCAGACTTCCCAAACTAATTGTAAACCATGCACGCTTTCTCATATGTTCCTTGTGGCCTTGGTCCTGTGGCAGATTGTGCCGGCGATGATAATCAGCAGGCTGAGCGCACCAGCCTCCGGCACCGGCTGCCAGCCATAATCAACATCCGCACAGTAGGGCAGGTTAAAACTATTGGTGTAAAATTGCGGATCGAACGAGACGTCATTGGTCGCCGAATTGTCTTCAAGTTGCGACAAGTCCGGCTGGTACCAATCCAGGCCGTCCGGCCCGCAATTGTAGTAATTGTTTTCGTAGCTGTAGAGAATCACCTGCCAGTCATCATTGACATTCAGCACATTATCGACGCGCATGCCCACGCCGGAATTCGTGCGACTGGCCGGCTCGTTGGCAAAAATGCAGCGTTCGGCGCGCAGGTGGTTGCCGCCGTTGCCCGTGCCGACGCGGTGCCAGACGCCCAGCCCGTCATCAATGTCAAACGAGCCGTCCTGGTCGGTGATGGTGCAATAGCGCAAGACGTTGGAGTGCGCCCAGCCGCCTTGCGCCGTGGTGTAGAAGCCCTGGCCAAAGCCTTCGATCAGCACCCGGTCAAGCGTGACGCCGCCCGCGCCGGTCACGCCGGAAACATACACGCCGTGGCCGTTGCGCGCCGCCAGCTCGCGCGGGCCGCTTAACCAGAGATTATCCAGGGTAATGTCCGCGCACGCATCGAGGCGGATGCAGGCCGCGTCAAACATGTTCGAGCTGACCGTGACGGGAATCTGCAGGCCGCTCAGGCGCACATGCGCCGCATTATACAACCGCACAATGCTGTCCACTTCCCAGATCGAGTTGGTGCCTTGCACAATGCGGGTCAGGGCCGGCCCGGCGCCGATGATATCCAAGTTTTGCACGCCCGCGAGATTGAGTTGCCAGTTGTTCGGGTGGCCCTGCAGGCCGCTACGCTCATTGTCAAAATCGCCGGCACCGACATCAAGAATATTGTGTTCGTATTTGTTGCCGCCCGCCGCGCGCGTCAGGGAATAGGTGACCGTCTGCCAGGCCTGGGCCGCCGACAGGCCTGTGCGCGCCGCGCTGTCCAGCCCGTTGGTGCGCACATAATAACGCGCAATTGGCCCGCCCAAAACATAGATGCTGATACTGACGCTGTCGGCGCTCTCGCCATCGCTGACCGTGAAACTGACGTTCGGATGCACGCCGGTATCCGCCACCGTCGTCTGCCAGGTGAATTGCTGATTGGTCGGATTAAAGACCGCGCCCGCCGGCATATTCGCCGCGCTAAACACCAGCGCATCTGGTGGCGTATCCGGATCGGTGGCTTGGACGGTGAAAGCAATCAGGCTGTTGGTCCAGCCCGTCACGTCCGTGCGCGGGAACGTGATGACCGGCGTCGCGCCCGTGCTGCCGGGGTGGCAGTACCAGCCGTTTTCGGTGTTGCGCGTGACATAAGCGCGCCCGTCCGCCATGGTGAAATAGTCCGGCACCAGCTCCTCATTCGCATTGGTATACCAGACCTGCTGATTGACCAAGCCCAGTGGCAGCGCATTGTAGCTGTTCGACTCGACCTGATACAGGTACCCGAAACTGTTGGTCGGCGTGGCGGCATAGATGCCGCGGGTGAGCGCATTGAAAATGCTGTTGCGTACGCGCACCGGCGTCGCATCACTGAAGCTGCGCTGGTCAAAGAAACCGCTGTTGTCGTCCGTGCGCGTGGTCGCATAATCCGTGATAGTCACGTGGTCGACCTCAATCGTGCAACTGCTGCCGCGCACGCCCAGCCAAAAGGCAAGGCCGCCGCCGCTGAAGCAACAGTGCGCAATCGTCAGCCCGCCCGCGCCGGCAGTGCCATACAAGGCAATCTGCCGGCCACAACGGTCGACCGGCGCCGTGTACGGGCCGTCGATCCAGACATCGTGTAACGTCACACCATTGGGTGCATTGATCCGGATGATGTTCGCATCCCAGATGGCGGGATAGGTGTCCATCACAATCCGCAGGCCTTCGAGGCGCGCGCCCGTGCAGCCATTCAAGTCCACAATGCCGGTGGCACTGCTCATCTCCCATTGTTTTGTGCCACGGGTCAGGATGGTCTGTGCCGCGCTGGCGCCAATGATGTGGACATGAGCCCTGCCGCGAAAGTTGAGTTTCCAGTAAGTGCCGTCTGTCTCGCCCGCATAGGTGCCGGCGGCCACGTGAATGACACTGGGATTGCCCGCCGTGCCGGCCGGCACGGCTGCCAAGGCATGATTGATCGTGCGCCACGCGGTCGAGACCGTCTGGCCATTATTGCCATCCGCGCCGCCCAGCGCGACAAAATAATCCGCCGCCCGCACGGGGGCGATGATCAACACGGCGATGGTGAGGAGGAGTGCGCGTATACGTGGTGCCAGTTTCTGGTTCATTACAGTCATTGTGTCATAATTTCGGCAAAATTACAAGAGTGCCGAACGACTGCCGGAACTGGAAGAATGGAAGGGTGGAGG
>JAPLST010000390.1 GCA_026398485.1 bacterium
CATGACTACCCCGGTGCAGATTCTGTATCTTGAAGACGACGCGCGCGACGTGGAACTGGTGCGCGACACGCTGCAGCAGAGCAGCCTGGCCTTTGAGCTGCGGATCGCGACCAACCGCGCGGACTACGAGGCCGCGCTGGCGCAGACCCGTTTTGGCTTGATCCTCTCGGATTATCGCCTGCCGGATTATGATGGCATGGCCGCCCTGGCCATGGCGCGCACGCACCAGCGCGATGTCCCTTTCATCCTGATCTCGGGCACGTTGGGCGACGAGCAGGCGGTGGACTGCGTGCTGCGCGGCGCGACCGATTATGTGCTGAAGCAACGGCTTAACCGGCTGGTGCCGGCCGTGATGCGTGCGCTGGCCGAGG
Source organism: bacterium (assembly GCA_026398485.1). GTDB lineage: Bacteria > Auribacterota > UBA3054 > UBA3054 > JAPLST01 > JAPLST01. The sequence continues at coordinate 372 of JAPLST010000390.1, forward strand.
CGGCGGAGCATCAGAAGCGGTGCCAAGTCGAGGAGAAGCTGCGCACGCACCAGATCGAGCTGGAGTTGCAGAACGAGGAGCTGCGCCAGGCGCACGCGGCCTTGGACACGGCGCGGGCACGCTATTTCGACTTGTACGACATGGCGCCGGCCGGCTATGTCACCGTCAGCGAAGCGGGGCTGATCCTGGAGGCCAACCTGAGTGCCGCGACGCTGCTGGGCAGGGGTCGCAACACGCTGGCCACGCAGCCGATCTTCACCAACTTCATCCTCAAAGAAGACCAGGACACTTACTACCGGCACCGCCAGCAACTGTTTGCCACGGGTGTGCCGCGCACCTACGAGCTGCGCATGGTGAAGAAAGACGGCACGCCAGTCTGGGTGCATCTGGCGGCCAGCATCGCGCAAGAAGCTGCGCGGGGCGCAGAACCGGTTTGCCGGATCGTGCTGAGCGACATCAGCGCGCGCAAGCAGGTGGAAGCCTATCAGGAAATGGGCCGGGAAATCTTGCAGATATTACACGAGCCGGGCGCGTTTTCGAATGCCGTGCGGCGCGTCCTCGATGTGATCAAGTGTCAGACTGGCTGCGCTGCCGTGGGCATTCGCCTGCAAGCCGGTGACGACTTCCCGTATATTGCCCAGGCCGGTTTTGCCGATGCTTTTCTGGCCACGGAAAGCTCGCTGATCGCGCACACCGCGGAGGGCGAAATATGCCGGGACAGTGACGGCAACATCAGTCTGGAATGCACCTGCGGCCTGGTCATTTCCGGCAAGATCGACCCGCGCCATCCGCTGTTCACGCGCGGGGGCAGCTTTTGGACGAACAATGCCATGCCGTTGCTGCACCTGCCGGTAGAACAGGATCCGCGGCTGCATCCCCGCAACCAGTGCATGCGGCATGGTTATGCCTCGATGGCCCTTGTGCCCATTCGGAACCAGGATCGGATTATTGGCTTGATCCATCTCAGCGACCAGCGCCAAGACTGCTTCACGATCGAGGTGGTTACGCTGATGGAAGGCATCGCCGTGCACATTGGCACGGCGCTGATGCGCAAGCAGGCCGAGGAGGCGCTGCGGGAGAGCGAGGAAAAGTACCGGCAGATATTCGAGAATGCCGGCGACGCGATCTTCATCCACGACGTGCAAGGGCGGATGCTGGCCGTCAATCCGCTGGACTGCGAGCGCCTTGGGTACACCCACGCAGAGTTGATGGCGATGACGATCGCGCAGGTGGACACGCCGGCGGAAGCGTGCCACGTGGCGGGTCGGACAGCCCACCTGCTGGAACACGGCCAGCACGCGTTTGAGACCGTGCAGCAGTGCCAGGATGGCACCCCGGTCGCGACCGAGGTGCATGCGCGGCGGATCCTCTGGAATGGCCAGCCGGCGATGATGAGCATGTGCCGCGACATCCGCGAGCGCAAGCGGGCGGAGGAGGAACTGCTGAAAATGCAGAAGCTGCAGAGTGTCGGCACCTTGGCGGGCGGCATCGCCCATGATTTCAACAACATCATGACGGGTTTGTTTGGGAATATTTCCCTGGCGAAAAGTGAACTGGCCAAGGAGCATCCCGTCCACGCACTTCTTGAGGAAGCGGAAAAGTCAATGAATCGGGCGGTGCGGCTGACCAAGCAATTGCTGACGTTTGCCAAGGGGGGCGCGCCGGTCAAGGAGGACGTCAGCCTGGGTGGGTTGGTCGAGGAGGTTGCGCGCTTCGACCTGTCCGGCAGCAAGGTCAAGCTGGTGCTGCAACAGGCGGAAGGTTTGTGGCTGGCGGAAGTGGACAAAGGGCAAATCCAGCAGGTGATTTCCAACCTGACGATCAATGCCCGGCATGCCATGCCGGATGGCGGGCAGCTGTATATCACCTTGGAGAATGCGGCCATACCGGCGGAGGCCATCGTCGGACTGCAGCGCGGGAATTATGTCAAGGTCATTGTGCGGGATGAGGGCAGCGGCATCGACCCGAAGCATCTGGCGCGCATTTTCGACCCGTATTTCACGACCAAGCAGAGCGGCAGCGGGCTTGGTTTGGCCACGGCCTATGCCGTCATTCAAAAGCACGGCGGGTATATCGACGTGGTTTCCGAGCTGGGACACGGCGCAACCTTTACGCTCTACCTGCCGGCCTCGGTGACACCGCCGCAGGCAGTCGTGGCGCCACCCACGGCGGCCAGCGCGCCGGCGGCCCGCCGCGCCAGAATTCTGGTGATGGACGATGAACCCTCGATCTGCGCGATTGTCGCGCGCATGCTGAAATCCAGCGGGTGCGCAGTGGTCGCCGCGCCCGACGGCGTAAAGTTGTTCATTGCGACCGCCGCAGGCTATGAAGACGCCACCGAGAAGTGGGGCCTCGCCGGCGCCTCCGCCACGAGCGCGGCTGCGGCGGACGTCAACGGCGACGGAAAGCCCGACCTGCTTCTGGGCGGCACGATCTGGATGAACGAGGGCGGCAAGTTCGCCGCCGCCAAGCCGGGCCCGCAATTGCCCGCCGATGCCGATCAAATCCGGGGGCCGACTGGTGGATACGCCTGGTTTGCAGAGACGGCCCAACCGTTGTTTGCCTTGCCGCCCACGCTGCAGAGCGCGGACTGTCTGGCGCTGCGCATTCAGGAGGGGGACGACGCCAGTTGTCTTAATCCGCAGCAAGTTTTGGCGCCGCAAGTGGTCGGCGTGCCCTCGCAACGCCTGGCGGAGCGGGGCGCCTTCACCTTCGCGGACAGCCTGCCAGGGGGCCTGCACGCCGGATCGTGGCGGATGCTCGCCGATCCCGTGGATAACGCGGTGCCGGCCGTCGTTGAC
>JAPLST010000006.1 GCA_026398485.1 bacterium
GATTTGCCTGGTCGCGGCCGTCTCGTGCATGAGCGGCGGATTTGACCATGAGGTGGATCCGTGCTTCAGCGAGGCCTTGCTGCGCAATCCCAACGGCGGCGCGTTGCTGTACTTTGGCTGCACCCGCTATGGCCTCGCCAACGATGTCGACGAGCATGGCGGCATGTCGGCGATCAACATCATGATGCTCCACCGCCGGCTCTTGCAGGGCGGCTTGCCCGCGGCAACCTATGGCGCGGCCTATGCCCTCGAGAAATTGGACAGTCTGATCTGCACCATGAACGGCACCTCGGAAGCGTTTTTGCGCTTGCACTACGGCATCAACCTGCAGGGCGATCCCGCGCTCATGGCGCCGATCTCACGGCCGGTCACGGCCGGCTCGGTCACGCGCATGGCAGCCGCGGATGTCGCCGGCATGGGCGCGTGCTTCGGCAGCATGCCCAAAGTGAAAGCCCGGCCGGATGCACTCGGCGCCAAGGCCGTCCCGCTGCAAGTGCTGGGCAAAATCAAGGGCTGCGTGGATCAAGCGGGGACTGCCTACACGGCCCGCTGCCTGTTGACTAGCAGCATCAAGCGCGACCGTCTCGCGCCGCAAGCACCGTCCATCGACTTGAATCTGGATGTGCGCGGCACAACGGCGACCGGCGGCAAGATTATGGATGCCGATGGCGGCCGCCTGCGCTTCGTCAAGCCGGCAATCCACTCCATCGAATGCGACACCAACCTGACGGCCGGTGCGCAGATGATCATCAGCGGCACCTTCTTTGGCAACAAACTGCCGCAGGTGTTCATTGAAGGCACCAAAGGCACGGCTTCCGTGCTGGTGCCGTGCGTTGTCAAACCCTATAGCATGTATGCCGGCGCCAATGGCAAGCAACTGGCCGGCGTGATGAATCCGGACACCGGTTCCTCGCTGGTTTATGTCAGCTATCCCGTCATGCCGAAGGGCGTTGTTGCCAGCGCATGGCTGACGCTGCGCACGAAGAGCGGCTACGACCGCTGCCAGTATGCCCTGCGGCGCACGCCCTGAGCGCGCCGGCAAAAGTGATGCAGGGCCTGCGAATATCCAATATCCAATCCCGCCTTTGACGGGACTCCGAGCAGCAAGGAATGCCCAATGATGATCCCGCCGCCGGCGGGACTCCAAGCAGAGTTCTGCGCAGACACTTCGCCCTTGGATATTGAGTGTTCGATATTGGATATTCATCATCTCCTCTGCCAGACCCCCGTGACCTTGCCCCGCGCGTGGTTCTGCCCGTAGCCGCCGCACGGCGTGCGGCGTGCGGCAAATCGAGCGGAACGCCGTGCATTTGCCTTTCCGGGTCATGGTGTGGTATAATTCCCCCATGCAGTTCATGTTAACAAAAACCATGGCACTTATTGATGAACACAACGCCTGACAATTTGGTTGAATCCCGGGTGCGGATCGTGCTGCGCCGGCACTTTCGCGAGATGCCCATTGACATCATGCGCGGCACCGTCACGCAAGTCAGCGCGCCGGGCTTGACGATCAGCGGCCGGCACTTCCAGGAAGTGCGCGACAGCGTCAGCGGCCAGTATGAAGAACACCCCTTGGTGCGCTACAATAAAGTGTATTTCATCCCGTACAGCTCGATGAAATACATTGATGTGATCATGCCGGACTCGCCGGAAGCGGAACGCGCCGATCGCGTCGAGGGCACGGAGGTTCTCGAATTGCCGATCAAGGAATACGTCTTTTCGTCGATCAAGGGCAAGAAGGCAATCTAACCCGGTTATGGCCTTGGCATGCTGGCGCAGTTTGGACGCAGTCTGCTCGACTTGGTCTATCCGCCGCGCTGCGTGCTCTGCTGGGCTGCTACGGCGGATGACGGGCGCGCCATCTGTGCCGCGTGCGCCCAACAGTTGCCGTTGCTGCGCGGGGCGCAATGCCCGCGCTGTGCCCGCCCGATTCACACCCGCGACGGGCGCGACCAGTTGTGCGGCGTCTGCCGCATGCATCCGCGCGCGCCGCTGGAACGCATCGCCGCCGCCGGTGAATATTATGGCGGGGTGCGCGCCTTGATCCACTTGTACAAGTACCGCCGCTGCCAGTTCCTTGCGGCGCAACTGGCCTGCCTGCTGTGCGAGCGGCCCAGTGTGCAAGCGTTGCTGGCCGACGCGGATTGGCTGGCGCCGATCCCGCTGCACTGGATGCGCCAGCGCTGGCGCGGCTTCAACCAGGCGCGCGAGATCGGCCGGCACTTGCGGCGCCGCTTCGGCGTGCCACTCCTGCCGGCCGGCGATTTCCGGCGCGTGCGCCGCACCACGCCGCAGGTGCAGCTCAATGCGGGCGGGCGCGCGGCCAATATTCGCGACGCCTTTGCGGTGCGCAACAATGGGCGCATTCGCCAGGCCCGCGTGGTCTTGCTGGATGATGTGCTGACGACGGGCGCGACCGCCAACGAGTGTGCGCGCACCTTGCGCGCCGCCGGCGCCGCCAGCGTCAGCTTGCTGGTTGTTGCCAGATAATGGATGAAAAAGATACTGATACTACTAGTGGTGGGCGTCTTGGTTGCCGCGATGGTGTATGCGTACATCACCTGGGTCAATGCCATGCGCGAAAAGCCGCATGAAATTGCGCTGGCGGCCGTGACCAACACGACGATCGTCTCGATGCTCGAGGAAAACGGGGCGATCCGCCCGCGCAACCAGGTGATCGTCAAATCCGAAGTGAACGGCCGGGTCGACAATGTCTATATTGAAGCCGGCGACGTGGTCACGGCCGGGCATGTCTTGGTCGAACTGGACAAAACCGATTTGTTGAATCGGCGCCGGGAACTGGAACTCGATGCGCGCGAGTCCATGCTGCAACTCGAAGGCGCCCAGCTTGATTATCAGCGCAATCGCGAACTGTACCAGGCCAAACTGGTGTCGCCGGATGTCTACGACCGGATGCGCATCGAGCGCGACTTGAAAAGCAACCGGGTTGATAAAATCCGCTCGCAGATCACCACCGTCGATGATAACTTGCGCAAGACGACGATCAATGCCCCCATGCGCGGCACCATCTATGACCGCGCCATTGAGGTCGGGGAAGTGGTCATCGGGGCCAGCTCGGTATCGTCCGGTACCGAAATGATGAAAATTGCCGACTTGGACCTGCTCGAGGTGCGCGCGCTGGTCAATGAAGTGGATATTTCGTCGATCAGCACCGGCATGCCGGTCATGATCTCGGTCGAGAGTTTGCAGGGCCATGCGTTCCACGGCTCGATCGCGCGGATTGCGCCGGCGGCCAGCACCGACAAGCAGACGCAACTGCCCCTCGGCTTCGAAGTCACCGTCTTGCTGGATGCGCGCAGCACCCAGCTCAAGCCGGGCATGACCGCCACCGTGATGTTCACCCGCGGCGTGGCCAGTAATGTCGTGGCGGTGCCGCTGCCGGCCGTTTTTTGTGACAATTACGAAGTCGCACCCTCCGAACAGCAATTTTATGTGTTTGTCAAGAATGTGACCAATTTCACCAAATGCACCGTCGCGATTGGCGTGCATGACCTCAAACATGTCCAGATCACCAGTGGCCTGACTGAGCGCGTCATGATCGCGCTGGAACGGCCGCTGCCGGCCATCCCGGCCAGTGACACCGAACCGGCATCGCAACGCGAGCAACACTAATTCAACCGTGAGAATTTTATGCGACAGATGCTAATGACCTTGATCGCCGGCGCGGCGCTGGCCATGCTGCTGCCCGGCTGCGGCACGATGAACGTGACCGTCACCGAGGCGCCCGGCATCCAGCTCGCCGGCCGTTACAAATTCCGCATGAACTTTGACGTGCATGACCCGGACGGCAAGAGGATCACCGAGGAAATCATGCAAAGCGACTTGGAGCGCTGGTACCAGTTCATGGAGCTGGTCAGTGCGACGCGCGCCTCGCTCGAAGATCGCGGCTATCAATGGGTCAATGATCCGACCGACCCGGCGGATTTCGTGGTGGACATGTGCTTCACCGCGTTTTACTCGGACAAGCTGGACGAGGAACGCATGAAAACCCAGAAGTTGGCGACCTTTCTGGTCGGCCGCAAAACCGGCGACATCTACTCCCACTTGATCGTGATTGCCGCCCTGGCCCGCGATCCGCAGCTGAAATCCAGCGACTATCTGACCATCTGGGAAGGACGAGCCACGGCGCAAGACAACCAGCAGGACGCGCGCCTGTGGGCCTTGCCGCTGATCGGCGATATTGTGGAAGCCTTTCCCGAAGTAGAAGAACGCGCACAGTAACCCGGCGTTCCGCGAATCTGCGCTGCGCGCAGCGAAGGGAACGCCGATCGCCGGATCGGCCGAAGGTAGCTGCGATCTCCCGATCACAGCTTCCGGCGGAAGACATCGCGCACAGAAACGCCGTCAACTTCTGCGCCTCTGCAACCATAAAATCTCGTGTCGCACGAGAATTTAACGGCGTTCCGCGCGATGTGCTGCACGCCGCACGCCGCACGCCGTGCGTCGGCTACGCTGACGTAGTTAGTCCCGCCACCGGCGTGGATACGCCACGCGCTCCGCGCGGGGCATGCTGCTCCAGCGTGGAAGCGACCTCCGTGTCGCGAATCTGCGCTGTTTCTGCACCGACTACCGGCTACTGACTACTGACGCACCTGTTGCCAGAAGCAATCTCCGTACCGCAAAATCTGCCGCTGCGCGTAGCGAAGGGAACGCCGATCGCCAGATCGGCTGAAGGTAGCTGCGATCTCCCGATCGCATCTCTTGGCGGAAGACACTGCGCGCAGAACCGCCGACAACTTCTGCACCTCTGCAACCATAAATTCTCGTGTCGCACGAGAATTTAACGGCGTTCCGCGCGATGTGCTGCACGCCGCACGCCGCACGCCGTGCGTCGGATACGGGCAGGGTTATACCGATCACCGATTACTGATCACTGATCACCGATCACTGATTACTGATCACTGATCACTGATCACTGATCACTGCACCGGCCTGATGTTCACCAGATGCGGCTTGAGATACGCAAAGGTTTCGGCCGGCGTGTTGCAGGTCTTGAACAGCTTCAGATCCTCCTTGCTGATCAGGCCCATCTCGGCCATCGGCTTGAGATTGAGCACCTTATCCCAATACTCGGAGCCATACAGCACGATCGCCATTTTCTTCTTGGTCTTGCCGGTCTGGATCAGGGTCAGCAGCTCGAAGAACTCGTCGAGCGTGCCGTAGCCGCCGGGGAACACGACCAGTGCCTTGGCCAGGTAGACGAACCAGAATTTGCGGATGAAAAAGTAGTGGAAATCAAAACTGAGCTCGTCGGTGATGTACGGATTGGGATCCTGCTCGTAGGGCAGACTGATGTTGAAGCCGATGCCTTTGCCGCCTTTGACCAGGCGCGCGCCTTTGTTGGCGGCCTCCATGATGCCGGGCCCGCCGCCGGAGCAGACATAGACGGCGCGGTCGCGTTCCTTGATTGACCAGTCGGTGATCAGGCGGGCGAGTTCGACGGCATCCTCATAATAGCGCGCGAGAAAGACTTGGTGCTGGGCAAAGGTCAGCGCGGCCTGCGCCTTTTTGTTGTTCGGACTTTTGGCAAGATCCGCGGTGGCGGCGCGCAGCATGGCCTGCGCTTCCTTGGCCGCCTTGATCCGGGCCGAGCCGTAAAAGACAACCGTGTCGCGCACCTTGTGCTTGCGCAAGCGCGTGCGCGGCTCGATGAACTCGCACAGGATGCGAATGTCGCGTGCATCGGGACTGTTCAGAAAATCAATGTTCTTGTAGGCTTTCATGGTAGCGGGGGTTGGAGGTTATTCCCAGGAATCAAAAAACGCAGTGTAGGCGGCGCGCAACGAGTGCATGCGCTGCTTGATCAGCAGATTGAGGTTTTTCTCGAACAGCACGCCGATGCCGATCAGCAGACCCGCCGCCAGCGCGACCGGCACAAACCACGGCACTTGCCCGAAGCGCACGACCTGGATCACGAGCGTGATCACATCCACGCAGATGATCGCCAGCGCGGCATGGAACAGGAAACGGTTGCGCCGGCCCATCGCCGCGGCCTGGGAGTTTCTGATCACCGGCGCCAACGTGCGCGGCGTGAGCGCGCTCCCCCGCCAGCTTGTCCACGGCGACCTTTCGCCGGTGAACCTGGTCTTCTCCGAACCGGGCGGCGAAAAGGGCCTCGTGACGGCGGGCGATGTCGCTGGCGACAATGATCAGCGCGGCCGGCAGCCAGAGCCAGGCGGCCGTCTCGTCCACATGGTACCCGTGCAAGTAGAAAAAATAGGCCGTGATCCAGGCCAGCACCGCGGTGGTGCCATGCAGGCGCGCCAAGGCGGCGCACTCAAAGAACGAGAGCAGCAAGGCCAGCGCACCGAGCGCCGCGCCGCACAGCAGCAGGCCGTGCGCAAAACCGAGCGTGCCGGGGTGCCACAGATAGCCGAAGGTCAGGGCACACAGGATGGTGGCCGCTTGTGCCTGGATGGTGGCCAGCGTGGTGCGCGTGACGCAGGCCAGCAGCACCTGCGCGAGCCAGAGCAGCAGGCATGCCTGCCACAACGGCGCCCAGTGCTTCACGGCATAGCAGCAGCAAAACAGCAAGGGCAGCAGCGCGGCGAGATGATACATCCACGCCTGCAGGCGCCAGCGTGAGTGCCAGAACACGGCGGCCATCAGGCATGCGCCGGCGCCCAGCACCGCCGCATTGTAAAACGCAAACGGCGTGAGGTCGGCCCATTGTGTTTGCAGCAGGCACGTCACCGCCAGATAATAAAACACCAATGACGCCAGACTGCCAAGGATGGCGCGGGTGTCATCGGGGTGGCGCCGCATGCCCAGCACAAACAAGCCCAGCCAGCACATACCAAAGGGCAGCACCATGCCGGGATCCATGAGCGTCGGCGTGTGCAGTGGGGTGCAGTGCACGGCATGGACAAAAGTTCCGGCGAGCAGCATCACCAGCAGCGAATCCGCGAGATTAAAAAGCAGATCCAGATGGTGCGCCAGGCTGCGCGGCAGGCGCGCGCGATCCATCCATGAAACGAGCGTTGCCATAAGCAGGCCGACGGCGGCGCACACAATGCTGAGCTGCAGCAGCACGGGCGCCGCAGGGCGAAAATATGCCAGCACGACCACCAGCCACAGCAGTTGCATGGCGCAACCAAGGCCGACCGCCGTGATGCTGTCGCGATACGTGACCAACAGCAGCAACCACAAAAGGCAACACGACCCGGCACTGTGCGGCGCATACTGCGGCAGGTGCGGCAGACATGCCAGCACCAGCAGATAAGCCGCCGCCGTCGTGCCGCTGGCCAGCCAAAGGGCTTGCATGGGCGCGCCGCCGCGCCAGCCCTTGGGCAGCAGGGCATTCAGGCCGCTCAACGCCGCCATGCCCAGTGTGACCAACCAGATTGTCTGATCCCATGTGTCGCCATAACTGCGCGCGCCGGCAAAGACCAGCAAGAACGCAAAGCCCCACGCGCCCGCCAGTGCGATTGACGCGCGCCACAAGACATGGCTGCCCGCGCAGAGCCCGACGCACAGCGCCAACGCCATGACATTGCCGCCCCAGATCGAGCCGCGCGCGCAGACGATCACGCCCAGCAAACCACACAAGAGCAGACTGAAGACAAAGCCGGCCAGATGCACCGTGCGGGCCGCCAAACTGCGTTGGGGCGCGGTCAAGTGCAGCAGCAACAGCAGGCCGGCCAGCAATACCCACGGCAGCATGTTCAGGGATTGGCCCCACGCGTCGCTCAGCATGCCAGTGGCGCACACCAGCGCACCTGCCGTTGCCAATGCCGCCCAGCCGCGCGCAATGCGCAGGGTGAAGCCATGCAGAAACAGGGCCAGCAGGGCGCACCGGAACCACAGCTCCTCGCTGCGATATGCCGCGGCCGCATCACCGAACGGCACGCAACTCAACGCGAACGCGCCGCAGCCCACCAGCAAGGCCAGCCAGACCGCCGCCATGCGATAGCTGCGTGCGCCGGTTCCGCGCAGCGTGCTGAGCCCCAGCAATCCAACCGCCAGGCCGCCAAACACAATCTGCCAGACAGCCCGCGCGTGGGTTGCATCCCACAAGCCGCAGGCGACGGCGGCCAGCCACGCCAGCAAGGCCAGCGCGGCGAAGATCCGCGCGCGCAACCGCCAAGTCATGGCCATGTAAATCAGTGCGCACACAGTGCAGACGCCGCACCAAGCCAGCGCCGGATGCGTGCGCACCTCAAACACCTTGAACAATATCGCAGCGTAATAATTCAGCGGCAGCCAGATGGCACTAATGCTCATCAGCGCAAGGCCCGTGCGCGGATAGCCGCGGCGCGTGTACAGCCAGCGCCCAAGCAGGTACACGGCCCACATGCAGGTGAACAGCAGCAACAGCTTCAAGGGGCCGGACAGCATTGCGCGGTAATGGTACAACGCGCCGAAGGCCGCGACGCCGGCGCAGACAATGCCGGCATTCAGCGCATTGCGGGTCAAGACCTCAGCCATGCGCCGCATGCGCTGGTAGCGGGCGTCATCAGTTTCCGGCGGGGTGCATTCGTCAGGTTGGTCTGACGAAAAGACGGGTTCGGCGGCGCGCGGGGTGCTAGGTCGGTCTGACGAAAAGACGGACGCGGCGGCGCGCGATTCGCCAGGTCGGTCTGACGAAAGAACGGGTTCGGCGGCGTGTGGGGTGATGGGTGGCGTGGCCGGTGGCACCGTGTCCTGTAATTCCGCCGGTTGCGCGGCCGGCGCCATCGGCTCGAGTGGCGGCGCGGGCGTGGGACTGGAGAACAAGGCGATCAAGCCGTTGATCACCCAGATCATGATTTTGACAAAGCCGACCAAGCAGCAGATTGCCAGGAATAGCATCAAGAGAATACCGAAGAATACCATGGCCGTAATCCTTACGTTGCGTCCATTGTACTGTTCCGCGCGGAAAATGTACAGCCAACTGTTGCCGCGATTGCTGCAACGGCGATTGCAAAGGCAAATCCAGAAAACACGCGAACGTGCAGAGACCCCCACGATCCCTCTGCTATAGTGTTTCCAGAACTCCTGACATAGCTTGCGCTACTTTCCTTATTTGACGGGCATCACGGCGTGTTGGAGCGTCGCC
>JAPLST010000151.1 GCA_026398485.1 bacterium
ATACCATCACCTGGCCGCTGTCATCAAGAAACTCTATGACTTCCATTAATTTCGGCATTATTTGTGCTCCTTGAGAATTTGATTTCGGTTGTCGAGTGTCTGTAGAATTCTGGCTATGAAAGATTCGATTTCAGTTGCAGTCAATGTAGGCATCGCCTTCATGTTTTCCTCAACACATGAAAGGATATCTTTGTCGACTTGGTGAAGTTTGCCCAGCTCGTCTTCCTTGATCTGGCATTCGCTGAAGAAAGCCGAGTCTCCGTATGGCGCATACTTGATTTTGCCGGACAGTGTGTTAAGACGTTTTCGGCAGCCTTCAAGGTCTATAGCTGGCTGATGCTCGCGTGCTTTGATGAGACTATTGATCCGTTCCTGAAGTATAGTCTCGCAATTGGCGACTTGGTGGGCGACGTGTTCGCGTAGCACTTTGTCGCATTGGCGACGAATCTCGCGTGTGGCGTAGCCAGCATATCCCGGAATGTGTTTCCCAATCCTGTCGAGAATGTTCGGTTTGCGTTCCATAAGTCGTACCGTAATATAGTTGTGTTCCGCCTCGATACCGCAATTGTGGCTATGAGCAAATAAAAGAGGTGCAGATCATTGCACCTCGATTCGAGCCCTACCACGGGCCTTGCAAGAAGTACACGTCTGCACCCCGAGATGGGGTGCGACCATGCACAGCTCTTGCAAAGGCAATGTGGTAGTTTGGAATCGAGCCGTACCGGTTTCACCGGTTATGTGAAGTAAGTGTTAGGTTTCAGGTATTAGGTTTTAGGGTTGTGAAGAAAAAGTTTTCAGAATGCGGTTTTCGTTTGATAAAAAAATTACATTCGTTGCTGGCTTCATTCTGGCATCACTCACTCATGCTACGCAAAAACTCAATATCCACAGGCGTTAAAAACGCAGCGCATCACATTTGATGCAACAGCATACCACATCTGCCATGATTTGTCAAACGCAAGCGACAATGTTCTATAATTCAATTGCATGCACAACACAAGAGGGGCAGCGGAGACCGGCATGGAGTTTCGGCGCTGTTGATTACTAGTGTGCCGAGAATCTTGCGGTCAGAAAGACGTCGAGCGACGCGCTGTAATAAGCGCGGGGAAGGAGCATGGCGTATTCGTTTTCGCCCTCGACCGCGTGGGTTTTCCAGTAATCGGTGAGTTTGTTGCGCGTTTCCTGGCCCATCATGCGCTGCTGAATCCACTATTTGAATGATGCGCAGCAGCGTTTCCGGCGCGGCGGCGTCGGTGAAACGCAGCTTGCCGTCGTGCGCGACCATTTTCAACCGGTTACAATCTGTAACCGTTTGACTCCCTTCTTTCTTCAAACGGTTCTTCAGCACTTTCCAGTAATTCCTGGCGGTCTGATAATCCGGCTGTTGCAGCAACGCCGCGATGATATCCAAACTTTCGCACGTGCGCTGATTGTACCAGTTCCCTTTGCGTTCTGCAACCCATCGAAATGTCTTCCCGTCGAAATGTCTATCTAAAGTGCAATGCGCGTGCTGGTGAAGCAAAGCCGCAGATTGGGCGGGTGGGTGCGCAGAGACCCCCACGACCTCGCGTCGTGGGTGAATGAGATTGAGTAAAAAGGCGCGCCGCTTTTTCACAATCTTTGCGTCCACCGAGGCAAGCTCGGTGGGGCGCCAGATTTGAGAGAGAGCTGTCCGCCGGCGTTCTTTTCCCAATCTTTGCGTCCACCGAGGCAAGCTCGGTGGGGCGCCAGACTTGAGTGAAAGCTGCGCGACGGCGTTTTTTTCACAATCTCTGCGTCCACCGAGGCAAGCGGTGGGGCGCAACAACAAGGAACAATCGCCGGATCTGGGAACGATGAACAATGAACGATGAACGATGAACTAACGGCACACTGAAAACATGCCTTTGTGGCCATCACCCGCGGCGATAGCCGGGCTGCGCCTGCAGCACCTCCACGAACGCAAGCATGTTCTCCAGCGGCACATCGCCCTCGACCGCGTGACTGGGTGAAAAAATGTAGCCGCCGTTTGCGCCGGCGTCGAGCAACCGGCGCGTGTCGCGCTGCACATCCGCCACGGTGCCATAGGGCAGGGTGCGCTGCGTCGAGAGCCCGCCGTGAAACGCGAGTCGGCCTCGATACGCCGGCAGCAGCGCGAACACGTCCATCACTTCCGGCTGAAACGGATTGAACATGTTGACACCGATCTCGACCAGGTCGTCGAATAGTTCATCCACATCGCCGCAGGAATGGATTGAGACCATCTTGCCGGCGGCGCGTACGACGGCATACATGCGGGCGAGTTCGGGCTTGATGAATTCGCGCCAGCGCGCGGCGCCCATGAGCAGGCCGCGCTGCTGGCCCCAGTCGTCGCCGAAGTAGACGCAGTCAATGTCGTGGCGCAACGCCGCGCGCACTTGCGCAATGTTATAGTCGGCGATCGTGCGCAGCAGGGCATGCACGAAATCGGGCGATTCAATCATGTCGACCAGCAGATTCTCCATGCCGCGCAACGTCCAGGCCCGCTCGAACAGTGAGAAGCCGAGGCAGAATCTGCGGAAGCGATCACCGTAACACGCGAGTTTTTCGGGAATGTCGGCGAAGAAGCGCGGGTCGTGCGGATCGGGGCAATGGAATCCTTCGAGCGTCGGCTCGGGCAGGACGCAACCTTTGGTCACGCCGATATCCTTGTCGATGCTGCGATCCCAGACGACGCCGAACACGTCGCGCACGCAATCGTCACCAATGCCCTCGAAAAACCCGATCGGACTGCCCAGATCAACGAAATGATTGTCGAGCGCCAGCTCGAGATCGGTATCCGGGCCGTAGTGCGTTTGCAGCCGCGCGGCGGCCTCGGCCGTGAACGACAACGACCACGGCACATAGGGCGGACGCTGAAACGCCAATGTTTGCTTGACAATCTCGCGTTTAGTCATTGGTCATTTCATTGCGCCTGTTCGCGCAAGGCGGACAAGGGCTGGCGCACCTGCGCTTTGAGCGTGGCATAACACGCGCGGACGAGCTCTGGCTGTGTGCGCGCCAGGTTGCGCGTCTCGGCCGGGTCGGCGCGCAAGTCATACAGCTCGGCGTTGCCCGCCGCCGTCAGCACGAACTTCCATTGGTTGGTCAGCATGGCTGCCACTGTGTCAGCCGGATTCGGTCCCGGCGGCGCATACCACAGCAGCGGCACTGTGCGCGTGATCTTTCCCGTGCCGCGCAAGAGCGGCGTGAGACTGACGCCGTCGCCGCGCGCGGCCGGCGCCGCTGGCGCAGGAAGGTCGCCGGCCAGATCGCGGAACGTGGCGCCAAGATCGACGAAGCCGCACGGCACGTCCATCGTGATGCCCCGTGGCACATGCCCCGTCCAGCGCGCAATGCCGGGCACGCGAATGCCGCCTTCATAAAGACTGCTTTTTTGGCCGCGCAATGCGCCCGCGCTGGCAAAAAAGTCCGCGCGATGGTAATCGGCCTGATGCGGCCCGTTGTCGCTGGTGAAGATCACCAACGTATTGCTGGCCAGTGCGGGATTTGCATCGACGGCGTCGAGGATGCGGCCCACGTCGGTGTCCAGGCGCGTGACCATGGCGGCAAACGCCTTTTCCTGCGCGGGCCACGATTCGGCAGCGTATGGATTGGGCCCGGGTGGCGGCACCAGTTGGCGATGCGGCAAGAGATACGCGACGACCATGCACAGCGGTGTGCGATCGTTGGCAGCCCGGATGGTCGCGAGCGCGCGGCTGGTGAAGAGGTCTTGCACATACGCAGTGCGCGCAGCCTGCGGGCGCCCGACGTTCTGCGGAATGTTCGAGACCACCTCGCCCTCCCACACAAATTCCGGAAAATGTTGGTGGGCATATTG
>JAPLST010000173.1:0-6372 GCA_026398485.1 bacterium
GCGGCCGTGCGCGCGCTCACCCTTTTTGTCTTGGCGCACGAAGGCCTGCCGGCAGGCGCCGGCGCGACCGTGCGCATGGTCAGTGACGCCGGTATGCGCGTCTTTAATGCCCGCTATTTTGGCAAAACCACCCCGACCGATGTCATCAGTTTCCCCAGCGCGCCGGCATCCGGCCCGGACACTGGCGGCGCGTATGTCGGCGATGTCGTCGTGTCGGTCGAGCAAGCCCAGCGCTATGCCCGGGCCCATGCGCTCGAGCCGGCCGTCGAACTGGCCCGCTATGTCATTCACGGCCTGTTGCATTGCTTGGGCTATGATGACGTGGAACCGCGCGCGCGCCGGCGCATGCTGCCGCGCCAGGAAGCCTTGCTGCGCGCGTGGCGGCGCCAGCCAGCCTGCCGGCCGATCATGAAGATGACCGATGACCGATGACCGATGACCGATGACCGATGGCATGCAAGAAATGCGAATATCGAATATTGAACAAGGAATGTAAAATAATGAAGTTCTGCGCAGATACTTCGAGCTTCGATATTTCTTGTTCGATATTCGATATTCAACAGCGGGTTCAGGGCTGCTTGGAGTCCCGCCAGCGGCGGGATTCAGGGTTCAGGGAAAAATGGTTTTGCCGCAAAATCATTTTGTGCAAAATGAATTGCCGCAATTCATTTTTATTGAGTGTTCAATATTTCAGTAAAAACGCTATACTAACATCGTTATGCACCTGAACTTGTTCACGATTTTGGCAAGCATCGCAACCTGGCTGGCCTTGCAGGTGATTGCGGCGGCGGCGGCGGCGCTGCGGATTGCCTTCCTGCGCCTGCACGCGCGCGAGGTGATGGAGATTGATGATCTCGATCACGCCACCGCCGCGCATTGGTTGAAAGGCGCACCGCAGATCCGCGCGGCGGCCGTCGTGACCCACGCCGTGTGCAGCGCCGGCGCGGTCGTCGCGGCGTTGTGGGTGGCGCAGCTCAGCGTGCTGCTCTGGCCGCACGAACTTGTGGCGCCGACCCGCGTCGTGCTGGTGACCGTGACGATTGTCACAACCGGCTGCATGCCCTGGTATCTCGGCTCCTATTACGCCCATGGGCTGGTGCGCACCTGCACGCATACCATGTTCGCCTGGGCGGCCGCGACGCGCTACTTGAATCTGGCCTTGCTGGCGCTGGGCCGCGCGTGCGCCTGGCCGCTGGGCGTGCGCGGTCGCATCCTGCAGCCGTTCTACACCGAGGAACATGATTCGCCGCTGGCCGAGATCAGCAGCAACGCCGAAGAGATCGAGGCCGAAGAACATGAGATGATCAAGTCCATCTTCGAGTTCGGCGACACGATTGTGCGCGAGGTCATGACGCCGCGCACGGCCATGTGCTCCGCGCCGGCGTCCATCTCCTTGCGCGACGCGCTGGCGCTGGCGTGCGAGGCCGGCCATTCACGCCTGCCAGTCTATGACGAGACCATTGACAAAATCATCGGCGTGCTGTACGTGCGCGACGCCCTGGCGCATTGGGATGCGCGCGACAACGCCAGTTTGCCGGCGCTGAAAAGCATTGTGCGCACGCCGCTCTTTGTCCCGGAAACCAAGAAGGTCAATGAACTGCTGCGCGATTTCCGCGCCAAACGCACGCAGTTGGCCATTATCGTGGATGAGTACGGCGGCACTGCCGGCTTGGTCACGCTTGAAGATCTGCTCGAGGAAATCGTCGGCGATATCGATGACGAATTCGACCAGGCCCAGACGGACGAGTATGCCCAGACCGCCCACGACACCTTCGAGCTGGACGGCAGCCTCTCGGTCTTTGATGTCAATGACTCGCTCAATCTGCATTTGCCCGGGGATCTGGGCTTTGACACCTTGGCCGGCTTCATCATGTACAAACTCGGCCGCCTGCCCGAAGAGGGCGAACAATTGCGCACGCCGGAATGGACCCTGCAGGTCTTGCGCGTGGATGACCGCCGCATCGACCGCGTCAAAATCACCATGCACGCCAAACCCGGTCTGTAAATCTCAAATCTCAAAATCTCAACTTTCAGCTTTCAGCTTTCAGCTTTCAAATCCCAAATCTGCCATGACCCGTCGCACCCTCCGCTACAGCATTGTCATCATTGTTCTCACCGCCGTCATCGTCCTGACCGGCTATCTGGCCTATGACGCCCGCACTTGGTGGAAAGTCAATTTTCGCGAAGTGACGCCCGGCCGCGTCTATCGCGCCGGCATCTACTCGAAAGACTCGCTGCGGCGCATCCTCAAACGCCAGCCGATCCGCACGGTGCTGCAGTTCTCCGGCGATGTCACGCCGCGCTTCCGCGAATACGACGCCTTCGTCGCCGCCCAGCCCGGCATGCGCCACATCAAGATGCCGCGCTATGTCACCACCGTGCCGAGCTATCAGGACACGCTGACGGTCATGGCCATTCTGAACGACTCGAACAACTGGCCGGTGCTGGTGCATTGCGAGCACGGCAAAGACCGCACCGGCTATTTCATCATGCTCTACCGCATCCTGCACGACGGCTGGACGTGGGAGCGCGCGTTGCAGGAGGCGGCCGATTGCCGCATGCGCACGAATGGCCGGCCGCAACTCGTGTTGCAACAGATGCCGGCGCTGCTGGCCGAGCTGCGCGCGTCGAACGTCTTCGCCAAGACGCAGACGCCCTGAAAATCGGGAAAATCGGTGCCAGGCGGGGAATTGGTACTTTGCACCAGCGCGAAGATTGACGTATTTTATGAGTACGATAACCCGCTGCCTGCTGCTGCAATAATGAAGGAACGTATGGTTGATGCGTCTGTTGAACAAGATCGCGTGCAAGCTGCCAAGCGGCGCTTGCACTTCAGCCATGGCGCGTGTCCGCTCGACGTCACCGAGGCGGCGTGGCGAACGGCGCTCGCGGCCGCCATGCTCGACGCCTCCGTGGGCATCCGTCATGCGCGGATTTCCGGCGACACGGCCTATGGCATCCATGTGGCCGCCATCCCGCATCAAGTGGGCTGTCACGTGCACCAGAATCCGAACTGCGACCAAGTGAACGATGGCAATGAAGTGTACGTGGTGGTGTCCGGCCATGGCGTCCTCCATTTTGGCAAGGCCGGCCAGGACGCCGGCGCAGTGCGGGTGGCTGATGGAGCATGGGAGCGGCTCCCGGTGCAGACTGGCGACAGTTTTATTATTCCGGTCGGCTTCGCACACCAGCTCAGGCGCCACGGGCCCGGCGCGTTGACGGTGCTGTTTGCCTGTCCGGACGCACACCTGAATGATGCCCAGGACAGAACCATGCTGCCGGATGCGCCCGACTGAAGATGCGGTGCCAGGCGGTGAATTGGTACTTTGCAGCGCCGCGATGATGTGCCGCGAAGATGTTGCAATGCCATGGGTAAATTGCTATAGTATTGATCATGTATACAAAAATGACAATAGCGTATTTGCGTTTGCGTTGGGTGTTGTTGACGGCGGGTAGCGCTGTGGTATTGGTGGCAGGCTTGACCGGCTGCGGGCGCCAAGCGCCGGCACTCACGGGCGCGGCCCGGCCGCTCTATCGGATCGCGTTCGCATCGTTCGGGCCGGACCTTGCGGCCGACAATGCCATTCAGGGCTATCTGGACGGCTTGCGCGCCGAAGGCATAGAGGAGGGACGCAACCTGGAAGTCATCCGCAAGCATGCGTTTGGCGAAATCAGTCAGTTGCCGCTGATGATGCAGGCGCTCGATGCCCAATACCTCGATTTGATAGTGCCCATGACGACGCCGGGGCTGGCGGCTGCGTTCGGGGCGGTCAAGAGCACGCCGATGGTTTTTGTCTACACCTACGATCCGCTGGGCGCGGGCGCGGGCAAGAGCTTCACCGACCACCTGCCGCGCATCACGGGCGTGGCGTCGTTCCCGCCCATCAAGGAAACCATGGCTGTCATCCTTCAGCTGGTTCCCCATGCCCGGACGGTGGGGACGCTCTACAACGCGGCGGAAGCCAATTCGATCAAGGCGGTTGGGGTGGCGCGGGACGTGCTCGCGGCCAAGAACGTGGCGTTGGAGGAAGTCACGATCAGCAGCACGGCTGACGTGCACCTCGGGGCGCAGGCGCTGCTCGCTCGGCATCCGGATGTGATCTGGATCACCGGCGATAATACCGTGCTGCAGGCGCTCGAAGGCGTGATCAAGCCGGTGACCGACGCCAAGGTGCCGCTGATCCTGAATGATCCCGAGTTTGTGGAGCGTGGCGCACTGGCCGCCGTCGGGATTGGCTGGCATACCAGCGGCATGGCTGCGGGGAAGATGGCGGCCCGAGTTCTGCGCGGCGCGCCAACGGCCACGATGCCCATCGAGGAACTGGCCCAACGCCGCATTGTGCTCAATCAAGACGTGACCCGCAAGTTGGGGATGGTGTTCCCGCCCGCCTTGGCGCGGGAAGCGGCGCAGCCGTCACTGTGACAACGATGGATGCTCTCATATCCCTATTCACGTACCGGATGAAACCCCATGCAACGCATTAAACAATTTCTGATTATTATTGTGGTGCTGCTGATCGGCGCCGTGCTGCTGCGCAATAGCATTGCCCGCTTGGCGCTGCCGCCGCTGGCGCGGGCGCTTGCCGGCGTGCAGGTTGCCGTGGGCAGCGTGGCCATCGGTTTGCGCGCGCCGCAGATTGCCTTGCGGGATGTGCGGGTGATGAATCCAGCGGGCTTTCCGGCCGAGCCGATGCTGACCGTGCCGGAGGTGTTTGTGCAGTACAGCCGGGCATCTTTGCTGCAAAATACGGTCCGCGTGCTGGGCGCGCGCCTGCATGTCAGCCGCGTGGTCATCGGCCGCAATGCGCAGGGCGCGCTGAATGTGCGTGTGCCGGCGGGCGGCCGCGGCGGCGGCAGCGCCGGCAGCGGGGCCACGCCGAAGAAAAGCATCGCCTTCGAGCGCCTGCACCTTAAAATCGACGAAGTGGTGCTGAAAGATTATTCCGTCACGCCGCCGCGCGAGTTTGTCGTGCCGGTCAACCTCGATGAGGACGTGGTCAACATCACCAATCATGCCCAAGTGGTGGCGATTATCGTTGAGCGCGCCATGCAGCGCATTCCGGCGGATGTGCTGGCCCAGCAGGGTTTGGCCGCGCTGGCACGCACGCTGGGCGGTGAGGGCGTCAGCACGCTTACTACCAGCAATGTGCAAGCAATCATCCGCGACGCGGGCACCGCGTTGAAAGCCCTGCTCAACCGCAAAAAATAAATGAAAAACCCCGCCGCAACCGACGGCCAGAGCCACGCGGCGCTGCCGCTGTCGCCGTGGTATCTCGAGCATCCGCTCCGGGCGGCGCGTTTTGTGCAGCGCGGCATCTGGCAAATCGAGAGTGCGCGCCTGCCGCGCGCCAAAGCATTGGCGCTCAAGATCGCCCGGGTGCTGGTGTTGTCGGCCTTCAAATTCATGGAAGACCAGTGCATGTTGCGCGCCACCGCCCTGACGTTGTATTTGCTGCTCTCGCTCGTGCCGCTGGTCGCCCTGGCTTTCGCCATCTCGAAGGGGTTCGGCATGGAGCAAATGCTGCAAGACAAGCTGCAGGACATGGAGTTGCAGAAAGAAGTGATTTCGCACGTCACCGTGTTTGCCCGCAATCTGCTGGACAAGACCAGCGGCGGGGTGGTCGCCGGCGTCGGCGTCGCCTTATTGTTCTGGACTGTACTGCAAGTGCTGGGCAACATCGAGGAATCGTTCAACGCCATCTGGGGCATCAGCAAGTCGCGCGGCTTCGGCCGCAAATGCACCGACTATTCCTCGATCGTCATTCTCTGCCCGCTCTTGCTGATCGTCTCCAGCAGCTTGACGGTCATGATCAACAAGCAAGTGCAATTTATGGCCAGCCATTTTGAAGTGCTGGGCATGGTCGCGCCCTTGATCATTCGCGCGCTGCGCTTATCCACCTATTTGATCATCTGGATTCTGTTCTCGTTTTTGTATTTGTTCATTCCCAACACGCGCGTGCGCTGGTCGACCGGCATCATTGCCGGCATTGTCGCCGGTACGATTTTCCAATTGGGCCAGTTCGGCTATGTCACGTTTCAAATCGGCGTGGCGCGCTACAACGCGATTTATGCCGGTTTCGCCGCCCTGCCCTTGTTCATCATCTGGCTGCAAATGAGCTGGATGATCGTGCTGTACGGCGCCGAATTCGCCTGTGCCTGGCAGAATGTGCAGCATTATGAGTTTCTCGATGAGAGTCTGCACGCCAGCGCCGCGACGCGCGGCCGCATGGCCTTGATTATTATGCGCGCCATTGTCGCGCGCTTCACGCAAGGAGCTGCGCCGTTCTCGCTGGCCGAGTTGCAGGCCACGCTGGCCCTGCCCCTGCGCCTGTTGCAGCAAGAGCTGGATGCGCTGGTCGCATGCGGCGACCT
>JAPLST010000173.1:6391-6913 GCA_026398485.1 bacterium
CGCGACACCGCCCTGCTCAGCATCGACAATGTGCTCAGCGCACTCGAACACTACGGCACGCAGAATGTTCCGCATGCGCCGACTGCCGACGCGGCCGCCGTGACCGCGGCGCTGGCCGAACTGAGCACCGCCCGCGCGCAATCGCCCGCCAACCGCCTCATCCGCGACCTGTGATGTGACTGCAGATGGCCGCTGACGCGCGTTTGCCTCAAAACGCCACTTCTGTTAGAATAGCATCGCTTATTATGCGAGTGAAATAATTAACGTCGAGGATTGTTTGGGATAGGTGATTCATGGGTAGGGATGTCATCATTGAAAATCCGGTGATCAACTCGCCATTCTGCGAGCCACTGCGCCATTTCCACTTTGATGACGACGGCATTACCAACGAAATCGAGGCTGCGCGACGCACCAGTGCCTACTTCATTCCCATTGCGCAGCCGCGCAAACGCAACAAACAGCAGCTTGTTTTTGACACGGAATGGACGCAAGACCGGCTGCAAGAAAACGAAACCATCAATC
>JAPLST010000199.1:0-3406 GCA_026398485.1 bacterium
CATCTGCCAGACTTCTTTCAGCGCCTTACTCGTTTTCGCCTTCATCCAGCACCTCCATGGGGGTGACCAACAGCAACTGCTTCTTGTAGCCACATTCGCTGTTAACCTGATTAATCTTTTTTTGTCGTTCAACATTGGCCATATGCCGGACAAGGCGTTCGGCAAAGAATTCGCGCGTGATGTCCCGCTTTTCCGGCGCGTCGTCCGCAAACAGGAAGTTGATCACTGAGGTGTCAAGATATATCCGCAGTTTCTTCATCACCATGTTGTCATTATACCAATTCCCGTCTGCGCCATGCCTTTTCATGACTGTTTCGACAGGATGTTCAAGATTGACAAGAACGCATGGCATCTCTGCTTGAACAGCAGCAGATCGCGCGTGCAGCGCAGTGAACCGAAGCAGTCGCCGTCGGCAACCCGGATTTCGTCGCGAAGATGCAGCATATGCTCCGGCGTGTGCACACAACCAACTGTTCAGGTCTGACCCGCAATGGCCCAAGGGCAAATTTCGCCGTGGCACGTCAATCAGTTTTCCGATCTGGAGAGGGCAGGACAATGGTGCCGATGTCCGTGCTGATTGTAAACGGGCCGATCCCGACGTTCGTCTGCGCCACCGACCGGTACAACACCGACAGGTACAACGGTTTGTCGGCGGGGACATTCCGCAAGACGAACCGGCCATCATGGTCTGTGCCGATGCTTTGATAGAAGCAACCAGCGTCATCCTTGACACTCCCCCTGACTCTTGTCTTCCCTTGCCGATCGGCCACAACGACTCTGCCGCGATAGCCGCGGCTGCCATCTTGGCGGCCGACTGTGCCGGTAATGGTCAGGTCGCCGGTCTCGAGCACGATGGTGCCAAGATCCACATCGCGGTCCACCACCGTGAACCATATTGACGTCATCGTGAAGCCATCACTGTTTGAGACAGGTGTCAAGACCAGTTGATGTGAACCGGGGCGGAACCCTTGTCCGCTTGCATACGCGGTGAGATTGACATTCCCATAAGCACGTTCAGTGAGAAAATATAGACCGTCTTTGCCGCAGAAAGAGACACCTGCTTGGATATCCATGCCGCGCTTGTCCACCAGTCTGCAACAGGCACGGTAGGTGGCACCCGTGGCAGGCGGTGGTGTTGCCATGCCGTTGGTCATGGAGTCGGCATCCGGCGGCTGCACTTGCAGATCAAGATACGTTGGCCCATACCAGCCCACGAAAATGTTTGTGGTGCCCAACACTACAGAGACATCGACATTGTAGGTAGAATCCGTACCAGGCCGGTAAATGTAGGCACCCACTTCGTACATGCCCGTGGCCACCGGTTCGGCGATCCATTCGTTCCCCGACAGCTTCGTTAGATATGTTTCGCGTTGGAGCGGGCCGTTGCAATACAGTTGCGCCTTGGCGATGGGCGGTTGCAGCCGCACAACCAGTTTGTTGTAGGGACAATACAAATCGACTTCGGTTTCAGTACCCGCCACAAGTTGGATGGGCTCGCTTTTGCAGATTGTGGTAGAATTACCCTTGGTGACGAGCACAAGCTGCACCGGCGACAAGTGGACCGGGTAGTCACTCAGCCTGAGAATCCCGTTTGTCACGTAGTTCCCCATACTGTACCCCTCATCCTCCTTGCCAAGCCGCTCACGCAGGTTGATCTCGAAGCTATTTGTTGTCAGCCGGCCGTTCGCATCGAACACACGGACAAACATGTCGGCGCCGGGCGAGAGCCGGACGACAAGCCGGGCGTCGCCACCATAGCTGGTGCGCCCCGCTGTCTGGCGACGAACGCAACCAGGCGATGAGAACGAAAGCCAAAACGCGAAGCGACCGCTACGGACTTGGAATTCACCGTTCTCGTCGGTGCTTGGAGAGCATGTGACGTAGTCGGTGAAGTCCCGCGGATCCTTATACCCCAAGGCAATGCTCACGCCCGGGAACGGCATGTCCATGCCATTGTAGACCATGCCTTTCACCACCGTGCACTCATCGAACCTGATGTTGCAGAGCCTGCGTTCTCCGTTCGTCATTGGCAGCATTCGTGTGGATAAATCAGGCGTTGGCGGCACCCATGCCGGTTCGTATCCTTCAGCGATGAATCCGACATTGTAGCTGCCTTGTGCGATCATAGCGGAACAGTAGCGGCCGTCTGGCGATATTGCAACCGGGATTTGGAGGATTTCCTTGTTGTCTCTGGTGTACCACATGGTGACGTTAGTGACGGGACTATTGTCCGGGCCGGTGAACCGGCCGGTGAAGTATCCGCCTTCTGCCACGGCCTGCAATTGCACGGTCGTATCGGTATTGGTCAGGCTGCATGCGGCGTAGCTCAGAAAGCCTTTGGGCGCGGTCTTGACGATCACGTTTGTCCATGCAGCCGCGATGCTGAAGGCGAATGCGCCGGTCGCATCGGTGCGTGCCCAGGCACCCGAGAGTGCAAGCGCGGGATTGCAGGCGTGCGTCTGCGCGCGGCCGTAGACCGCGGTCACCAATGCCTCGGCCCATACCAGCGTGCCGGTTGCAGGTTGACCACTCGCATACGTGACGTGCCCGCGCACGATCCGGTCTTCGCGTTGTGTGTCGGTGTCAGGGACGACTGTAACACTGACACGCTTGGATTCCGGCTGCGGCGGCGGAACGGCCGCGGCAGGGCTTTGTGTGCTGCGGTGCGCCTGACGGTGGTGCATCAGCGACAGGCCGACCGTGAGCACCATGGATGCCGCTGCGGCAAGGAAGACGGCAGACCGCCATGGGAACCGGAGAACGGTCGGCGAGCGCCGCGCCTGGTCGAGCTGGTGGACATACGGATGGGTAGCGAGCTTGGCGCGGAACTGGTCGAGGGTGTGCTCGATCGCCGCGCGCGTTTCGCGCTGCGGCTCGGCAGCAAACATCGCCGCGATGACAAGTTCGAGCGGGTCGGCCTGATACATGGTGCCGTTGGTGGTCATGACCTTGTCTCCATTTCGATCATTGGGCCCAGCAGGTCGCGCAGGCGGGCTTTGCCTTTCGACACATGCGACCGGGCCGTCTGCTCGTCGCAGCCAAGCACGCGGGCAATTGCGTCAAACGGTTCATCCTCGACGATCCTGAGCAGGACGGCCTGCGCCTGCTGGGCCGGCAGCGCGGCGATGCCACGCAGCACCGCCTCCTCAATGTTCCTCGCCGCAAGCTGGGCGGGTGGGCCGGGCGTGGTGCCGGGCAGCGCGGCGATTGACTCGATGTCCACGCGGCCATGCTGCTCGCGCACCCGACGGCGCAAGCTGTCGTAAGCGGCGCTGATGCAAACGCGCAGGATGTACGCCTGGGGATTGGGATGGCGACGGATGCGTTCGAGGTCGTTCCACACGGCCACCAGCGCGATCTGCATGGTGTCGGCCGCGTCATGCGGGTCAGCCACGATGCGGCCCAC
>JAPLST010000199.1:3428-19202 GCA_026398485.1 bacterium
CACGGTGCGCACCATGCGGTCGCGGATCGGGCCGATCATCTCGTCAAATAATTGTTCGCCTGAGTTCATGTATGGTCCATCATGCGCAACGTGCTTTGCGCTCCATAGTATAAGCGATTTTCATCGTGTAAATGTGTAAAGGCAGGGCAAGGTTGACGCGAGCAGAGACGGCATTCGCAGCGCGGAGGCGGCATTCGCGGTGCGTCAGATCAGCACGTCCGCAGCATCAGGCAGGACACCCAGCAGCCAGGCCAGATCCACAATCGTGGTGCGCGCGCGGATTTCGTGCATGTGCAATACGGCCTGGCGCACCCGCGCGAGATCGCAGCCAATGTCGACGGCCGTGCAGGCTGCGCCGGCTTGCGCGAGGCAGTCGGCAATCGCGCGTGACGAGCGCAAGTGTGGCGCGATGGCTGCTTTGACTTGCTGCCACTGGTCGGGTTGCCGCAGCATTTCGGCAAAGCGCACCAGATGGGCCTGCTTGGCTTGATAGGCGGCGCGCACTGCCGGCGCAAGCGGTCCCCAGAATTGCACGTCAATATCTGCCGGCGGCATATGCACGCGCGGCGTGTCAATCGCCATAATGTGTTCATAAATGCGCGCGGCAATGATCGTGCCGACACCAACCTGGCGACCATGCAGATCATGCGGCACGCCGTCCAGCGCGCTCATCATGTCGAGCGTGTGACTGAAAAGATGTTCGCCACCGGATGCCGGCGCGGAACTGCCGATCAAGGTCATTGCCAAGCCGGAATACAGCAAAGCATCAAGCAAGGCCATGACCGCAGTCCGGTCACAAGCGCGGATGTGTTCAGGATGATCGAGATAAAGCGGTTCGATGTCGTTGATAATCCCGGCGCAGAGCGGGCAGAAATGTTCGCCGACGACAAGACTGTTGAGCCGCCAATCGGCGGCGCTGACCGGTTTGGCAATGACATCGCCCAAGCCGGCGGTGGTCATGGCATACGGCGCGTTGAGGATAACATCCGGCACGGCGAAGAGCGCCAGCGGCGCGCGGGCGCGCACCAGCATTTTGACGCCGTTGATCGTCGGTGCAACATTTGCGGCAGTATAGCCATTCATCGAGGCGGCGGTCGCGACCACGATATACGGCCGTTCACGCTCGAAGGCCAGCCATTTGGTCAGATCATTCACGACACCGCTGCCGGCGGCAACAAGGACATCCGCTTCCCCCACCACGGCCGCCAAGGCACACTTGGTCGGCTCATCGCATACGGGTGTGCGACCATTGCGGTCGGGCAGCACGACCGCCTGCACTGCGCAGCCCACGCGCGCCACCTGCGCGCCGGCCGCGGCGCCGGCCACCGCCTGCGTGCGCACATCCGCAACTACCGCCACGCGGCGCGCGCCCAGCCGGCTGATCACATCGGCCAGCCGGTCCAGCGCGTCATCCGCCACGACAATCGCCTGAGTCGGCGCATGATGCCGCTGCCCGCAGGCACAGATAAACGGCGCGTCAAGAAAGCGCTCGCAACCCACGCGTCAATCTTCGTTGAAATTTGCTTGAAACAGTTTTTCCAGCGCGTCGAGCATGGCCGCAGCATCCGCGCCGACGGCGCGAAACTGCAGCGCGGTGCCCTTGGCCGCCGCCAGCATCATCACACCCATGATTGACTTGGCATTGACTTCTTCTTCGCCGTCACGCGCCACAAACAAGTCGGAGGCAAATTGATTGGCCAGCTGCACCAGCAGCGCCGATGGCCGCGCATGCACACCCAGCCGGTTGGTCACCGTAATGACCCGTACGATCGCGAGTTCCTGATCCATGCGCCGCGGGCTACTTGGCCGGATAGTTCATGCTAGCCAGCAGTTGTTCGTTGAAACTGCGCGCCACATTAAAGCCCAGAGACTTGAGCTTTGAATTCTGGGCGGCGGTCTCGATCAGCAGCGCGATATCACGCCCGGGCTTGACCGGCACGACCACGTTGGGCATGCGCACGCCCAGGATCTCAATGTATTGCGGATCAATGCCGAGCCGGTCGTAGACGACGCCTTCCTGCCACAATTCGAGGGTCACCACAAAATCGATGTGCTTGTACATGCGCACGCTTTTGACGCCATACAAGGACTGGACATTGATGATGCCGATCCCGCGGATTTCCATGTGATGGCCGATGCGCGGATTGGCATAGCCGGTCAGCAAGCAGCCCTCGCAGACGCGTAATTTGATGACATCGTCCGCCACCAGAATATGGCCGCGCTCAACCAGGCTCAGGGCGCACTCGCTCTTGCCGACGCCGGCCTTGCCCATGATCAGCACGCCGACGCCATAGACTTCCATCAAGGTGGCATGCATCTGGCAACTGGGCGCGAACTGGTCTTCCAGCCAGACCGAGAGCTTGTTGACCACCTGCATGGTCACGCCGGGGCAGCGAATGACGGGCACATTAAAGGTGTTGCTCAGCTCGACTAATTCCTGCGGCGGCATGTAATTGCGGGTGACGATAAAAGCCGGAATGCGCATTTTCATCAAGGTGCGCAGGCAGGTTTGGCGTTCCGCCGCACGCAGCTGGCGCAAGTAATAAATCTCGACTTTGCCCAGCACTTGCAGGCGGTGCTTGGCGAAATAATTATACCAGCCGGCCAAGGCCAGGCCGGGCCGGTTGATTTCCGCGGCCGTGATCTGGCGGTCAATGCCGGCATGGCCGGCCACCACGCGCAAGTGCATTTCCGCGCTCAGCGCGTCCAGCAGTTGGCGGACCGTCACCGTTTGCACCGCCGTGTTTTTCATGGCTGTCGCCGGCATGCGGGTCAGGCGTTGTCCGGCGCCAGCTCGCGGCCGTGCTTGTGATGATCCTCGACTTTTTCCTTGAGGCGGCGCATCTGCTGTTCGAGCTTTTCCTCGAGCTGCTGCACGGCCGTGTGGTAATCCTTGTCACTGGCCAGCGCGGTCAAGGTCTTGTGCGTACGGGATTCGACTATCACTTCCAGTTCAAACAAATAGGTGTTTTTGGTCACGATCACGCGCACATCCCGCACAATCCCCTGGAAAATGCGCAGGGCCGTGTCCAGCTTGCGCGTCAGTTCGGCACGCATGTCATCTGTGATCTCAATGTGGCGGCCTGTAAAGCTAATGTCCATAAGTATCACCGCGTGGAGGTTAACGACGAAACATCAAGCAACCATTCATACCTGTTAGTATACCAAAATCAGCGCGTGGATGCACGCCGGCATGCGCGGGCGGCGGGCACGGCGTGGTTGCCGCGCTTCCCAAGCGGATAAGAGCCGAGAATCTTGATGACATTGCAATGCGGGCGCAGGCGTTGCAGCGCGCGCTGCACGTTGGCATCCTCGGCATGCCCGATCAAATCGACATAGAAATAATATTCCCAGGCCTTGACGCGGTTGGGCCGGCTCTCGATTTTGGCCAGGTTGATGCGGGCGTCCTTGAACGGCTTGAGCAAGTCGTACAGCGCGCCCGGCCGGTCTTTGATGGCAAACAGCAGCGAGGTTTTGTCCGCCCCGCTGCGCGCCGCCGGCGCCCGGCTGATGACCAGGAAGCGCGTGACATTATGGATGCTGTCCTCAATGTTGCGCGCCACGATATTCAGGGCGAACTGTTCGGCGGCGAGCGCGCCGGCGATGGCCGCCGCATGCGTTTCGCGCGCCGCCCGCTCGGCTGCATGGGCGGTGCTGTAGACCTCCACGCAACGCGCGCCGGGCAGATGGGACGACAACCAGCGCCGGCATTGCGCAAAACCCATCGGGTGGCTGTAGATGGTCTTGATCGTGGCGCACGCGCCGCGGCTGAGTAGCTGCTGATGAATGTCGAGCAAGACTTCCGCACAGATCTGCACATCCGCGTCGACAAACATATCGAGCGTGTTGGTCACCGCGCCTTCATTCGAATTTTCAATGGGGACGACGCCGAAATCCGCATCGTGCTTGGCCACCGCCCGGAAGACGTCGGCCGTTGACTCATGCGCGACAAAGGTCTGGGCATGCCCGAAATGGGCCATGGCCGCCTGCTGTGTAAACGAGCTGGGCGGCCCCATGTAGGCGATCGTCGCCGGCTGCACGACGGCGGCCGTGGCGCTGTTGATCTCGCGGAATACGGCCGCGAGCGCGGCGGGCGGGAGGCCGGGCAGCGTGCGCGGCGCCGCCACCAGCGCGACGCGCTGGTGCAACAGCGCGACCAGCGCGGCGTCGAGCTTGGCGAGGGCGGGTGCATGCGCGGCCGGGCGTGGCGGGCGTGGTTTCATGGTATGACCTCGGTCGTTTTTTTCTGCCGGCGTTCGGCGGCGCGGGTCAGCCGGTTCCAGGTGCCGGCCAGGCCCATCGCGGTGCGCACCAGTTTCATGGTGGCGCGCGCCGTCTCGCGCATGCGTTGCGTGCCCTGCACGATAATTTCATCGACCAAGCCGGGCTCAGCCTGATAGCGGGCGTAGCGGGCGCGCAGCGGCTCGAGAAACTCATTCAAGGCGTGCGCCAGTTTGTCTTTCACCTCGACATCGCCCACCGTGCCCGCGCGGTAACGCTGCTTCAAGTCGGCGACTTCATCGCCGCGCGGATTGAACGCGTCGTGATACGCGAAGACCGGATTGCCTTCAATGGTGCCGGGAATGTCGGCCCGCACGCGGTTCGGGTCGGTATACATGCCGCGCACTTTTTTGGTCACGGTCGCAGCATCGTCGCTGAGGAAAATGCAGTTGCCCAGGCTTTTTGACATCTTGTCACGGCCGTCCGTCCCGACCAGGGTCGGCACCTCGCCCACCAGCACGTCCGGTATCGGAAATACCTCGCCGTACAGGCTGTTGAAGCGCCGCGCGATTTCGCGGGTCACCTCGACATGGCTCTCGTTGTCTTTGCCGACCGGGACGAGATGCGCGCGCGGCAGCAAAATATCGGCGGCCTGCAAGACGGGATAGCCCAGCAAGCCGAACGGCATTTCCTCGTCGCTCATGTTGGCCGCGCGGGCCATGTCCTTCAGCGAGGGAATGCGCGCCAGGCGGTTGACCGTCACCAGCATTTCGAACAGCAGGTTCAATTCGTAGGTTTCAAAAACGGCCGATTGCAGGTAGATCGTGACCTGCTGCGGATCAATGCCGGCGGCCAGGTAATCCAGCACCAGGCCGCGCACATTGTCGCTGATCTGGTTGATGTCCTCGCGGGTCGGCTTGGTCGTCAGCATGTGCAGGTCGGCGACGATCAGGATGGTCTCGTGCGACTGTTGCAACGCCACGCGGTTTTTCAGCGAGCCGACATAATGGCCCAAGTGCAGGCGGCCGGTCGGCCGGTCGCCGGTGAGAATGCGTTTGCGCTCGACTGCTGATTCATTCATGGTGTCGGTGCGGCAGAGGTGAACAAGTCCGGCCGTTGGGAAAAATAGAGCGGGGCAATCAAGGCGAAGGCCAGCGGGCCCGCCAGCCACAAGGCGCCGGCGGCCAAGCCTTGCCGCAGCAGCTCGTGCGGCCCGCTGACCGTGCCGGCGCCCAGCAGCGACCACGTCGTCTGGGTCATCAAGCAGGCCGGCGCAAAGACGCAGGCCAGCAGCACCAGGCCCACCAGCCACAGCGGCCACCAATGGTACCACACGGCGCGCCATGGCAGATAGCCGCCCGAGCGGCGGAGCGCGTCAAACGGTGGCGCCGCGTCAAAGAGCGTGACCTGCACCAGCATGCAGAAGCGGGCCAGGAGCGCAAGCAGCGGCAGCGTCACCAGCGAGACCAGCAGCAGCACTGCGAGCAGCACCGCCGCCCAGCCCACCGGCGCAAAGATCAGGATCATGACGCGTCCCGCCATCAGCGTCAGTGCCACCAGCGCCAGGCCAATCATCCAGACCGGCAGGCACGCCAGGATGCTGCGCAAGGCAAAGCGGCCGCCCATCCGGATGGCTTCACCGATTTCCGGCTGCTCCTCGATCATGGCCGCGCCGCAATACCAGCTCCAGCTCGCGCACAGCATGCCGATGGCAAACAGGCGCACGCCCAGCAGCACAAACAGCAGCAGGGCGCTGGCGTCGTGCAGGCTGCCTTGGGCCGCCGTGTCGGCCTGCACCAGCACATCGCAGGCCGCGCCGGCCAGCATCAGCGCCAGCGGGAGCGCGCCCACGCCCAGCAACGTCAGATAGCGCGCCCGCACCAGCAGCAGGCCGCGCCGCAGCGACGCCAGGATCACCAGGCGCTCGATGCGGAAGGTGTGCGACATCACAGATCGCACGGCACATCAATAAACATGGTTTCGACGTCGAACCACGTTGGCAGGCGTTTCAGCAGCGCACGGATGCCGACCGTCTCGGTCGCATAATGGCCGGCGAAGGCCGCGTTTAATGCGTATTCCTGCAAAAGATGATAGGCGCTCAGGCGCGCCTCGCCGGTGATGAACAAATCCACGCCCTGCTCATGGCACGCGGTTAGTGCGTCACAACCACCACCGCTGACGATGCCGACCGTGCGAATCTCGGCCGGGCCGAAATCATAGACGCGCGTCTGGGTGCGCAGCGCTTCGTCGAGCAACTCGCTGATCGCGCTCAAGGAATGGGCGCGGGTGAAGCGGCCAATGCAGCCAACCGGCTTGCCATGATACTCGGCAAACCAATTGACCAGCTCGGCGCCGACCAACTCCAGCAGTTGAATATTGTTGCCCACTTCCGGATGCGCGTCCAGCGGCAAGTGGGCGGCATACACGCCGATGTCATTATCCAGCAGGACTTTTGCGCGGGCATAGTGGGTGCCGGTCAGCGTCAGCGACTTGCCCCAGAACAAGCCATGGTGGACGATGACCAAGTCGGCATGCGCGTCGCGCGCCGCTTCAAAGCCCTCGAGCGAGGCGTCCACCATGCCGGCGATGCGCTTGATCTCGCGTTTGCCCGCCACCTGCAATCCGTTTTGGCTGTCATCCACATAGGCCGAAATCTGGAGGAAGTCATCCAGATGCTCGACAATCTTGGTCAGGGTTTCCATTGCATGCTCCTTATATGCCGCAGCGGGTTCCGAGAAACTTGCGGGCCTGGTCGACATCCTTGTCGCCGCGGCCGGAGACATTGATAATCACCAGGGCGTCGCGTCCATAGGTTGCGCCATGTTTCAGCACTTCCGCCACGGCGTGCGCGCTCTCCAAGGCCGGAATAATACCCTCCAGCCGGCTGAGCAGCAAGAATGCGTCCAAGGCTTCCTGGTCGTCCACGGACGTGTACTCCACCAGGTTCTGGTCGTGCAACCAGGCGTGCTCTGGCCCGATGCTGGCGTAGTCAAGGCCGGCCGAGACGGAATGCGTCGGGTTGATCTGGCCGGCATCATCCTGCAGCACATAACTCTGCGCGCCTTGAAAGACGCCGCGCCGGCCGGTCGCAAAGCGCGCCGCATGCTTGCCGCTGGCAATGCCCAAGCCGCCCGCCTCGACGCCGATCTTGCGAATATTCCGTTCGGCCATGAATTCGTAAAACAAGCCAAGCGAGTTCGAGCCGCCGCCGACGCAGGCGACCAGCACGTCCGGCAGACGGCCTTCGGCCTCGAGAATCTGGCGCTTGGCCTCGCGCCCGATCACGCGCTGGAACTCGCGCACCAGCAACGGATACGGATGCGGCCCACCCACCGTGCCCAGGATATAATGGGTGCTGCGCACATTCGTGACCCAATCGCGCAAGGCCTCGTTCATGGCGTCTTTCAACGTGCGCGAGCCCGCGCTGACGGCGCGCACTTCCGTGCCCAGCAGCCGCATCTTAAAGACATTGACCGCCTGGCGCTGCATGTCCTCCTCGCCCATGTACACGACACAGTCAACCCCGGTCAACGCGCAGACGGTGGCGGTCGCCACACCATGCTGGCCCGCGCCGGTTTCGGCAATGATGCGGCGCTTGCCCATCCGCTTGGCCAGGAGAATCTGGCCGACCGTGTTGTTGATCTTGTGCGCGCCGGTGTGCGTCAAATCCTCGCGCTTCAGGTAAATGCGCGGCCCGCCGACGTGCGCGCTCAAGCGGTCGGCCCGGAACAAGGGCGTCGGCCGCCCGACATAGTTGGCCAGATAATAGTCCAGTTCGCGCTGGAATTCTTGCGTCGGGAAATACGTGGCAAAGGCCTGTTCGACTTCCGCCAGGGCCGCCATCAGCGTCTCCGGCACGTATTGCCCGCCATACGGCCCGTAGTGGCCGCTGCCAAAAGTGTGTTCGTTCATTGGGTTTGGTTGTCCGTGCGCAGGTTCAGGTCACGAGGCGCATGCATTGCTGAAAGCCCAGCGCCAGAAGCAGCCACCACAGCGGCGCCAACAAGCAAAGCAGCATGCGCCGGCGCTCGCCTTCATAGTCCGTGAAAAGATAGATCAACAGCCCGATGCTGCAGAACAAGCACAGCAAGCCCCACAGCACACTGCGCTTGAAGGCGTCAATGATCAAGAAAATACTGGCGATGGTCGAGATCAGCACGCTGATCACCAATCCGCCAAAGATCACCAGCGTCCGCACCGCCTGCGTCGTGCCGCGGGTGGTGTAGCGCGGCCCATCCTTCTGCGTTATGGCACGCAGCCAGGCAAACGCGCGTTTCTGTTTGTCCAGTTGTTGGTAGACTGCATCACTGGTCTTTGCCACCACGATATTCTGGGTGCTCAGCAGCGTAATCACCCCGCCCTTCGTACGGTCCTTGACGTTCTCCTCCAATTCGTTGTACCAGCGATCATACACGATCCGCGCAACAATGGCCGTCGGCACTGAATATTCACTTTTGCCGTCACGCCCGCGCACGGTGACGAACGTGCCGGTGAAATGCACGTAGCCCTCATCATAAGCCCCGTCATTGAACATAATGACGTCCGCGCCGACGCTGCCGGCACACGCCATGACCCAGAGCCACAAGACCAAGCGATGTTTCATGGCGCGCTCCCGGGATTGCCGGCATGACAGCACAACGGCCGCAAACCGCACGCGGCGCAGCGCGGCTTCCTCGCCAGGCAGCGCGCACGGCCATGCGCGCCCAGGCGGTGCCCGAACACGGTCCATTCATTCCGCGGCACCAGTGCCATCAAGTCCCGCTCAATTTTCACCGGCACGGTCTGGTCCGTCAAGCCCAGTCGCACGCTGACACGTTGCACATGGGTGTCGACCACGATCCCCTCGTGCATGCCAAAGGCCGTGCCCAACACCACGTTGGCCGTCTTGCGCGCCACGCCCGGCAAGGTCAGCAAGTCATCCATCGCACGCGGCACCTGCCCGCCAAACTGTGCCACCAGGAGCGCGGCGGCCCCCATGATGCTCTTGGCTTTGACGCGATAAAAACCGCATGCGTGAATCGCGCGCATCAGCGCCGCAGGGTCGGCCTCCGCAAAATCACGCGCACTGCGATACGCCGCAAACAGCGCCGGCGTCACCAGGTTCACGCGCGCATCGGTGCATTGCGCCGACAAAATCGTGGCCACCAGCAATTCGAGCGGCGTGGTGAAGCGCAGCGCGCAGGTCGCGTCCGGGTATTCCTTGGCGCAATAGGCGCGGACGGCCTTGGCCAGCGCGCGGCGGGATGGGGTGGGCGCGGCGGGCATTACAAATATGGATCAGGTTGCAGCAGATGATTGCGCAGATAATCGGCGACGCTGGCCTCCAGCGTCATGCAGGTGTGCGTGCAGCCGGCCGCGCGCAGATGCGTCACATCCGCCTCCGTGAAATATTGGTATTTGCCGCGCAATTCGGCCGGCATCTCGACATATTCGACGGTGCCGCGCCGGCCCAAGGCGGTAAACATTGCCGCCGCAACGTCGTTCCAGGAACGCGCACAACCGGTGCCGATATTGTAAATGCCGCCCAGCGCCGGCCGCGCGAAGAAGTAGGCCATCATCTCGACCACATCCTTGACATACACAAAATCGCGGCGTTGCCCGCCATCCGGATACTCCGGGCGATACGACTTGAACAGCCGCACGGTGTCATCATCGCGCGCCATGGGAAAGGCCTTGTGAATGAGGCTGCGCATGCTGCCCTTGTGATACTCGTTCGGCCCGAAGACATTGAAATACTTGAAGCCCGTCAAGGTTGTGGCGAGACCATGCTGCACGACCCACATATCAAACAACTGTTTGGAAAAGCCGTACATGTTCATCGGCCGCAGGCGCGGCACCATGGCCAGATCGTCGCCATAGCCGCACTCGCCGTCGCCGTAGGTCGCCGCGCTGCTGGCATACCACAGCTTGCGCCCGTGCGCCAGGCACCACTGCGCCAGCGCAATGCTGTACTGGGTGTTATTGCGCATCAGGTAATCCGCGTCACGCTCGGTCGTGGCGCTGCACGCGCCGATATGGACAATCTGCTCGACGGCATCGTCCAGTTGCCCGGCGCGCAAACGCGCGATGAAATCGTCCTTGTCGAGATACTCGGCAAAGCGCTTGTGCACCAGATTCTGCCACTTCTCTTCGCCGCCCAAACGATCAACAATCATGATGTTGTCAAGCCCAAGTTGATTGAGCTTCCACACAAAGCAGCTGCCGATAAAGCCGGCGCCACCGGTCACCACACGGTGCGCGGCAATGCGCTTGCGCCATGCGGCATGCGCGTAATGCGCCAGCGTGCTGGCCACATACACCACCACCAGCGCGAACAACACCGCCCGTTGCGCCAGCCATTCGCGCCCGAAGGTCAAGGTGGTATAGCGCGCGCAAACCACCGCGATGACGGTGTAGAGCAGGGCCAGATTGCCCAGCACCAGCAGCGGCACCTGCTGCTGCCGCGCCGCGGCGCGCGCCCCGTACAAGCCGGCCGCCGCGGTCAACGCGACATACGCGACGGCGGTCATCAGCGCCAGCATGACATACCGCTCATATTGCCAGTGCGGCGCAAACCCGTCGAAAATCGTGCTGCGCGCCAGCGCCAGCCGCACCGCCAGCACGGCCCAGACCACCAGTGCCGCATCCATGCTCATCAGCAAGCGCCCCACCAAGGTCGGCAAGCGCGGCGGTGTTGCGGCCATCGGCGCGGTGGCGGTCGTCATTGGCGTTCCAGGATTTTCATCAACAAGTACATGACCGGCGCCGAAAACAGGAAACTGTCGAGCACATCCAGCGCGCCGCCCATGCCCGGGATATAGCCGGCCGAGTCTTTGACGTTGGCGCAGCGCTTCCAGACCGACTCGGCCAAGTCGCTTAATTGACCCAGCACGCTGAGCAGCACGCCCGTCAGCGCGCCCAGCAAGGCCACCGACCAGAGCGTGTCCATGCCCAGCACATTGGCCGACAAACGCCCGTAGAACAGGCGCACCGACGCCAGCGACGGCGCCAGCAGCGCGCCCAGCAGCGCCGAGGTCAGCAACCCGGCAATCGCGCCTTCCACGGTCTTGTGCGGGCTGATGTGCGCCGCCAGTTTGCGCCGGCCAAAGCGCGAGCCGTAAAAGTACGCGGCGATATCCGTGCTTTTCAGCAAGACCACAAAGAACACAAAAAAATAGCGCCCGTCCAGCTCGTCCACCCCGCGCCACAGGACGATCCGCAGGTTGAACGACAGCAACCAGATGATATACAAAAAGCCGGCCAGGGAGACCGCCAGCGTGCTCAAGGCGTTGTCAATCTGCCCGCGAAAGGTGATCACCAGCGCGGCAGTGAACACCGCCAGATACATCGGGATGAGCGCCAATTCCTCGCCCTTCGGCAGTTTGTTCAGGGCCACCAGGTAGAGGAAAAAGACATAGACAACCGAAAACGCGCAGCCCCACAGGCGCATCGGCTGAAAGCCCTTCTGCTCCATCAAGTGGTAAAACTCGAGCAGGGCCGTGGTGCCCAGCACGGAGAAGCCGATCGGAATGAAGACGCTGGACCAGCCGCGTGAAAACCAGACAATCAGCACGATGCTGGCTACCAGGACACACGAACTAACGATGCGCAAGCGTAACATGGTACTCCTAGATATCGCCAAAGCGCCGGGCGCGGTTTTGAAACGCGACCAGCGCGTCATACAAATCCGGCTCGCGAAAGTCCGGCCACAGCACCGGCGTCACATACAATTCTGCATACGAAAGCTGCCACAGCAGGAAATTGCTGATGCGCAACTCGCCGCTGGTGCGAATCATCAAATCCGGATCCGGCACATCCGGCGCGTACAAATGCGCGGCGATGGTGGCTTCATCAATCTGCGCCGGCGTGAGCGTGCCGCGCTGCACCTCGCCGGCAATGGCCCGCACGGCATCCGCCAATTCCTGGCGCGCGCCATAACTGAGCGCAAGAATCAACTGGCGGGCTTCGTTCGTGCGCGTCTGCGCGATGCACTCGTCCAGCACCGCGCGCGTCTCGGCCGGCAACATGTCCAGCCGCCCGATCGCCCGCAAGCGGATGCCCTTCTCCTGCAACTCAGCCAGGTTGTCGCGCAGAAAACCGCGCAACAGTTTCATCAGGCCCTGCACTTCATCCGCCGGCCGCCGCCAGTTTTCCGTCGAAAACGCATACAGCGTCAGATAGTGAATGCCCGTCTGCTCGCAGGCGCGCAAGGCCGCCCGCACGCTTTCCGCGCCGGCCTCGTGCCCCTTCACCCGCGACTGCAGGCGATGGCTCCGCGCCCAACGGCCGTTGCCGTCCATGATGACCGCCACATGCCGCGGAATCGGCTTGGTGGTGTCTATTTGACGAAGATCGGCCATGCAGAAATCATAAATATTGAACAAGGAATTTCGAATTATGAAGTGGTGCGGCGTTGATTCTTCTTGGCCGTGGCGATGCTGGCGACAAAAATGGCAATCAACTCATTGCACTCTAGCAACAAGGGTTCTAATTTCGATTCCGGTTTTATCAGATTGGCTTGCGCGAGAATGCGCAAACACACGTGGGTTTCGCGCAGCTCTTTCAAAGCAATTTTCATCTTGTGAATGAAATCGCTCAGCGACTCCGCACCTTGTGCCTCGGCATAATTATGTGCCGGCGATGTGCTGCAGCGCACAAGCTGGTTGCCAAGATGCATGCTGGCCAGCGTCTTCGGAAGCGCCTCAACGACGGCAATAGCGCGCACGGCAAAGTTGATCAGGCGTTCTTCAAGATCGAACTTTCTTTGTTCCTTCGCCATTCAATATTCCTTGCTGCTCGGAGTCCCGCCAGCGGCGGGATTCGATATTCTCACAGCGCCACGCGGATGGCTTCGACAATGCCGGGAATTGCATTGAGCGTGGCCAGCACGCTGGCCGGCGTATCCTGGTCAATGCTGAACACGCCCACACTGGTTTCGCCCGGTTTCAACCGGTCGCAGGTCATGCGATTGATGTTGATCTTGGCATCGCCCAGGACGGTGCCGATCTTGCCGATCACGCCCGGCGCGTCGCGATGCACCAGGAACAGCAGGAAGCCCTCGGGGATCGCATCCACATGAAAATGATTGACGCGCACGATCCGCGGATGTTGCTGGTCATCCCCGAATATCGTGCCGGCAATCGAGGTCGGCCCGCGCCCCTGCACCGTCGCGTCAAGGCGGATCAAATTGGTGTAGGCGCTGCGCGCCGAGGTCTTGCGCTCCGTCACCGTCATGCCGCACTCCACCGCCAGCAGCCGCGCATTCACCTGGTTGACGCCTTCCATGCTGTGCGCCAGCATGCCGCAGATGATCGCATTCGTGATCGGCGTCACCTCCGTGCTTTCAAGCGTGCCTTCATAGGTGATCTCCAGCGCCGTCGTCGTCCCGCGCGCAATCTGCGCCAGCACGCTGCCCAGCCGCCCGCCCAGTTCCACGAACGGCATCACTTTGCGCATCTTCTCCGCGTCCATGCTCGGCACATTGACCGCATTCGCGATCACGCCGTCGTTCAAGTATCTGACAAGTTGCCGCGCAATCTCGACACTCACTTTTGACTGCGCCTCCTCGGTCGACGCGGCAATATGCGGCGTCAAGGTCAATTGCGGATATTGCTGCACGCGCGCATTGTCGGTCGGCTCTTTGACAAACACGTCCAGCGCCGCGCCCGCCACCTGCCCGGCCTCAATCGCGTCGCACAACTCCTGCTCGTTGATAATCCCGCCGCGCGCGCAGTTCACCAGCAGCACGCCTTTCTTCATCTTCGCCATGGTCGCCGCGCAAATCAGGTTCTTGGTGGCGCTGTTCAACGGCTTATGCACCGTGATCACATCGCTCTTGGCATAAATCTCGTCGAGCGTCGCCGGCACCGCCTCCGCTTCGCGCACGCGTTCGGCCGTCACCTGCGGATCATAGGCCAGCACGTCCATGCCGATGCTCTTGCAAATCCGCGCGACCCAGCGGCCAATCCGGCCAAAGCCGATCACGCCGATCGTCTTGCCGTACAGCTCGACGCCTTTCAGCGCCTTCTTCTCCCACTTGCCCTGCTTCATCGTCGCGTCCGCCTGCGCGATCTGGCGCGCCAGCGCAAACATCATTGCCAGCGTGTGTTCGGCCGTCGAAATAGTGTTGGCCTCGGGCGTGTTCATCACCACGACGCCGCGCCGGCTGGCCGCCGGCACATCGACGTTGTCGACGCCCACGCCCGCGCGCCCGATCACCTTCAGCTTGGTGCCGGCCGCAATCACAGCCGCCGTCACTTTCGTCGCGCTGCGCACGATCAGCCCGTCATATCCGCCGATCAATTGCAGCAGCTCCTCGGCCGACGTGCTCTTGCGCACCTCCAGCTGAATCCCGCCCGCCTGCGTGAAAATGTCAACGCCGCTGGCATCAAACCCGTCTGTCGCAATGACTTTGTACATGGCTTCCCCTATGGTTGGTGCAGTACCGTTACGAGTTCCTCAAACAAACGCAAATATCCCGGCACGCGTTGATAGACTTGATCGGCAACCGTTTCATCGTGATTATTCATGCCGCGGCCTCGTGCTGCTCATACAGGACAATTCTATGCGCCAAAATCGCCGCACGGAACTGCGCATTCACTGATTGCATATCGACAACATCAACACTGTGCAGCGTCCGCAATTCCTCGATGTCGGCCCGAATGCGCGCCATAATCGACTGCGGCAATGGCGCATCCCCCGCAATACCCAGATCAATGTCCGAGCCGGCATGCGCGCCGCCGCGCGCACGCGAGCCGAACAGCAGCACACGACCACACACCGATCCCGCGTGTCTGCGGATAATCGCCACACTGGCCGCCATGACTTCGTCCGTCGTCATCTGCCGCGCATCATCCCAGCAGTGCCTTCTGCGCCGCGCATACGCCTGCGCCCGGCGTGAACGGCAGGCCCAGCTTCTTCATCGCCCGCTCGATGCCCGCCAGCGCATTGACCACATCGGCATCGACGGCATAGCCCATCATCGCCACCCGGAAAATCCGGCCCTTGGCCGCATCCTGGCCCTCCGCCACGAATATCCCGTCCTCTTTCATGGCGCTGATGATCGTGCCCGCGTCAACGCCGGCCGCCACCGTGATCGCCGTCAAGGCATTGGCCGGCCGCTGCGAATACAAGGTCAAGCCCAACGCCTGCACGCCGGCGCGCACGCTCTGCGCCAGGCGCGCATGCCGCGCCAGCACGGCATCGATGCCATCCGCCAAGATCATGTCGAGCGACGTGCCCAGCGCGCCGATCAACGTGTGCGCCGGCGTGAAGGGCGTGTCGTTCTTGCTCAGCGCCGCGCGCGCCGCCGTCGCATTGAAATAAAACTTCGGCAGTTTCGACGTCGCCGCCAGCTTCCACGCCTTCTCCGACACACTCATGAAACTCAGGCCGGGCGGGATCATCAGCGCTTTTTGCGAGCCGGCCACGCAGACATCCACATGCCACGCATCCGTGCAGATGTCGTCCGCCGCCATGCCGCTGACGGCATCCACCACCAGGATCGCGTCCGTCGCCGCCACTACCTTGCCAAGCGCCGCGATATCAAACACCGTGCCGGTGGAGGTCTCGACC
>JAPLST010000497.1 GCA_026398485.1 bacterium
CGATGTCCATGAAGCCGTAGAACCATTTGCCGCCGACGCGCGCGCGCAGCATGAGCACACTGTTGCGCCCGACGACATCTATGTAGCCGAACGGATTCGGCTTGAGCGTACAACCGGTCTCGGTCGTGTACTCCTTGAGCACCGGGCGGTTTTCGAAGGTGTACCGGCCTTGATCATCCGTTTTGCCTTGCATAATCGGCTTATCCGGGATTGTGCCATTGCCAGTGGTGTCGCGGCCGGCGCCCTCGTCCCATTTTTTCTGGTACACGCGCACCTCGGCCTGTGCAGCCGGCTGGCCATTTACCATGAGGCGCACCGTATTCGTGTCCGGCACGTTCCAGAGGTATTCGCCGAAGAAGCCGCGGCGCTTGCCATAGGTCGCCTCATAGCCGGCGACATCCATGTCGGCATAAAACGCGCCGCGGCGCCCCTGCGTGCGTCCGCCGCCCATCGAGCCGCCGTCGGGTTGGCTGAATGGCTTGCCGTTCACCAGGTTGGCCTGACCCGTGAGGTCAAGTTGATAATCGTCAATAATGCCGAACTGGTGGGACAACTCGTGATTCAGCGCCCACATATAACTGTTGGCGAGGTTGCAGTACTCGACCCAGCTGCCCTCGGGATACGACCATGAGCCGTCGCGCGCATCATCCGGATAGTTGTCCACGGGCAGATCTTGAATGCGGTCAACATAGATGATGCCATCTATCCGGCAGCGCACGCGCGTGCCCTGCGGCGCGAAGTCATAGGTTGACGCGCGCAGCATCTTGTTCATCTGGTCGACCGTGGACGCGCGCAGCCAGTCCTCAAACGAGAACGAGCCCAGCAGGCTGTTCACCTGGCTCACTTTTTCGGCGCATTTTTTCTCGACGTAGGCAAAGAGCGTGTACGCGTCGCTCTGGAATTCGAGAGTGTTGTTCTTCTTCGTGATCTCATCGAGCTTGTTCCCGGTATCAACCCGGGCAATGAAGACGCAGGCACCCTGCTTCCATCGCCACGGCACTTCGATAATTTTTTCAGACTTTGGCGGCATCGGTTCGAGCGCCACGTTCATGACCTCCTGCCCGTCAATCGTGCAGACAAAATCCGCGGCCGGCGACGGCGCAAAACCCTCGTTGCGCACATGCACCAGATATTTCACCGGCTCGCCCTCCGCCGGCCATCGCTGGAGCTTTTGCTGCGCCGGTTTGAGCACCGGGTACACGTTGGCGTAGTCCACGGTATAGCGGTGATAGCGCGGCAGGCGCTCGGCATACGTGACCGTCAAATCCGGCTTGTCGAGCGAACTCAGCCACCACGGCACCGTGGCCACGCCACGCGGATTGAACCGCAGGTCATCGAGGTAGAGCACAAAGCCATACCCGCCGGTGTCCTCATGGAACTCGACCGCGCCGACATGCTGCCAGTCAAAGTCCTTGTCCAGCTCGAGGTTCCAGCCAAAGGCCCCGGCATTGCGCGGGGCATCCGGCCCGACGGGCAAGCCATACGGCACCCATTCGTCCAGCGTCAGCGCCGCCCGGTTGCGCACGGTGGTATAGGTGGCCGAGCGCCCGTGCATGTCTTTGAGGATCACCCAGCAATCCGGGCCCCAGCCGTTCTTGTTCTCCGTGTGCAGCAGAAATGAGAGCGAGCCAACGTGCGTGCAATCTAGATCGAGATCCTTCGTGTTCGGGAAATAAATCCAGGTGTCCATCCCCGCCCCGGTGCAGAGTTTGATCGAGGCATCCCCCGCCTGTTTGACCTGTGTATCGGCGGTGACAACGTTACTGTTCCCCTGGTCGCCCGAGCCATAGCCCCAGCGGTCCACATAAGCCTGCTCCGTAATCTCGCCGGTGTGCCAATCGCCTTTCGCGCCATTGCGCACGGCGGCCATGGTGACCGACGCAATCAACAATGCCGACAGTCCGACGCTCCCGATCAGTTGCCTGTTTTTCATGGTGGCCTCCTTAGGAAAATAGCCGCGCAGCTTCCGAAAACATTTCACGAGTGTATTCTCGCATTAAGTCCCGGCCACTGTCAACCGCGCCGCGCGCGTTTAAGCGGCTGGAAGCCGCTTCTACGACAGATGTGCTTGATAAGTTGACGCGCATGCGCCGCCGGCGGGATCGGTGGAAGCAAAGATTGAGAAAAGAACGCCGGCGCACCTTTATATTCAATCTTATTCCCCCACGATCCCGTCAACGGCAGCGATCTTTCAGGGGTAGTAAATTAGACTGATGGCCGACATACCAAGGTCAACTCCCTTGTAAGATCGCTGAAATTCCGATATAAGGACGGGAGCCGCCGGCGTAGAGCGCGCAGACAGGTAGGGCGGTCAGGCCCTTGACCGCCGCGGTCGTCGCTGTGCCATGGTAGCACCGGCGGCAGCATCGGCGGTCAGGGCC
>JAPLST010000452.1:0-19760 GCA_026398485.1 bacterium
CACTTCTGCAATGACGAGTAAAGCTGCTGGTTCTCCGGCATGTAGCCGATGAACATGTAGGCGGTGGTCACACCGAATTTGTCGCGCAGGTACACGCGGAAGCGGCCGTAATCGAGCTTCCATCCCAGCCGCGCCGTGCCGAGGTTCAGA
This sequence comes from bacterium, assembly GCA_026398485.1. GTDB lineage: Bacteria > Auribacterota > UBA3054 > UBA3054 > JAPLST01 > JAPLST01. Next base: position 151 of record JAPLST010000452.1, read on the forward strand.
TTCTGGCTGTCAATGAAGGCGTAATTGGCGATGGCGCTCATGGTCGTTGTGGTCACGGGGTTACAGGATCAGTATAGCAGACTGCAGCGCCGGCGTCAACGGCCTGGGCGCGGCTCGTATTGTTTGAGCAGACGGGGCAGGAGATCGGCCAGGTGCAGTTGATGCGAACAACACCAATCTGGTGATCGCGACGATGCGCGTGCTGGTGCGCGACGATGCAAGCGAAGTTGCGCTGGCGGCGACAGATGTCAGCAATGTCCTTGGCCAGGCAGCGTGGACAGTGCCCGCCAGCCTGATCGGTGGCGGCACGAACTATGTGCTGCGCTTTGATGTAGTAGACTGCGACTCGTTGACCGGCAGCATGGTATTCACCGCCAATCCGTTCACGGTCGTGCCCGAGCCAGTGGCTGGCGCAATGGCATGCCTGCTGGTGCTGCTGCGCCGTTTCCGCCGACGTTAGGCGGCATAGGCAAAGGAAGGGGCTCCCGCACAGTATGTTGAGAATTGCAGGTGGAAATGATGTCCTTGGTCATGGCAAGATCACTTCATAGAAGGTGCGGGACTGCAGTGTCCATGGCATGCTGTCGGATTGCCTGTCGCACTAAGCGCGACAAGCATCTCAAGAGGCGTTGGCAAGGCTGTCATGATATGTGGTAAATGCACGCCTGACCCCATTCGGTCTATCCTGGAGGAGCGCCAGGGCGCGGCGGGCGACGGGCATGGTCTGGGCCAGCTTGCGCCAGTGCTGCTGGTGGGTTTCGCGGTCGAACCACGTGGCGTAGTAGCAGGTGCGGCCGGCACGTTTGACAATGCGGTGCGGCAGAGACATGGGTACTCCCGTGCAAGTTACGGGGCACTATACCAGAATGGAGTGGCTAAATAATAGTGGAAAACTGGTCAGGGCGTCAAACGTCGCGCGTGATGGTGTGCTGGCGCGGGCCGTTCTTGGTAAGCGAGTAGAGGAATGGGCGCCGCATGCGGGCGGCGATACGCTTCATGGCCGGCCAGTGCCGGATGATGAGCGCGGCGACCTGACCGGCTGACATAGTACCGGCGCAGGCAATGTAGAACACGCCTGTGCGGTGCGCGCGCATGGCGGCGTGGGTGACGCGGCGGAATAGGAAATCGTCATCGCGGGTGATGAGCAAGGAGCCGCGGTGCGCGCCAATGGCCCGCAAGACCTCTTCATCGCTGGCGCTGCGGGCGATCAGTTTGGTGATGGGATGCAGTGGAATGTTTTCAGCCTGGCATTGGCTGATGATGCCGGCGCCGCAAAGATTCTCGTCGGCGTAGAGCGTAGCCAGGCTACGCGGCATGCCGTGATTCGATGCGGATGGCCTCGTCAACCGCGTCGGGCGCGACGCCGTAATCGGCCGCAATGGCGTGCGGATGCTCGCCGGCCATGAAACGCTCGAAGACGGCGGCAGTGCTGATGCGCGTGCCGTCTATGACGGGCGCACCGCAGAGAATGTCAGGATTGATGGCGATCAACGATGGCGCACCGGCCGTGGAGGCGTGTGTATAGGGATAGAGCACGCGCGGCACGCCGTGGCGGTCGCGCTTGATGCGCGCTAGGTAGCAGCGCATCACTTCCGGCAGGGCCAACTGGCCGGCCTCGGACGCGCAGATAATGTGCTGCAGTTCCTCGATGAAGACGTGGGCGCCGTCGGTCATCAGCCCGTCGTGCAGGAGGGGATGCTCGGTCTGATAGTGTTCTTTGATGTAGAGCATGGCCTTGCGGATCTTTGCCATGCTGACATGCATGCGGCGCAGGGATGAGAGGACGTGCGCCTCGGTCAGGTTCAGGAAGCTGATGTGCTCGCGCCAGGTGGTTTCTGGCGTGGTAATGACGGCCTGCGACCAGCGTTCCGCTCCGCCAGACTGGTAGGGCCGGCCGGCGACCCATGCGCGCAGGGTATCCGCAGGCATGCCAAGATAGCGCGCGGCCTGCGCCGTGGTGTAGATCGGCACGGCGTTGCGGTCAAGGATATGTCCTGGCATGGTCTTCATGGCAGCATTAGTGTAGCACATCCGCCCGCCGGCGTCAACATCAGAATGAATACTCGTATGTCCCGTCTGTGTTCTTCTTCTGATTGGTGCCGAGCATTTCAATCAGTGGGCCTTCGTACTCCACGCCGGTGGCTTTCCTTGTCAGTGTTGTTCGGTGCACGATGCCATAGATGAACACTTCACCCTTGCGCCGCTCGATGGATTTGAAGAACGTCTGGGCGGCCCGCGGGAATTCAATGACAGCGTTATTGAACTCATCATCCCAGGCATTCACGCTGAATGTCTCCTTTGATTTCTGCGTGATGGTCGAGACGGTGTTGAAACGAACCTTGACCACTTTGCCTTCGTAGTCAAACATCTTCTCCTCAATCTCCTTGAGCTTCACGGTGCCGACGAAGGCAAGTTTTCCAACACCAGTGCCTTCATCATCCGGGCTCTGCTCAGTAGCGGCTACCGGTGCGGCTCCGCCAAAGGTGATGCTGCGCAGATTGGCGGCGGGAATCAGTTTGATTGTGCCGTTCTCCAGCTTCACGGCGAATGAACCAGCGCTGTAGCTTTGGACGGTGGCCGTAATTGTGCGGCCGTCCTTGGCCACCAGTGAGTCGGCGGCCTGCATTGAAAGACAAGCGACGCTCGCCGCGGCGATGAATACTATGGCTGCCTTCATTGTGTCTCCTGTCGTTATATGAACGGATTGATTGTATCAGACTGCGGCGCCGTCGTCAAGCTCGGCTCGCGCCTGGAGTATGGTATAATTATGGCGGCAAGGATCGGTGAGATTATAACGTATCTCGATGAGGTCTTTACGAAAAAGGCAAAGCCTGTGTTCATGGTGCGCGTATACCTTAACGGCAAACTCGATTGGGAGCGCACGCCGAACGGCGGCTTCACGAAACAAGACCTGCGCCAGTTTGCGCAGATCAACCTGGCCCTGGCCGATTCAGTCGACCAGATCGCTGGTCACTTGTTTTTTATGACGTCCAACGAGTAGCGGATGTTCGCGCTGCCGCCGCCAAGATCAACCACGGCATTCCAATAACCGCTTGATGGCGCCACCAGCATGGCGGGGAATTTGACAAACTTCCCGCCGTGGCATTTGAAACCGGTGCCAGACTTGTAGGTCGAATAGTTGCTGTCGTCCAGCAATATGAAATTGCATTGGGTGTCGGACGTCAGCCGGAATGCGTCGCCAGCGTTCAGGTACTCTCGTTTGTGCAAATGCTGCATGAGGGTTCTCCGTGTGAGGTTAAAATGTCCGCCCGCCGGCGTCAAGGCGCGGCACTGCCGCTCTCACTTGGCGCTTCTTCAAATGCAGTGGATGGAGCAACAGTCTTTACGCGTTTGGTCCTGCAGCCGGTCGTCGTGCTTTCCACCTTATCAGCATAATACTGCGCCTCGACCGCGTGGAACTCTGCTGCAATCAGGTCAATCTGTGCCTGATCTAAAAACTTGAAACGAATGGCGTTGTTGATTGCCTGTGTTCCTTCCAGCAGCCATTTCTCCTTCGCCTTCTTCGTCTTTGAGCTACAGGCTTTTTCAACACTCAAGTGAAGAACAGCTTTGAGATAGAGCCAGGCCCGGTCATGTTCAGCATCAGTGTAGACCTTCTGAAAGTGTTGCCAGTGGTCAGCGGGAAAGCAGCCGCTGTATTGCGCAAGATGCTCGTAGGTGTCTTTAAGCCGGTCAAACCTGCACTCGACAACCTTGGGTGTCTTGGTAGTGCGCATCAGCTCATTGCACTCAAGAAAAACATCGATCAGGCGTTTGACTACCATAGCGTGGCCACGCGGCAAAGTAGAGTGCTTAACAACTGCCGGCTTTGCTTTGCTCCTTGCACCGCGGAGCAAGAAAAACGCCACGATCGGGATCACCACCGCGGCGATCACTATCAGAATCATGCCTGCATCGGGTTCTATGCTGTTCATCCGCTCATCTTGTGGGAAGACTGCTGTAGCTTATTCAACTGCATCTTGGCGTCGGAGATCACAGCATCGATGTTCGTATGTTTGTAGAGTGAGGCCGCGCGCTCGTATAAATCAACAGCCATGGTAGCCAATTCGACATCAAGTGGCGCAGTGGCTTCTTTGCATCCTGCTTTCAAAATAGTACTGGCAAGAGAGACTAATATATTTGCTGATCGGTGAGGCAATGTTTCCGCAAGTGATTCCTGTGCCAGTCCTATGAACTGGTCTGAAGGATCACTAGATTTGGCTTGTGCGATGAGTTGTGCCGCAGATTCACAATGTGCCAGTGCAGACTCTTTTCCGTATGACATCAAAGCTTTAATGATTGACTTTTCTGCGGCATCGGTCAGCTTTCTGGTTGGGGATTTTCTCATGGACATCACTATGGTTTGATGGGCGGTTTGCATTGGCTTCTGCGATTATTTTCTCGGACTGTGATGAAGCATAGTAAAGTATCCATGACTCGATCTCCTTCCTTGGCCGAACGCCAGCGTGTATCGCCACCGGCTTTCCAACGGTTACCCAGAGGCGTTATATTTACTAAGATGCGGCCATTATAGCAGATCAAGAAAATAACGGCGTCTCCATCGGCAGTATCGGATAGCAGAATGATTTGGCAACCATGCCACCGGCCGAAAATGAACCTGCAATTGTCGCAAGCGCGATAAGCCCATAATGGCAACTTAGCCCGCATGATGCGACAAAATAAGGCAGGGCATACAAATGAGCTTGTGGCGACAATGCACAAATCCCTTTCCGGAAGCGCGTTTGCAGCAGATGGACAGTGGCTCGTCCCACCCCGAGTACAGTGGCGGTTTGCTTCAGCGTCGCACCCATCAGTGCGGGACGAAGTATTGATTGCGCTGCGCGCATTTCGTCCTGGTCGCGGGATTCGGCTACGACGGACTTTACCCGTGCGACCAACTTTGCGTCGATACGTCGTGGTCTTGACATGGGCATAGTATATCACAATTAGTCTCATCTTGTCATCTAATTAGAACAAAACCGCAACAGGCACCTTCCCGCCGGTTTTCTGATATAATAGATGCGGTGTCGAATTCCGGCACTGTGTATAATGTAGAATACAAATTGGCCAAAAACAACAAGCGCGGATGCGCGTAAAAGGAGATCCAAAACTATGCAACAGACCGGACGCATGATGGGGATAGCGGGCATGTGTGTGCTACTACTCGCGCTTGCGGGATGCAGTCGGGCGCAAAGCGACGCGCCAAGCGCGCAGGGGAAACTGGAGGATGCGATCAAGGCGCGTACAGATGTTACGGTCCTAAGAGACGAACTTGCAGCGTCCGCCTTGCGGGAGATCACGCGCGAAGGTGCTCTTAGCAAGGCAGTGCAGGCCCGGCGCAAGATCGTTGCCCGTGGCGAATCGAAACAGGAGGAAGGCAATATCCTTCTGACCAAAGATCGCTACATCGACTCGGCTGAGGCTTACAAGCAGGCGGCCAAGTTCTATCGCCAAGCCCTTGACTGGGACAAGGTCGAGAAGAAACTGTCAAAGGCGGAACAGGCCGTGGTCACGGCCCGCATGCTTGCCGATGCAGCGGCCAAGTCCGATGGCAGTCGCATGACCGAGACCACCAACGCCGCACAGATGGCGGCAGGTCAACGGCTACAGATCAACGCGGAAGGCTATCTTGAGGCGGGCGACGTCGACCAAGCTATCGCCGAGTTTGAGAAGGCGCGGCAGGCGTTTGAGGAACTCTTGCCCTCGCAGGGGATGGCGACGCTTGAACAGGCCGTCGCGGCCCGCACCGCCATGCTCGCCGCGCGCGAGCAGATCAAGGACCTGCTCAAGTTCCTCTCCAAAGGCGACGCCGGCTTGCGCGAGTTGAGACGAGAGTTAGGTAGCCGCGAGACAGAGACCACCAGCACCGCCAAAAAACCGAAGACCGGTTCGATGGCCGACCTGCTTAGTCGGGCGCAGAAAAGCGAGTCGGCGGCAGTGGACGCATTCGAGGAACGTCAGTATTCTCCCGCGCGCGCCTTGTTCGCGGCAACGGAGAAACTCTACCGCGAGGCCGCCGTGTTGCAGGACCAACGCGAGCAGGTCCAGGCCTCCCGTAAGAGCGTCGTAGACTCGCTGACATTGGTGGACAAAGCCTTCAAGAGTGAAGCCCGGCCTGCTTCCTTCGAGCGCGGCAAACAGGCGCTCGCCGACGCGGACAAGGCACTGGCCGACGACGATTTCGACAACGCCAAGAAATCTATCACCCAGTCCGTCGAACAGTTCGCCACCGCGCGTGCCGAGGCGGACAAGATGAACGCAATGGCCGATGCCCAGCACACATGGTCGGCGGCGCTGGCGACTACGGACAAGGAGTTGTTGAACAAGCACGCATCCAATCAATTTCACGCCGCCCAAACGAAGGCAACCGACGCGCAGACCAAATCCTCGGCAGGCCAGACCGACGCGGCCACGGCCCAGTTCAAGCAGGCCACAGCAGACTTGGAAGTGGCCGTCGCCAGCGCCAAGACCAAAGAGAACACCGCCAAAGCTTCCCCCGTCATTGCCCGAATAGAAACGGCGATTGCCGGAAAGGACAAGTTCCAGGCCGAGGACATCCTGGCGGAATTGGAGAACCTGATCCCGAGCGATGCGAGGATGGCGGCACTACGGGATCGCGTTGCAGCAATGCCAGGCCCGCGAAAACAACTGGTTTTTGATCTCGGCGGCGGCGTGAAGATGGAGTTCGTTTTGATTCGCCCCGGCACTTTTGCGATGGGATTGGACCAGGGTGACGCTGACGAGAAACCTGTGCACAATGTGAAGATCACCAAGCCGTTCTACCTCGGCAAGTATGAGGTCAGTCAAGAACAATGGCAGTCGGTAATGGGAAGAAACCCAAGCAGCTTCAAAGAGCCAAAGAACCCGGTCGAGAGCATCAGTTGGAACGACTGCCAGACTTTTGTGCGGAAACTGGGCGAAAAAATGCCGAGGCAAACATTCCGGCTGCCAACAGAAGCCGAATGGGAATACGCCTGCCGAGCGGGGACGGTGACCAAGTTCTCCTGGGGCGACAATGAGGATGGCCTGACCGAGTACGGCTGGTGCCAGAGCAATTCCGGCTCGACAACCCATCCGGTGGGTGAGAAGAAGCCGAACGCATGGGGCTTGTACGACATGCACGGAAATGTCTGGGAATGGTGTCGGGATTGGTATGGCACCTACGCGAGTGGAAATGTGACCGACCCGCGCGGGCCGACAAAGGGCTCGGGACGCGTGATCCGCGGCGGCGGTTGGAACTACGTCGCCGAGTACTGCCGGTCTTCGGGCCGCAACGGCATCTACCCGGCCTACGCCGACGACGACGTCGGTTTTCGTCTGGTCTTGCCCGCAGGTCAGTGAAAAAGCGCAGCGCCGCCGGTGGCCAGGCGGGACGCCGGCCACCTGCAGGCGCGCAGCGGTCTGTTTCTGCTGCCGCTGGCTTGACTGGGAGGGGCTTCCATGCCCCGATGGTTAGTTCTGCTTCTGCACCGAATACTGAATACTGAACACCGAATACCGAGCCAGAGAGCGGCCTCCGTGCCGCGAATCTGTGCTATGTTTGTTCAGCGGCCCATCGCGCCGCTGAAGTTTGATTTTTTTGGATAGAACATTGGACAATTGATAGCCAGATGCAACTGAAAATATATGTGCTGCCGATCAAGAACGTGGCGCCGGCCGAGGAGGAGCTCAACCGTTTTCTGAGCGGCAATCAAATACTGGAGGTGACCAAGGAATTCGTCAACAACGGTGAGAATTCGTTCCGGTGCATCGCTGTGGAATTCTTGGAGCCGGCGATTAGTGCGGGCGGCGTGGCGCCGGCGTCAACGCCTGCTGACTTTTGCACTCGATTTATTTGGGTTGATCCATGGCAAAGTCCGTCATATGCCACTGGTCGTCTTTTCCTTTGACGAACTCGGCTACGATCTCATTGCGGATCATGGCGCCAAATGAGTTCTGGGCGTCTACGTAGCCGGTGACCATGCCGGTGCCATTGAGGATAACATAGCGGTCGCCTGCAAACTTGGCCGTGGCTGGCGCCTTTAGTTGCGTGATGGCATGCTCCTTGGTTGATCTCCAAAGCATCTGACCAATCTCGCTATTCTCGTTTGCCTTTATCTGCGTCGGAGTCATGTTGAAGTTTTGTATCTGCTGCATGGCAAATCCGATGACGAATAGAACAACAATAATGGCGACAGCTTGTGCTAAACAAGAAGTGCGCCGTTTGATTGGGCGCCCGCATTTCGGGCATGCTTGGGCTTGTTTGCTGACAGATGTTTTGCATCAGGACAGGTAGTAAGTGTAGCCATGATCGTATCTTCTGTTGTTAATAGTTTACCCTTTGGTGCGAAACTGGCGGTAGCTGACGCCGAACTTGCGCACGCGCAAGCCCATCAGCCGCTCGCTCACGCCCAGTGCGCGGGCCGCTTTGGCCATGTTGCCGCGCGCAGATTTCAGGGCGTCGACAATCAGCTCGCGCTCGACCGCCGCAACGGTCGCGTCGAGTGAGCCGTGAAAGGTCGTGTTGCTGGCCTCCGCCGTTTGCAGCGTGGGCGGCAGATGATGGGCGTGGATCACGTCGTCATCGGTCAGCAGCACGGCGCGCTCAATGCAATTTTCCAGTTCGCGGACATTGCCCGGCCAATGATAGGCCATCAGCATGTCAATCGCGGGCGTGGAAATACGGCGCACATTTTTATGATTGAGCTTCGAGTATTTCTCGACGAAATGATCGGCCAGGAGGAGGATGTCGGTGCGGCGGTCGCGCAAGGGCGGCAGGAAGATGGGAAAGACGTTTAAGCGATAATACAAATCCTGGCGGAACTGGCCGCGCTCGATCAGTTCTTCGAGATCGCGGTTGGTGGCGGTGACGATGCGCACGTTGATCTTGATGGTGCTGGTGCCGCCCAGGCGTTCGAATTCGCGCTCTTGCAGGACGCGCAGGAGCTTGATCTGGGTCGCCGCCGAGAAGTCGCCGATTTCATCCAGGAAAATCGTGCCGCCATGGGCCAGTTCGAAGCGGCCTTTGCGCGCGGCCAGCGCGCCGGTGAACGCGCCGCGTTCGTGGCCGAACAGTTCGCTTTCGATCAAGGTTTCCGGCAAGGCCGCGCAATTCACCTTGACGCACGGCATGCCGGCCCGCAGGCTGCTGTAATGCAGTGCGTGCGCCACCAGCTCCTTGCCAGTGCCGGACGCGCCACGGATCAGGACGGTCGCATCACTGCGGGCCACTTGCGCGATCAGGTCGAAGACCGTCTGCATCGCGTTGGAATTGCCGATGATGTTGGACGGGCGAAAGCGCTCCTTCAGCTCCTGCTGCAACCGGCGATTTTCATCCAGCAGGCGTTCCTGCTCCTCCTGCACGGCCTGGCGCAGGCGCACGGCTTGGGCGATCATCGAGCTGATGATCGTCAGCAATTGCGCATCGTTGTGCAAGACGCGGCCGTCGCGGCACGGGCGCTCGATGCTCAGCGCGCCAATGACTTCCTTGCCCAGCTTGATCGGCACGCAGATGAAGGCCGAGTCCTGTTTGTACTGATCCGTGCGCGCGCCGGTGCGATCCAGAAAACGCGGCTCGGCCGAGATGCGCGGAATAATGGCCGGCTCGCCGCTGGCAACCACCTGGCCGGTGATGCCTTCGCCAAGGCGGTAGCGCGCTTTCTGGCGTTGACTTTCCGAGAGGCCGTAGCTTTCCGCAATCGAGATTTCGCGCGTGTTGCGGTTCAGCAGCAGCAGCATCACGCGCCGCGCGCCAATGTGAGTCGCAATCGTGCGCGGCAGCGGCGTCACCACGGTGCGCAACTCCAAACTCTGATCCAGCACCCGGCTGACTTCCAGCAGCAGCTCGAGGTCGTGCGGATTGCGCGGCAGCGCGGCGGTCAATTCCGGCGCAACTGTCATAGGGAGAAGCGCGCCGTCACAACATCCCAGTTGATGTTCCCAAAAAAGGCATTGAGGTAGGCCGCGCGATCCAACTGATAATCCGTGAGGTACGCATGTTCAAACACGTCCAGGACCAGCAGCGGCACGCCACCGGCAATGTGGTTGGCGTCATGTTCGTTGATCCACATGTTCATCAGCCGCCCGCCGAACGGGTCGTAATACAGCACCGCCCAGCCGATGCCGCGCATCTTGCCGGTGCCGGTGAAGTCGCGCTTCCACGAGTCATAGCTGCCGAAATCCGCGCAGAGCTGGGCATACAGCGGCGTGTTGGTCGCCATCACCCCTGTGCCGCCCAGATTGTCAAAATAGTATTCGTGCAGGCGCATGCCGTTGAATTCCCAGCCCAAGCGCCGTTTCTGCTCGGCATACGGCGGCGTCGTCTCCTGGGCGCCGGCCAGCAGCGTGCGCAAATTGCTTTGCAGCAGGTTGACGTTTTTGACATAGCCTTGATACAGCGTGAAATGATTCGACAGCGACGTGCCGCTGAAGCCCGGCATACCTACCAAGTTGCCATAGTCGCGCGGCGCATACGGTTCGGGAATGCGCAGCAGGAGCGGCACCGGCGCGGCTGTCACGCCGGGCGCAGCCGCCGGTGCAACCATGATCGCCGCCGGTGCAACCGGCGCGGCCGGCCCCGGTGGTTGGGCATTGAGCAGCGCTACCAGCAGACATCCCACCATGGCGGTGGTCATACATGTGCGCAACATAGTCACTCCTTTGACAGCAGGTTAGAGCGTGCGGGCGATGCGTTCCAGTTCGCGTTCCGCATCGCCAATCAATTCCTTGACCAGCAGCGCGACCGGCATGATTTCATCAACCAGTCCGACGGTTTGGCCGGCCATCAGCGAACCGTGCTCGACATCGCCCTCGATGACCGCATGGCGCAGTGCGCCGATCCAGAAGCGTTCGACTTCCATCTGGGCCGCCTCGCGCTCCATCTCGCCGGCATCCAGTTTTTGCAGCAATTCCAACTGTAGTTTGGCGAAGGTCAGCGTGCCTTTGTTTTTCAGGGCGCGCACGGGAATCACCGGCAGGCGCGAATCGAATTGCGGCGAGGTGACCGCATCGCGCGCCTGCGCCCGGCGGAACTCCTCCTTGAAATTGGGGTGCGCCACGCACTCGTCGGTCATGACAAAGCGCGTGCCCAATTGCACGCCCGACGCGCCCATCAGCAGCAAATGCGCCATCATTTTCCCGGTCGCCACGCCGCCGGCGATGAAGACCGGCACGCGCTCGCTGAACTGGAATAAAATCTGTTGCCACAAAATCGGCCCGACCACCGGCCCGACATGCCCGCCAGCTTCCATGCCCTCGAGGATCAGGCCGTCAACGCCATAGCGCACCATGCGCTTGGCCAGCGCGTCGGTCGAGGCAAACGCCAGGACTTGTGCGCCGGACGCCTTGGCTTTTTCAATTTCTTGCTCGCGCGGCATGCTGCCGGCAAAGACAATCACCGGCAACTGCGCCTGCACCGCCATCTCAAGGTGCGCCAGGTAATTCGGCGCCACGGTGATCAAATTCACGGCAAACGGCTTGTCCGTCAGCGTGCGCGTGTGCGCCACTTGCCGCGCAAGCTCGTCGGGCGGCATGTTGCCGCACGCCAGGCTGGCAAAGGCGCCCGCATTGCACACCGCCGCCACCAGCCGCGGCTCGCTCACCCACGTCATGGCGCCGCACATGATCGGGTACTGCACGCCAAGCAAGGCCTTGCCGCGTTGCCAGAATTTGTCAAGATGTGCTGTTGAAGCATCAACCATACGTGCCGGTTCCTTTGTTGCTGGTGGCATAGTATACGCGATTACGCGTGAAATTTCAATGGCGGCGGTGCGGCGCCGGCATCACGTCACGGCGCGTCCGGCGGCGGCTGGTACAGTGGCGTCGGCATGTCGCCGACCGGGAATTCGGCTGACCATTGCAGGCGCAGGTCGGCCAGGGCGCGCGCGGCATTCATCGTGCGCAGTGCCGCGCCGAGATAGGTGTACGCCCGCCGCCGTTCTTGCGGCGTATGCATGCCGCCCAGCGCGCGCCACAGCAAATTGGTGATGCGATCGGTGCCGCGCGCGCCGCCCGTGTTGAAGAGCATCACGCCCAAGTCAAGCGCCAGCACCGGGCTGTCGGGATTCTGCTGCAGGCCCTGTTCGAGAAAGGACAGCGCCGCAGGCCCATGGCCCACGCGCGCCAGCCAATAGCTGCCCACCGACCAGTTTTGAATGTTGTGCGGATCCGCCTTGGATGTCAGCCAGAACAGCGGCAGCAGTTGCGCCTCATCGCGGCCCGCCAAGTGCATATCCGGCGCATCGTGTTCCGCGTCGTGCTCACGCCCGCAGGCCTCACCGGTATGGTCAGCATTCTTGAAGAGGGCATACGGATCGTAGGGCCGGAATATGTTGTATTGTTCTTGGCGGTCATTTTCATCAATGCCGCGATGCAAATACAAATCACCTTGCATCCAGGCCGCATCGCCAATGACAACGCGCACCACCGTGATCAGCTGATCCCACGCAGTTTCCGGCGCGCAGATGCCATACGGCTGCCGCTGCAGGCCGATGAGACCTATAAGTCCTATAAGACCTAAGAGTCCCATAAGTCCAATCTTGCTCACACGTCGCATCGGCGAAACAGGCCGCACGCCGCCAGCAGCAGCAGCGCCGTCCAGCCCACCCCATAGGTGATTGTCGGCACCAGCATGAACCACGAGACCGCCGGCCATTGGTGCACCACCGGCATGGTCAGGTTGAAATAGTTCAGATGGGGCGTGGCAAAGAACGCACACCAGGCCGGCAAACGCACCAACCACGGCGTGCCGGCCAGCACCGGTTGCAGCGTGGGTTGAATCAGTTGCCCGAGAAAATAATAGAGGAGGCAGACCACGGCCGTCATCGCCGGCGTGGTCAGCAGCGACAAGAGCAGCGCCAGGGCATTGAACAGCAGCACTTGAACCAGCAGCAAGGTCACGGCATGCAGCAGTGCCGGCGGGAAGACGACCGCGCGCCACCACAGCGACAGGAGAAAAATGGCGGTGAACACAAAAAAAGCCATGACACTGGTCACGGCCACACCTAGGAACGTGCCGATGATCACCTGCCAGCGCGCCACCGGCCGCGCCAGAATGAGATGCAGGGTGTGATCCTGGCGCTGCTGCGGCAGCACCCAGCAGGTCGTCAGCGTGGCCACCACGACCGTGACCAAGGGCAGCACCAGCATCATGATGTGAAAGAAAAACTGCTGGTAATGCACACTGCCGAAAAACTCCATGGAACAACAAATGCCGGCGCTGGCCAGCACCGCCAGCAGCATCACCGGCAGATGCCGGCGGCGGCGCGCACTGCGCACCGTTTCATGCGCGATCAGATACAGATTCGTGAGCGTGGTCATCCTGACGAATGGTGTTGACAAATAAAGCTTCGAGCGCGGCGGCGCGCGAATGATGCTCCGTTGCCGATGCCAGCAGCGCCGCAAGGGCGCCCTGCACCAGAATACGGCCGCGGTGCAGAATGGCAATCGTATCACAGATGGCCTCGACTTCCGACAGCTCATGCGAGCTGAAGAAGATCGTCAAGCCTTGGGCGCGCAGGTGGGTGATCAGCTCGCGGATCTCGCGCCGCCCGAGCGGGTCAAGCCCCGAGGCCGGCTCGTCCAGAACAAGGCACGCCGGCTGATGCACAATTGCCTGGGCCAAGCCCACCCGCTGGCGCATGCCTTTCGAGAAGTACTTCAGCGGGCGATCCGCATCCTCCCGCAAGCCGGTCGTGCGCAAGGCGTCGGCTGCGGCGCTCGCCGCCGTGCCGCGCGCCAGCCCGCTCAGCCGCGCGTAAAACATGACCGCCTCGCGCGCCGTCAAATACTCGGGATAGGTTGTGGTTTCCGGCAGATAGCCCAGCAGGCGGCGCGTCGCCGGCTCCTGTGTCGATCGCCCAAACAGCAAGGCGGCGCCCGACGTCGGCCGGATGAACGACAACAGGATTTTCAGGGCCGTGGTCTTGCCCGCGCCGTTCGGGCCAAGAAAACCAAACACTTGGCCTTGCGGCACCGCCAGAGAAATACCGTGCAACGCACGATACGCTTGCCGCCCGCCCAGCCCGCCGCGGTAGTCTTTCACCACGTCCACGCATTGAATCGCCGGCTCGGACATGCTCACCAGCCGTTGATTTTAGCCACGGTCGGCAGTAACGGTTGCACCAGCGTTTTGAGCGCCTGGGCATACTGCCGGATTTCCCATTGCGCGCCGGCATGGTCGCGCAAGGACAAGAAATGCAGCAGATTCCCCAGATCGACCGTCGCCCAAAACGTGGTCATCAAATTCTGGGACAAGACCCCGCGCGCCTGCTCGCGGCAGACGCCCATCTGCAGCAGCGCTTCATACGCCTCGCGCGAGGCGCGATTGGCCTGCGCGATCATGCGCGTGGCGTCGGCCTGCGTCGCACCCGCCAGCACATCCACGGATGCCTGGCGATTGTTGTCGCTCTGACCGCGAATATGGCGCGGCTCATAAAACGCAAGCTCAACTTCCGTGTAGCGCCGGCTGATTTCATTGTAGGACCACGTCCGGTGGCGGTGCCATTGGCTGCGCACAAACAGCGGACAATGCACAATGAAGGTGAAGACCACATGCTCGAACGGGCTGGTGTGGCGTTCATCGATCAGATATTTCAGGAGGACTTCGTCGCGTTCGGTCATGCGCGTCGTGAATTTGCCGAAGGAAACGCGCGCGGCATTCACCATCGTCGTCTCGTCGCCCATCACCTGCACCAAGCCGACCCAGCCTTGCCCGTCCAGCACTTTTACGTGCTTGTCCGGCGGAATATTCACGCTGTGCGTCGCGCCGGGTGCCTTGTCAATCCTGTCATCCTGTTTTGCCATGCATCCTTATTTTGTTGCGGTACCACCCACCACCACCGCGCAGCCGTCAATACTGATCGGCACGCGGCTGAACTCCTGCAAATATTGCAGCACTTGTGCGATGGTCACTTTTTTCAGGGTCAGCGTCACGGTTTTGTCAGCCCACGCCGCCGGCTGAATCAAGACCAGATTGAGTCCGTGCCCTTGCACGACGCATTGCACGGCATCCAGCAGGGATTGCTCTTTAAACTCAACATCAATCCGTTGCTGCAACTTCTGGCGCAACAGATTGGTGGGTGGCCGCGCCGGCAGCGGCTTGTACGGCGCGCTGAAGATCGCGCCAAACGGGCGCGGCTCATACGTCATGTTGACACTGCGCGCCACAAACCGCAGCACCTCGCCCAGCGGCACTTGTTTCAACTCCAGCGTGATCGGCGGATGATTCGTGCCGGCCGCGCGCACCAGCACATTCACCTGGTTCTCGCCGCGATACAATGCCAGCACGGTCGCCAAGTCGGCCTCCGTAAACGAGGCGTCCACCAGCGTGCCGAGCGCGGCGGCATCCGCCCCGCGCCCGCTGACGCTGATCAACGCGCATACTACTAGTGTGTGCCAAATAATGTTGTTCATCCACGCCTCGTGCGTCGTTTGTGCCATATCATATACAACCCGGCGCCAAGTTGCAAGCCCCATGGCTCGGGCACGCCAATTTGCAGGAATTGCTCGCCCGGCACCAAGTTGTACCGCTTGCTTGCCGCGGAACCACTGACGGCATAGCTGTTGGTTGCCCCGTGGATCGGCGCCAGCGATTGATTCGCCGACCACTTGCCGTCACTGCTGCTGACCACGACCTGCACCCGGCACGCTTCGCCGGTCAAGCTCAGTGCCTCGCGCGTGATGGCCAGCTCCAAGCCGGTGGCATATGTGCCCGTCACCGCCAGACTCGTGCCGGCCGCGCTTTGATTGTACAGCGCCAACTGCGCGAATCCATTGCTGAGCGAGCCGTAGCTCGTGTCCATGTTCAGCAGTTTACCCCAGTAGCTGTAGGTGTTCGCGTTCAAGCGCGAGAAATCAACAAAGGCCTCGGCCGGATTGGCGCTGTCGGTGTGAATGCTGAGCGCAAAATCCGGCCTGAACTCCGTGTCGAACACCATGCCGGTCATGTTTACAATCCGCGCCGCAACCGCGTTCAGCGACGGCGGCAGGCAATTCGTGCCCGCGCCCGGAATGCTGTCGAAGAAGACGACCATGCCATTGCCGTTTTTCTCAATGCTGGCGCTCACGCCCAGCAGCAGCCGGTCCGCTTCCATGGTCGCGCGCGCGGCCAGCAGCGCATTCCACGCGCCCCAGTCCGTGACCGTGTCTTGAAACGTCGCCGCTTCCGCGTCCGCAAAATCATCCGGAATATTCTGGCCGTCAATCCAGCCGCTCGAACTGGTGTGAATCGCATTGCTCTGCACGGCCTGCGCGCTACCGTTCAGCCCGGCGATGGTCATGGTCACGGTGAACAAGCCGTCGTTGGTATAGCGATGGAGCGGGTTGACCTCAGCGCTGCGGCTGCCATCGCCAAAGTCCCAGAGCCAGTTCGTCAGCATGCCACTGCTCATGTCCGTAAAGCGCACGGCCAGGCCGCGATTGCCATTCGTCGGCGTGGCGCTGAAGGCCGCCGTCGGCGCCGCCGGCAGTGCCCGGCCAAACACCATGAACGAATACGGCGCGATCGTCACGCTGCCTTTGTGGGTCAGCCCGTCCATGCCGGGCGTGCCGGCCTCCACCTGCAGCGAGCCGCCATTGCCGTAGCCGGCATCATAGCAGCGCCGGTCTGAATTGACCAAACAATACCACGTGCCCGCGCCCGGCAAGCCAAGCTGATAGTCCGTCCGCGTCGCATTCGCGGCATTCACCACCACCACGATGTCGTCGCCCGCGCTGCTGCTGCGCGCGCGCCGGTACGCCATCAGTTTCATGCCGCCAGAATTATTGACATGATAGACGCTGACATACGCGCCGGTCAGCCCGGCACTGATGCCGAAGGCGTCGCGCCGCAAATGCACCGCGTCGCGGTACAACTGCAAAATGCCGCCGTAGGTGTTGACCTTGGTCCAATCCAGCGGATCGGTATCGCTGAAGAACCCGTCCTCGAGAAATTCCTGGCCCTGGAACAGCATCGGTATGCCCGGCGAGGTCAGCACCAGCGCGGCCGCCAGGGTCGAGCGTTTTTTCGCGAAATATGAGGTGCCGTTCGGCGGATCAATCTCGACATTCAAGCGCGATTGGCCGTTGGCCGCGTCATCATGCGAATCGGAATATTTCACCGTCGCGAACGCGCGGCCGTGCTCGATGGATTGCACCGCATTCTGCAGGACCGTCATGTCACGCGACGCGTCCGCGCTGATTTCCATCTGGGCGCGCACGTTGTCAACAAAATAATTGTTCCACTGCGCGTCAAAGCCAAGCGTATACGCGCCGCCGCTCTTGTCGGTCACCCCGGTGTAGTCGTTCAAGTCTTCCGCCACCAGCACGGCATCGGGCGCAACCGCGTCGGCCGCCGTGTTGATCGTGCGGCAGAGCGCGTAGCCCTCGGGGATGTCACTGGCATAATTGACCTTGCGCATGTTGATGGTCGAGTCCATGCGGATCCCGTCGCAGTTCATCTCCGTCAGCCAAAACACGATGTTCTGCGTCAAGTAATTCGTCACTTCGGCGCGCGCATAATTCGGCCGGTTCAAGCCCCATTGCGTGTACCAGCGCTCGGCCGGGCTGCCCGTCCAGTCAAAATAAAATATGCCGCCGTGCTCCCCCGTCTGGCCGTCAATCGGGCAAAGATGCGAGCCCATCGTCCAGCCGTCCCATTTCCACAACACTTCGCCCTCAATGTGATTGTACACCACATCAACATACACCGCGATGCCGTATTGATGCAGCCCATTCACCATCTGCTTGAACGCCGTCAGGCCGCCATACGCCGACTCCGGCGCGTAAATCCCGACCGGATTGTAGCCCCACGAGCGACTGCCGCCGAATTCCGCCGGCGGCATCAATTCAACCGCGTTGATGCCCAGGCGTTGCAGGTACGCCGCCTTCTGCGCCACGCCGGCAAAAGTTCCGCCATTGAAGGTGCCGACGTGCAATTCATACAACACGGTCTCGCCATCATGCGGGCGCACAAACGAGGTCCACGCGTATTCCGCGGTGGTCACGACGGAGTTGCCGTCCGGATACGCCACGATGCGCGTCCATGGGTCGGCTTTCCACAGCGTGCCATTCACGACAAACTTATACAGTGCGCCGACCGGGGTGCTGCCGCGAAAGATGGACCAATAATTCGACGTGGCATCATCCGGCGCCAGGCGATCCGCGCTGCTGCTCCAACTGTTGAAGGTGCCGGCGATGCTGACGCTGGTCGCATGCGGCGCCCAGACCCGGAACGACACGCCCGTCGGCGTGACCAGCGCGCCGTAATGCCCGACCAGCGGGCTGGGCGCGACGGCGCGTGCAAGCGGCGCGAGCAATAGCAGACAACCCACAACAACGCCGTGACAAACATGCATTTTCTTCATAAAGATAGTATACCACATTTTCGCGTGAGAGGGCCACGCGCTCCGCGCGGGGCATGCTGCTCCAGAGTGGCAGCGGCCGCCGTGCCGAGATGACTGCCATCGTGCCGCGTTCAACCAACATTAATTTGTTTCGCTGCGAAAGAAATTATGTTGTTTTGCTATAATGCACCCATGACACCGTTTGTTCAACATCCGGTCGCATTGCCCGATGGCACTTGAACTGGCCTTGACGCCGCAGGGGCATCTGCGCTGCATGGTTGCCGGTGAGGCCGCCGCGGGCGACGACGCCGGCGCCGCACTGCGCGAGCTCGCCGCCGCGTTCACGCGCGGCCCCGGTGAAGGCCTGTTCCGCCTCGCAGCACTGGCGCCCGGCGGCTTGCCGCCCTCGTTCCTCTTCTGGCGCGCACTGGCCGGGCGCTATCTCACCGCCTTGTGCCACACTCCCGAAATTGACGGCGTGCGCGAGCCGGTCGAGCCGCTGGCTCCCACCGCTGCGGCCGAGTTGCTGCTCAGTGCGCCGCCGATGGCCGGCGCCGAATATCTCACCACCGATACGCTGGCCGCATTTTGGCGTGCACTCGATGCATGGGTGGCTGCCGCACTTGCTGCCCAAGGCGGCTCGGTCGCCGACTTCCTCGCCCGCGAGGCGCCGCTGTGGCATCGCATTGGCCGTGTCTGCTTCCACTTGGCTGAGAACAAAAAAGATCCCGCCTGCCCGTTTGCTTTTCTGGCCACCTACGCCGCGCGACTCACCGCGCAGGAACGCGTGTTGTATCAACCGCTGCATCTGGCGCTCAAGGAATACGCCGGCGCCAACAATCGCAAGATTTTGATCAAATTGCTCGCGCCCGTCCAGCTTGCGGCGGGCAAAAGCGCGCTGGTCAAGGAACTGGTCGAGCAGGGCGACATCTACCACCCGCTCGCCTGGACTGCCGAGGACGCCTATCGTTTTCTCAAAGAAGTCGAAATATTCGAGGCGTGCGGCATCCTGGTGCGCCTGCCCAACTGGTGGCGCCAGCGCGCCCGGCCGCGCGTGAGCGTGACCATCGGCAGTGTCGCCGCGAGCAAGCTCAGTGCGAAGTCACTCCTCGATTTCGATGTGACACTCACGCTGGGCGACCAGACCATGTCGCGCGCGGAATGGGAACAGATGATGGCGGCCAGCGACGGCCTGGTCTTTCTCAAAGGCCAGTGGGTCGAAGTTGACCGCGCCAAGCTGGCCGAGGCGCTTGCCCATTGGGAAAAAGTCAAGGTGGATGCGGCGGAGGGCGGCATCACGTTTATCGAGGG
>JAPLST010000452.1:19816-22431 GCA_026398485.1 bacterium
TCGAGGGTATGCGCCTGCTGGCCGGTGCGCCCGCGGATCTCGCCCTGGACGGCACCGGTCTTGAGCACGCCTGGGCCTTTGCCCAGCCGGGCGCGTGGCTATGCACGATCCTCGATTCCCTGCGGCAGCCAGGCCTCATCGCCGCCGCCCAGCCGGGCACCGACCTGCACGCCACGCTGCGGCCCTATCAGGAAACCGGCTTGAACTGGCTGTGGTTCCTCAACCGACTTGGCTTGGGCGCCTGCCTCGCCGATGACATGGGGCTGGGCAAGACCATCCAAGTCATCGCCTTGCTGCTCGCCCTCAAAAAGCAAAAGGCGACGCGGCCCGCGTTGCTCGTCCTGCCCGCATCGCTCCTCGCAAACTGGAAGGCGGAATTCGAAAAATTTGCTCCGACACTCCGGCCGCTGTTCCTGCATCCATCGCAATCGAGCGCCGAGACGCTCGCAGCCGTGGCGCGCGAGCCGGCACGCCAACTGGCCAACGTGGATGCCGTCTTCACCACCTACACCATGGTGCAGCGGCTCGACTGGCTCACGGCCTTCGAATGGGAACTCGTGGTGCTTGACGAAGCCCAAGCCATTAAGAATCCGACCGCGCTCCAAACCAAAGCCGTAAAAAAGCTGACCGCCCGCGCCCGCATTGCCTTGACGGGTACGCCGGTCGAAAACCGCCTGTCGGATTTGTGGTCCATCTTCGATTTCATCCTGCCAGGCCTGCTCGGCACCGCCGCGCGCTTCAAGGATTTTGTCAAAGCGCTCCAGCAGCGCACCGACCAGCAGTACGCCCCGCTGCGCGCGCTGGTCCAGCCGTACATTCTGCGCCGGCTCAAGACCGATCGCCGCGTCATCACCGACTTGCCCGACAAGACCGAGATGTCCGCGTTTTGCGGCCTGACCAAGGAGCAGGCCGTGCTCTACGAACGCACCGTGCGCGATCTGGCCGAGACGCTCGAACATGTGGGCGGCATGCAGCGCCGCGGCGCCGTGCTCGCCTTCCTCATGCGCTTCAAGCAAATATGCAATCATCCCTCGCAATGCCTGGGCGACGACGCCTATGCTCCGGATCACAGCGGCAAATTCGCCCGCTTGCGCGAGCTGTGCGAGGAGCTGGCCGCGCGCCAGGAGCGCGTCCTGGTCTTCACCCAATTCCGCGAGATCACCGCGCCGCTCGCTGCGTTTCTGGCCGGCGTCTTTGGGCGCCCGGGCCTCGTCCTCCACGGCGGCACGCCGGTCAAGGCGCGCCAAGCGCTGGTCGCGCAGTTCCAGGACGACGACGGCCCGCCCTTCTTTGTCCTGTCATTGAAAGCCGGCGGCGTCGGCCTCAACCTGACCGCCGCGTCGCAGGTCATCCACTTCGACCGCTGGTGGAATCCCGCCGTCGAAAACCAGGCAACCGACCGCGCCTTCCGCATTGGCCAGAAAAAGAATGTGCTGGTTCACAAATTTATCTGCCAAGGCACAGTCGAGGAAAACATTGACAAACTCATCCGGGAAAAGTCCGCGCTGGCCAGCAACATCCTCGAAGGCGGCGCCGAAACACTGCTCACTGAAATGACCAACGACGAACTCATGCGCCTGGTGGCGCTCGATGTCACCAAAGCGTGCGTATAACCACCACCACGACCACCACCATGTTTTTCTCCTGGAGACCCTACGTGTCTGTCGCGCAAAAACGCGCCAATGCCGAACGCCATCTCGCGCGCATGAAAAAGAAAGGCATGGTGGTCCAGCCGATTACCATCGAGGGCCGCACCATTGCCCGGTCGTTCTGGGGCGCCTCATGGTGTGCCCATCTCGAACAATTCAGCGATTACGACAACCGCCTGCCACGCGGCAGAACCTATGTGCGCAACGGCTCTGTCTGCCATCTCGAAATCAAGAAATGCGAGGTGCATGCCATCGTGTCCGGCTCTGAACTGTACCACATTAAAATAACCATTGAGCCGCTCGGAAGCGGCAAATGGGCCGCGCTCAAGCGCCAGTGCGCGGGCCAGATCGGTTCGTTGCTCGACCTGTTGCAAGGCAAGTTGTCTGACGGGGTCATGGCGGTCGTGACCGACAAGGACGACGGCCTGTTCCCCCATCCCAAGCAGATCAAGATGAAATGCGACTGCCCGGACTCGGCGAGAATGTGCAAGCATCTCGCCGCGGTGCTGTACGGCGTGGGCTCGCGACTCGACCATGCGCCCGAACTGCTGTTCCTCCTGCGTGGCGTCGATCACGGCGAGCTGATCGCGACGAAAGCGGATGCGCTCACGGCGGTCGCAGCCAAAGCCGGCAAAGGCCGCCGTCTCAAGGGCGCCGATCTGTCAGACGTGTTCGGCGTGGACATCGCCCAGGAAGCACCGGAACAACCAGCCGCGCCGCCCGCCCGCGCCGCCAAGCGCGGCAAAGCCGCCGCACGGCCTGTGCCGCCCGCGCGGCCGCCGCGGAAAGTCGCACCGGTGCCGCCAGTCGCCCCGGCCGTAGCGCAACGAACATCAAAACCACCCGCGCCCAAAGCGCCCCGCGTGCCGCGCCGGTCTTCTCCCCCATCTCAGGCTACGACCTCGCATCGTGGGTGAATGCGCAGAGACCCCCACGACCTCGCGTCGTGGGTGAATAAGATTGAGA
>JAPLST010000449.1:0-10282 GCA_026398485.1 bacterium
GTGGCGCGCGCGATGAAGCGGCGCTGGAAGTGACTGCGGCACTGCTCGAACAGCGCCTGCCCGCGCTGGCGCGTCGGGCATGGGCGGCGGCCGGCGCGGCAGGCGCGGCCCGCAACGAGCCGCGCCTGCTGACCATACGGCGGCTGGCGATACCGCGCGCGCAAAGTGCGCTGGTGGTGCAAGGCGAGGCCGATCAGAACACGGCAGCGCGCCGTGCGCAGCAATTGGCGCGCGAGCTCGAAAATGCCGCGCAGACAATCAGCACGGATGAAGAAGTGAGTGCGCTGGCACGCCAGCTACAGACGCGCCGCTTGGCGCGCCAGACGCAGCCGGCGATGGCGGCGCGCTGGGTCGGCGCCGCGGCCTTGCGCGCGGGCAATCCGGCATATGCGCTGGACTATGCCGACGCGCTGGGGCGCGTGACGCGCGCCCAGGTGCTGCAAGCCTTGGCCGAGTATGTCTGTGCCGCGCGGCGGACCACCGTCGTGCTGGCACCCGAGGAAGGCGTGACGCCGGCCGCGATGGCGGCGCGCGCCAATGTCGCGGTGGCGGAACGGCAACTGGTGCAGACAACCCTCTATCCGGTGCGGCGCGTGACGCTGGAGAACGGCTGCACGCTGCTCTTGCGGCGGACGACGGCCGAGCCGGTGGTGCGCGTGCAATTCGCCTGTATCGGCGGGCTGTGGTGTGAAACGCCGGTCAACAACGGCGTCTTCACCGTGCTGGGGCGCGCCATGTGCCAAGCCACCCGCACGCGCACCCGCACGCAGTTCGCCGCCCAATGCGCGCAGGCCGGCCTGACGCTCGCGGTGGAAGTCGGCCCGCAAACGTTCGCACTGCGCGCCACGGTGCTGCCGGAACATCTGGCCGACGCGCTGGCCTTGTTGTGCGACGCGTGGCGCATGCCCTTGCTGGACAAGCCGACCATCAATGACCTGACCACGCGCGTGTTGCAGGAACTCCAGCAGCAACACACGGCGGCGCGGGTGTTGGCGGATATTGTGGTGCGTGACGCGCTCTTCGCGCAGTCGCCGTATCGCTTGAATCCGTTGGGCAGCGTGGCCTCGCTCAACGCGCTGACTTGGGGCGATGTCAGCGACATTCACAATGACTTTGTGACGCCGCGCGGGACGGTGATCATCATCTCCGGCGCTTTTGACGACCAGGCCGTCGAGCAACAGCTGCGGCTGCGTTTGCGCGCCTTCGTCGACAAGAAAAAAAGCCCCTATTTTGCCGCAAATCACGAACGCTATCTCGGGCACAGCACGCCGCCATACCTGACCGTGGCTGTGGCGCCAGAGCCGGCAGGCACGGCGGCGGTGACGCGCGTGTTTGCGACGCAACGCCCGGATACGCTGATGATCTCGGGCTGTCTTGCCCCGGCGCGCACGGCCAGCAATGCGCCAGTGCGCCTTGCGGAGGTGGTCTGTGGCGCGCTGCTCAATGCGCTCGACACGCTGCAACTGACGTGGCGCGATCCGGAGGATGGCCTGCCGATCGTGCGACAGCTGGCCACGACGAGCTACCGCGGGTATGAGACCGGGTGGTTGTACCTGCGCCTGCACCTTGCCGCGACGGCGGGTGTGCCGGGCGTGCGGCGCGTGCAGATGGTGACACAAGTCGCCCTGCGCGATCTGGGCGAGGGGGTCGGTTTGGCGGCCGCCATGGAACGCGCGGAATTCGAACAGGCGCGGCGCATGAGCGAGCCGTGGAATGTGCTCGATGAACTGGTTTGGGACCACCTGTTTGGCCAGACTGCCGTGCCGGTCACCGCATGGCGTGACGTGACGGCCAACGCGTGCGCGGCTTTTGCGGCAACCGCAGGGAAAAACAATGTCACGGCCGTTATCACCCCCGAGTAACGCGCCCATCGCGCAAGGCGGCGAAGCGGGCGTGCTGGCGATGGTGCGCGCCGTGTTTGCCGCGCCGGGCACGCCGGAGATCATCTGCGGCATCGGCGATGACGCCGCCGTGCTGGCGCCGCCAACCGGCGCGCGGTATCAACTGATCACCCTTGACACGCTGGTCGAAAGCACCCATTTTCATGCCGATGATGCGCCAGCACGGGTCGGCTGGAAAGCGATGGCCGTCAACGTCAGTGATATTGCCGCAATGGGCGGCACGCCGACCTGCGCGCTGCTCTCGCTGGCTTTGCCGGCGGCGACCCCGCAGTCATATCTTGCCGCGTTGCTGCACGGCATGCAGCGCTGCGCGGAGCATTTCGGCGTGACCGTCATCGGCGGCGATACCGTCGGCGCGACCCAAACAACGCTCTCCATCACCATGCTGGGCACCGTTGCACCGGCGCGCGTGCGCTATCGGCACGGCGCGCAACCGGGTGATGTGATGGCCGTCACCGGTCCGTTGGGCGGCTCATTGCGTTCCGGGCATCATTTGGATTTCATGCCGCGCGTGGCCGAGGCCCAGTGGTTGCTGGACAACGCACCGCCGACGGCGATGATGGATGTGAGCGACGGGCTGGCGCTGGACGGCATGCGCATGGCGCAGGCCAGCAGCGTCACGCTGCAACTGCATGCCGCGGCAATCCCCTGCAATGCCGGGGTCAGCCTCGATGCCGCGCTGCACGACGGTGAAGATTTCGAGTTGCTCTGCACGATCCCGGCGGCGTGTGTCACGGCCGCGGTCTGCGCCGCGTTCGCACAACAGTTTCAACGTCCGCTGCACATTATCGGGGACGTACATGCCGGCGCTGGCCAGCTCCTCCTGGACGATGCACCCATTACACCGCGGGGCTATGAGCACTTCGCCCTTTGACATCACCAGCAGCAGCGAAGCGGCGACCCACATGGCGGCGGCCCAGTTTGCCGCAACGCTTGCGCCGGGCGCGGTGGTCGGCCTGGTTGGACCGCTGGGTGCGGGCAAGACCGTCTTTGCGCGCGGCGTAATCAGCGCGTTGCACGGCACACCGGCCGTGTTTCACGGCAGCCCCACCTTTGCGCTGGTGCATGAATACCGGGCCGCGCTGGCGCCCGTGTTCCATTTTGATTTTTATCGCATCAAAGCCGCGGCCGAAATCGCCGCGCTGGGCTGGGACGACTATTGCACGCCGGCTGGTATCTGCCTGGTTGAATGGGCCGACCGCTTTGCCGCCGTGCTGCCAGCCCAGACGCGCTGGCTGCAGTGCATGATTGTCGCGCCGCACGCCCGCCGCTTCAACGAATTATCCACGGCACCCCCGCCGGCAGTGTGATGACGTCGCGTAGCCGCACCGATCTTTGTGGCCACGGCGTACGCCGCGGATGCTGGTGCAGTTCCCAAAGTATGCGCGGCCGGCGTGCCGCCAAATCGAGATTGAGTAAATAGATACGCGCCGGCGTCCCACTCAATCTCTGCGTCCACCGAGGGGCGCCCGAAACATGAATGCGCAGAGACCCCCACGATCCCGCCACCGGCGGGATCGTGGGTGAATACGATTGAGTAAAAAAGGTGCATCAATGTTCCTTTCCCAATCTCTGCTTCCTCCGCGGCAAGCACGGTGAAGAGCAACAACACTCGCCCACCGCCGGCTCTGGGCAGTTGCGAATTATCGCGGAATTGTGTTCAATAGAAGAATAATAAAATAGGAGTAGTGCATGAATGGCAAAGAACTTGTTTTGGCCGCGTTGCGCAATCAGGCGACGGCGCGCGTGCCGTGGGTGCCGTTTGTCGGCTGTCATGGCGCGGCGTTGCTGGGCGTCAGCGCGCGCGACTATTTTCTGTCCGCGGATTTGATCGTGCGGGGCGCCGGCGCGGCGATCCAGCGTTACCAAGCCGATGGCATTCCAGTCACGTTCGATTTGCAGATCGAGGCCGAAACTCTCGGCTGCGACCTGGTCTGGGCCGACGAAAACCCGCCCGCCGTCGCGTCCCATCCGCTGCTCAGTCGCACGCTGGCCGACCTGCATGTGCCGCGCGCCGACGAAGGCCGGCTGCCGATCGTGCTGGAAGCCGCACGCCGGCTGGCCGCGCAACAGCCAGAGACGGCCTTGTATGGCCTGATCACCGGCCCGTTCACGCTCGCGCTGCACCTGCTCGGGCCACATGTCTTCATGCTGATGTATGATGATCCGCAAAAAATGCGCGAGGTGCTGGGCTTCTGCCGCGACGTTGCCGTGGCCGTGGCCGGCTATTATATGGATGCCGGCTGCGATGTCATCGCGATGGTGGATCCCATGACCAGCCAGATCGGCCCGCAACATTTCCGCGAGTTTGTCACGCCCTTTGTCACGCCGATCTTCGACGTCATTCGCGCCCGCGGCAAGCTCTCGTCCTTCTTTGTCTGCGGCCACGCCCAAGCCAACATCGAGGAAATGTGCCACACCAAGCCGGACAACATCTCGATTGATGAAAACATCCAGCTCGGTTTTGTGCGCGAGATGTGCGCCCGCCACGGCATTTCCTTCGGCGGCAATCTGCAGCTGACGGTCGTGCTGCTGTTCGGCAAGAAAGAGGACTGCCTGCGCAACGCGATCGAGTGCATCGGCGTCGGCGGCGGGCAGGGCTATGTGCTGGCGCCTGGCTGCGACATTCCGTATGCAACCCCGCCGGCGAATCTCGAGGTGATCGGCCAGCTCGTGCGTGATCCGTATCAGCAAGACATCGCGCGCACCCTGCTGCAGACGCGCGTCGAGACTCACAGCGACCTCGACCTGAGCGATTACGGCACGCTCGACAAAGTGGTCGTGGACGTCATCACCCTCGATTCGGAGGCCTGCGCACCGTGCCAGTACATGGTCGAGGCCGTCAGAAACGTGGCGCCGCTGTTCGAGGACCTGATCATCTGGCGCGAACACAAAATCAAAATACCAGAGTCGGTCGAGTTCATGGCCGCCATGATGGTGCGCAACGTGCCGACCATTTGCATTGACGGCGAAATTGTCTTTGTCAGCCGGATTCCCAGCCGCGATGAGCTGGTGCGCGCGATCCAGGAACGGCTCAACCGCAAAGTCCGGCGCTACTTCAAGCAGTACACCGGCAAAGTGCTCGTGCTGGGCGGTGGCTGCGCCGCCTGCGACGAGACCAAGGACAATATTGCGCAGGCCATCAAGGAATTGGGCATTGCGGTGCCGGTCGAGTGTGTCACCGATGCGGCGGAGATCGCGCGCTACGAAGTGGACGCGACGCCAGCGGTGATCACGGTGCAAACGGTCGTGAAGTCAGTCGGCAAAGTCCCGGCGGTAGACGTCATCAAGGAATGGCTCAAGGATCTGCGCCTTTAGTGCTTGGCGCGTTTTTTGCCCGTAACAAGGGGAAGCATTACGACACTTTTTGAAGAAACCACCATCGGGTCGTTGCGCGTGCCCAATCGCCTTGTGCGCTCCGCCACGTGGGAAGGCTTGGCCGCGCCCGATGGCACGGTCACGCCCGCGCTGATTGACATGATGACCGCCTTGGCGCGCGGCGGCGTGGGCCTGATCATCTCCGGCCACGCGTTTGTCAGCCCCGAGGGCCAGGCCAGTCCCGGCAAGCTGGGCGTGCATGTGGATGCCATGCTGCCCGGCTTGACCACCATGGCCCGCGCCGTGCATACGGCCGGCGGCCGGATCGTTCTGCAATTGGCGCACGCCGGCATTGAGGCGTTGCCGCACCTTACCGGCCTGCCGCCGATCGGCCCCTCACCCATGAAAAATGCCAATGGCGACGACGCGCACGGCATGTCGCTTGACGAAATCCGGGCCGTGGTGCGCGCGTTCGCCGCCGCCGCCGCGCGCGCCCAACAAGCTGGATTCGACGGGGTGCAAATCCATGCCGCACACGGCTATCTCCTGAGCCAGTTCCTGTCCGGCTATTTCAACAAGCGCAGCGATGACTACGGCGGGCCGCTTGACCAGCGGGCCCGGATCGTCGTCGAGACCGTCACGGCCGTGCGCGCCGCGGTGGGCCATGACTATCCCGTGCTAATCAAAATCAACGCGGAGGATTTTGTGGAGGGTGGCCTGACCCGCAATGACATGTGCGCGCTGGCCCGGCTGCTCGAACGAGCGGGCATATCGGCGATTGAGCTCAGCGGCGGCACGCGCTATTCGGGGAACAATTCGCCCGTCCGGCGCGGCAAGTCCCAGTCCGTGTATTATCGCGAGGCCGCCGGGCAATGCCGGCAGCACGTGCGCGTGCCATTGCTGCTGGTCGGCGGCATTCGCGACGTCGCCACCGCCGGGGAATTGGTGGCGACCGGCGTGACGGATTTTGTGGCGCTGTGCCGGCCGTTGATCCGTGAACCGGACTTGGTCAACCGCTGGCACGCGGGTGATTGTGCGCCGGCAGAGTGCATCTCGTGCAACCGGTGCTTCCGCTCGGCGCACGCCGGCGAAGGTCTCTATTGTGTGACCGCCCGCAAGGCGCAGAGACCCCCGCGGCCCTGCGGCTGAAGGGAGTCTGCAGAAATGATGAATGATGAATGATGAGTGATGAATGATGAATGCAGAATAAGAAAAACATCAAGTGTTGCATGTCGCTGCGTGCGTTTCTGCCCGTAGCCGACGCACGGCGTGCGGCGTGCAGCACATCACGCGGAACCCCGTTAAATTCTCGTGCAACACGATAATTTATGGTTGCAGTGTGCAGAAGTTGTCGCGGTTCCGTGCGCGGCGCCATCCGCCGAAAGATGTGATCGGGAGGTCGCACCTGCCTTCAGCCGATCCTGCGATCGGCGCTCCCTTCGCCGCATGGCGTGTTGGCAAGCCAATATCGGGCAAAAACTGTATAATATCCTTTTCGTTTTCACCGACAGGACTTGTGCATGAAAGCTGCTTCTCCCAGTATGCCCGCCGCGCCCGCCACGCCGCCGCAGAGCGGTTGGCACCACGCGCTCTCGACCGCGCTGCAATTGCTGATCATTATTCCGCTGGCGTTGTTCATCAAATCCAACACGATCGAGTTGTTCAAGATTCCGACCGGCTCGATGGAACCGACCTTGTACGGGGCAAATGACATGGGCCGCGGCTTTGGCGATCATCTGCTGGTGCTGCGCTTTCCCTATGGGCTGAGCGGCACGATCAAGGTGCCACTGCTGAACTGGCGCATTCAGATGCCCTATCAGCGCTTGTGCTTTGGCGGCATGCACGCGCCGCGGGTCGGCGATGTGGTCGTGTTCGAGAATCCGGTCGACCCGGCGATTGACTACATCAAACGCTGCTGCGGCGCATCCGGCGACCGGCTGGCCATTCGCGCCGGGCGCCTGTTTGTCAATGGCCGGATGGTTACCAATGCGCCGGCCACGGCCAGTTATGTGCGCTATACGAATGTCGGCCTGCTGTCGACGCATTATGCGGAAGTGCGCCGCCAAGTGTCAAAAATAATGGAATGCAGGCTGGCAAACATATTGGCAACCAATCCGGCGGCAGCCGCTGCCGTCTGCAAGATGTTGAGCAGCCCGCGGAGCGTGCCAACGCCGGCGCAGCTCATTGGCACCTTGCGCAATAACAGCGAATTGCTGGTGGAGATGGTCGCGCCTTATGCGCGCATGCAATTGATCACCATGATGGAACGGGCCGGCTGCGACGCGATCAAGGATGCGGTCTACATCAATGGTACGCGCTATCGCGAGTACGAGGCGGGCATGCAGCGCGGCGCCCGCATTGGCGATCCGATTGAGAGCGAAGTGCAGGTGCCGACCAATTGCTTTTTCATGATGGGTGACAACAGCGCGCATTCGCTGGACAGCCGCTACTGGGGCTTTGCGCCGCTCGAATTGGTCAAGGGCAAGGCGTGGGTCGTGTATCTGCCGATCAAGCGCATACAATTAGTGCGATGACCCCGCGTCCGCGCTGCCAGTCGGTTAATTCTTTCGGGGCGAAAGAATTACTAATGGCGACGGCGCTGCTGGCCGGCTGCAGCAGCATGCGCGAGGCGCTGCCTGGATCAGTGGGCGATGCCATTCGCGCGCCCGCGCCGCGCCAAACGGTGCGCGTTGCCCTGGTGCGCAACGTGCCGAGTGTCACGCTCAAAGTGGCCGGGCCGGGCGTGCTGTATGACCGGGTGCGTCGCCGCGCCGTGGAACGCTTTGCGACCCTGGCCGCCACCTGCACCAGTGTGGGCGGCGGGATTGTCATGAACGGCCGCGCGCTGGGCACCAGCCGCCTGGCAATCGTGCCGGATATGCCGCAGAGCTTGTGGGTCAACAACACGTTGTATCGTGGCGCACTCGAACTGGTCGGCAAGGCCGGCACGCTGACGGCGGTCAACAATCTTGATCTCGAAGAATATCTGATGGGCGTGATCCCGCGCGAGACGTTCGCGGCGTGGCCGGAGGCGGCGCTGTGCGCGCAAGCCGTGGCCAGCCGCAGTTTCGCCGTGTATCACATGCGCCACAACGGCAACAATGATTATGACCTGATCGCGCCGACGCATCAACTCTACGGTGGGGCCAGCGCTGAAGACCCGCGCACGAGCAAAGCCGTGCAGGACACGCGCGGCGAGATTCTGACCTACAATGGCGATGTCCTGTGCGCCTTTTTCCACACCAGTTGCGGCGGTCGCACGGAAGAGGCGCGCTTGATTTTCCCGGATGTGAAGAATAGCCCGCGTGGCGTCAGCTCCAACTTTGAAAACGATTCACCGCATCATTTCTGGCGCTTTTCCGTGGCGCTGCTGAACTGCGACGAGAAACTGAGCCAGGACGGCAAGACGCCGGGCGGGCCGATCACCGGGGTGCGCGTCCTACAGCGCTATCCGAGCGGGCGCGTGGCGCGCCTGCAGTTCAGCTCGGCCCGCGGCGCCTGCGAACTCAGCGGCGAAGACTGCCGCCGCATCCTTGGCTATGACAAGCTGAAATCAACTTTGTTCAACGTGGCCATCCGCGGCGACCGGCTCGAATTCGCCGGGCGCGGCTGGGGCCACGGCGTCGGCTTGTGCCAGTGGAGCAGCAAGGGCATGGCCGACCGTGGCTACACCTACAAGCAGATTGTGCTGTATTTCTATCCCGGCGCAGACATCACGCGCTGAGGGCGCCGATGCCTGTGGCAGGCTTCAAGGCTGAGGGCTCAGGGATCGAATATCGAATATCCAACAAGGAATATCCAATGATGAAGTTCTGCACAGATACTTCGACCTTCGATATTCCTTGTTCGATATTCGTTATTCATCAGCGGGGTTCAGGCAGCGACTGAACGCCACACCGACCACTGATTACTGATTACCGATCACTGCCCACTGCTCCCTCACGGCCGCTCCCACTTGACCGACTTCAGCTTCACCCCGCATTCCTCAATGCTGTTGACCAACGCGCTCGACTGCGCGTCGGCAAATGAGCTGCCGTGCATGTGCAGGAGTAGGCGGATGACGGTCGTGTCATCATCGTAATTGCGGGTCAAGTCGAGCGAATCAATCACCAGGTTATGCTGTTTGACGCAGCTAATCAGGGTGGCCACGTCAACCGAGTGGGCGCAGGTGATTTTGAGCACGCGGTCAATGTCCTTGTGATACAACTGCTCGAAATAATTCAAGCCGACAAGAAAGCCGATTGTCAGCAGGGTCGCGGTGCCCGCCAGGCCATAGCGGGCCGCGCCGCACGTCATGCCGATGGCGGACACCGTCCACAAACAGGCGGCCGTGGTCAGGCCGCGCACATTCATGCCTTCCTTCATGATCGTGCCGGCGCCGAGAAAGCCCATGCCGGTCACCACCTGCGCGGCGATCCGGCCGGGATCACTGGCTTGGCCGGCGGCGGCCGCAATGACAAACGACATGATGGTAAAAAGCGCCGAGCCGACGGAGACCAGCAGGTGGGTGCGCACACCGGCGGCTTTGCCGTGCCGGTCGCGTTCGAAGCCGATAATCGCGCCGCACAGCGCGGCCGCGCAGATGCGCACAATGTAATCGCACGTGTCGCTGTGCAACCAGTCCATCAGCATGATCCAACTCCGGGCATGGGTTCCGCGCGCACAATGACATCCCAATCATACACCGCCGCGACCGACTGGCCGGGCGGCACGACAAGAAAATCTTCGTCAGCCCATGCGCCCTCGAGCAAGGCGCGGATCAGGCGCAGGTCGCCACGCAACAAGGTGAATTCCTTCTTTTCTTGCTCGGCTTGCTGGCGGACGCGTTGCTCCAAGCCGGGCTGCGCCGTTTCGTCAAACTCAATGAAGACCGCTTTGTGGCTGGCCGCCGCGCCGGCGGGATGCATCGTCTCCCAGACATAGCGCGCGTTTTCCTCGCCATAGCGCGCAACCAGGTCGGCATACGCATCACCGCAATGCACGGTCGGCATGCCGTCGTCCAGCCGCAAATAATAATCGCCGCGCTCGGCATAGCCGGTCGAGCTGAACGGCGTGCTGGGATT
>JAPLST010000449.1:10302-11709 GCA_026398485.1 bacterium
AGTTCGCGAAAGCGCCGCTTCGAGCCCAGCAGCACGGTGCAGCAGTCATGCGCGCGCGGCAACACCAACGGAATCGAGCGCGCGACCAGGCCGTTGGTCGCATTGCCGCACAAGCCGTACAGCAGGCAAATGGCATCATAGCCGCGCGGCGCGGCACTGTATTCATCAATTTTCTCCTGGAGCATGGCGCGCAAGCCATCCGGCCGGGCATGCTCGCCCAGCTCGAGAAAGACGGGATCAACCACTTGCGGCGAACGCGCCAGGCAGTGGCACGCTTCGCGCAGAAAAACATTGCAGGCCAACAGGCATAGTTTCATAATCAGTGCAGGTAGTGTAACAAAATCACCAGCCGGCGGCAAGCGCCGGCGGACAGCAGATGGAAGAGTGGAAGGTTGGAAGGATGAAAGGTTGGATGCTTGCTGCTGCGTAAATTCGTTCGCGGCGAACGAATTTGGAGATCAGCATCGTGGTGTGTCGTGGGGCTGGGTGCCGTGCTTCATCTACTCATTTACTACAGGGATGGAATAATGGAGGAATGGATACCGAGCACCGAACACCGCTGCCCATCCCAATCATCCATGCATCCATTCTTCCAATCTTCCAATCTTCCATCCTTCCAACCTTCCATCCTTCCATTCTTCCCCCGCCGGCCTATTTGTAGGAAAAACGATAGATATAAACAGGGGCGGAGCCAACCTGAGTGCGGACAACGAAAAATCCTTTGCTGTCCTTGTTGGCCGCCACCACGTCTTTATCCGTACTGAACGCAGCCCCCGCCTCGCCCATGAGTTGCGTGTCGGCGCCGGTCTTGAGCGTGATCTCGCGCACCGTTTCCCAGCCGTTCGGCGGCGTCAACGTGATGATCACCTGCTTCTTGGTCACCTGCTTGGACGTCACCTTGATTGTGTTCGCGTAGGTTTTGTGCCAGACTGGTGCGCCGTGCTTGTCAAGGTAGGTGACATAGGCGGCGTTGGAGACCGCGATCGCGTAGCACACCACCGCACCGCCGCTGCCATCGGCCACCACCGCCGCGACAACACTACTCGACCCCAACGCATAGTTCCACTGGAGTGTCGAACCCGAAACGCCGTGGGCGCCCCAGAGTGCCAGTGCTGCCGTCGCGATAAGCATGCCTGTGCAAATCTTCATCAAATTCTCCTTGCCATGGTTAGTTATGGTGTAATGATAGTCATTCGTGCTGCTGCTGTCAAAACCGCTGCAAAGCGCGCCGCCCGGGGCATGCAGCGGCAGCGGTATCTCTCACGAAGACACGAAGAAGAATTTCCGCGGGAGGGTCGCCGGCCCGGCGACCGTGATGGTTGTAGCCGCAATCGCCGATCGCGGGCCACTTTGCGCCGGCTGCATCAAAGCACCGGGATCATCGATCCCGGCTATGGCGGGCGGCAC
>JAPLST010000368.1:0-5929 GCA_026398485.1 bacterium
AATGGCGCAGCGACGACCGCGGCGGTCAAGGGCCTGACCGCCCTACCTGTCTGCGCGCTCTACGCCGGCGGCTCCCGTTCTTATAGCGGAATTTCAGAACACGGAGGTCGCTCCTCTTGATAGCGCCGGCATGCCCCGCGCGGAGCGCGTGGCGTACGAGCAGAAGTGTAAGGAGAAGAGTGGCGAAGGGCCCGTGCCTTTTTTACTCAATCTCATTGTCAGCGACGGGATCGTGGAGGTCTCTGCATGCAAAGAAGGTGGGAGCCGCCTCCGTGCGGCGAATGCAGCGTCTGCGGCAGATTCGCGACACGGAGGTCGCTCCCACTCATTACCGCCAATAAAAAAGCCGCTGGCCGGCACAGGTCGTGCAGGCCAGCGGCTGCATCCTATTAGAACTCTTCGCCGACTTGGTAGCGGGCGAAGCGCCGCACGACGATGTTCTCGCCCAGCTGCGCGATTTTTTCCTTGATCAAGTCCGCAATGCTGTGCTTGTCGTCCTTGACAAAGGTCTGATCCACCAGGCAGGTGTCCTTGTAGAATTTCTCGAGTTTGCCCTCGATGATTTTCTCCAGCACATTGGCCGGCTTGCCCACCACCTGTTCGCGGTAAATCGCCTTTTCGCTCTCGATCACGGCGGCCGGCACCTCGGTGCGGTCGACGTACTTCGGCAGCGCCGACGCAATCTGCAAGGTCAAGTCATGCACCAGCGCCTTGAACTGTTCGTTCTTGGCGACAAAGTCGGATTCGCACCCGACCTCGATCATCACGCCGATCTTGTGATTACTGTGAATGTAGCTGCCAATCACGCCCTCTTTGGTCGTGCGACTGGATTTCTTGGCGGCGATGTCGAGGCCGCGCTTGCGCAGCAGCTCGATCGCCTTCTCCATGTCGCCGCCGCTCTCGTTGAGGGCGTTCTTGCAGTCCATCATGCCGGCGTTGGTCTTGTCCCGTAATTTTTTTACAACATCTGCTGAAATAGCCATTGGGTTCTCCAATTTTGGTGCGCGTTAAGTAGTAGGTGTCGCGGTCGCGTCGGCCGCCGGCTCGCCTTCATCGGGCGTGGCGCTGATCTCGGCCTTGGCCATCAGGTGCTCCTGCAACTTGCGCACTTCGTCCGTGCGCGGCCGGTGCGCGGTCGACTTCACGCCGCGGTGCTTCTCGCGCTCGTCCTTGACGCGATCCTTGGATTGCTTTTCCACTTCGCGATAGAATTGGACGCCCTCGTTGATCGCGCGGCTGATCGCATTGGTAATCAGGCGCACCGAGCTGATGGCATCGTCATTGCCCGGCACGACAAAATCGATCGGGCTCGGATTGCAATTGGTATCGACCAGCGCCGCGATTTTGGCGCCGACGGTCTGGGCTTCCTTGATCGCCAGATGCTCGCGCGCGATGTCCACCACAAAGACGACATCCGGCGCGGTCTGCAAATGGCGCACGCCGTCCAAGTTGCGATGCAGCTTGACCAGCTCGCGGCGCAGCGAGGCTTGCTCTTTCTTGGGCAGGCGGTCGAGTGTGCCGTCGCGCTCCAGCTGCTCGATGTGTTCCAGCCGGCCGATCGAGTTGCGGATGGTGGCCATGTTGGTCAGCATGCCGCCCAGCCAGCGTTCGCAGACGAACGGCATGTTGCAGGCGCGCGCCTCTTCGCTGATGATGTCGCGAATCTGGCGCTTGGTGCCGACAAACAGGATCACCCCGCCGCGTTGCGCGACATTCCGCACAAACTGGGTGGCGTAATCCAGAAAGCGCTGCGTCTTCTGCAGGTCAACAATGTAAATGCCGTTGCGTTCCTCGAAAATGAACGGCGCCATTTTGGGATGCCACTTGCGGGTTTGGTGCCCGAAGTGAACGCCTGCTTCCAACAGGTCTTTTACTGCTATAACTGACATGCGGGTCTCCGTGAGTCAGGTCGGCTCGTCAAATAAGGCTTTGCGTCCGACCTTGGGTTAAGTGAAATGAAACTGGTTAAGGGTTAAGGGGTGACTGCGAATGCGGGGCGATTAACGCCAGCATGTCACGCACCGCGCGGTCCAATCCGACCAGCACGGCACGCGCCACAATGGCGTGCCCGATGTTTAATTCTTCGACATGCGGCACTTGGTGGATCAAGTGGACATTGTGGTAATCGAGGCCATGGCCGGCGTTGACGCGCAGGCCGCGTGCATGCGCATGCCGGGCGGCGCGCACCAGTTTGTCGAGTTCACGGCGCAGCTGGTCTTCGGTCTGCGCCGCGGCGAAGGCGCCGGTGTGCAGCTCAATAAAGGTGGCCTTGGCGTTGGCGGCGGCATCCACTTGCGCAAGATCCGGATCAATGAACAAACTGACCAGCGTGCCGTTGGCTTGCAGCACGCCGGTGACACGCGCGACATCATCAAAGGCGGCGCACACATCCAAGCCGCCTTCGGTGGTCAATTCCTGGCGGCGTTCCGGCACCAGGCACGCGCAGGGCGGCGCAACTTCGAGGGCGCGCTCGACAATGGCCGGCGCCAGCGACATTTCCAAATTGAGCTTGGTGCGCACTGATTGGCGCAGGCGGATCACATCGGCATCCTGAATATGGCGGCGGTCTTCGCGCAAATGAACCGTGATGCCGGCCGCGCCGGCCATTTCCGCGAGAGCGGCCGCGACGACCGGATCGGGCACGGCGGCCTGCCGCACTTGGCGCAAGGTTGCAATGTGATCTATGTTGACGCCTAATTTCATGAGCAGGGCGGGGGCCTTCAATGGGTGCGCTGGTGGCGCGGCATGACCATAAACTTGACGCCGTCATCGCCGTGCAGCAGTGCAAAACTGTCCTGCATCTGGTCGCTGTCCTCGGTCGGTTCCTCGGCCAAGTCTGTTGCGGCGACCACGTCGGCGTCGTAGGTAAGCACATCGAGGATCATGGTCTTGAGCCGGTCGACTGCGCCGGGCAGATCATGTGCCAAGGTGCTGAGCCCGAGTTCAGGGCAGCGCGCCCGGTACTGGCCGTCGCCTTCTTGCGAAACTTTGACGGTCAGTTGCATTGCAGCGGCAGGCGGCGCATGGGGGTGACAATATAAATAACCATAAGCGGAAGAGTATACCCAAAACGGGCTGGAAATGCAAACGGTAATTTGTTCGTGGTAATTTGTTCGCATCGAACAAATTAATGCAAAACCCTTCGCGGCGAATGGTTTTTGTTGGCAAGCCGGGGAATCACCGCCGTTTGGCGGCTGCATTGCGGCATCATAACTCTTTTGTCGCGAAAGAATTACATGGCCGGCAGGGTGCGCGCGACGGGCGTGATTGCCACGGCGCGGCCGGTGGCTTCGTCAATCTCGACCAGCGCGCCGTGCAGTTGGACGTCGCCCTCGGCCAGCTCGAATTTGTGCGGGGTGCCGGTGTAAAAATGGGCCACGACGGCGTGCGTGACGCGCCCGAGCACAGAGGCGTGCGCGCCGGTCATGCCGACATCGGTCATGCACGCCGTGCCGTGCGGCAGGATGCGCGCATCGGCGGTCGGCACATGCGTATGGGTGCCGAGCACGGCGCTGACGCGGCCATCAAAGGCCCAGCCCATGGCAATTTTCTCGCTGGTGGCTTCGGCGTGGATGTCCACCAGAATGCAGGGCGTGCGCCCGGCCAGTTCGGCCAGAATCGCCTCCAGGGCGCGGAACGGACAGTCGGCCGGCTTCATGAAGACGCGCCCCAACACGTTGACCACCGCCAATGCCGGCACACCCGGGCGTTCGAGCAGGAACCAGCCGGCGCCCGGCGTGCCGGGCGGGAAATTCGCCGGCCGCAGCACGCGCGGGTTCTCGAGCGCTTGCATCGCGGTGCGCTGGTCAAACACATGATCCCCGGTCGTAATGACATCCACGCCATTGGCCAGCAGTTCCGTCATGGTCTCGGGCGTGATGCCCTTGCCGCCCGCCACATTTTCGGCGTTGGCAATCACCACATCCAACTGCAATTCCGCGCGCAAGGCTGGCACCAGCTGCTTCACCGCCGTGCGCCCGGGCCGCCCCACCAGATCGCCTATCAATAAAATTCGCATGCCACAGTGTAGCATTATTGGCGTTTTTATAGTATGATGGGCGCACCATGACACTGCCGCTGCATCATCTGCATGCCGACTGGGCCGCCGCGCTGGTGCGCGAGACGCACGCGCACGGCGGCCTCGCGCCACTCGACCTCGAACGCTTCTGGGCCGACCAAGCACACGCCTGCGCCGCGCCGTTCAGTCCGGCTTGTCCGCAACTGCCGCTGGGCGTGCCGATGAGTTGGGACTGCGTCTTTGACGAGTTGGGCGTGCCCGAGGATCGTTGGCGCTTTCTCAATGACCAGGTCTGGGCACTGGCGCTGAAAAAGGCCTACAACGACAAGGCCGAACAGCTTGTCGGCCGGCGCCTCCTGAATGAAACGCCGCTAGACCCGGCGCGCTGCTATCCGCCCTACAAAAGCCTGCCCGATATCTTTGAAATGAAGAGCACTTGGGAATCCGGCTCATGGTGGCTGCATCCCGCGGCGCACACCGAAGATGAACTGGCGGCGCTGCTCGACCGTGTCGACGCCCGCGACCTGCGCACGTTCATTCTGCCGCCAAACTGGGCTGAAGAGTATGCGCGGCTGCGCGCTCTGGGCGTGCCGCCGCCGCTGTACCGCGGGCAGCGCGGGCCGGTCACGTTTGCCATGTCCGTCTTTGGCGTTGAAAATCTCATATTTCTGATTATGGACAATCCGGCCTTGGCCGCGCGCCTGCGCGACACCATGCTGCGCGTCATGCTTGAGATCGCGCGCATTCTCGATGAAGCCGCCGGTTTCACGCCCGCCACGGCGCCGCACGGCTTTTATTTTGCGGATGACAATTGCGCCTTGCTCAACGCCGACATGTATGAGTTTTTTGGCTGGCCGATTGTGCAGGGCATGTTCGCGCGCTACAGCCCGGATACCGGCGATCTGCGCGGTCAACACTCCGACTCGGCCATGGGGCATTTGTTGCCGCTGCTTGGCCGGCTGGGCATGACCAACGTGAATCTCGGGCCGACCCTGACGGTCAGCGAGATTCGCGCGCACCTGCCGCTGGCCTTGATCTACGGGCAACTCGCGCCGTTCACCTTCAGTCGCAACGAAGAGCACGCCATGCTGCTCGAAATGTTCCGCGATGCCGCAATGGCGCAGGCGACGCGCGGCGTGGTGTTCAGCACGGCCGGCTCGATCAACAACGGCTCGCGCCTGACCGGCATGCGCCTGCTGATGGCCGGCATCCAGCGCCACTGCGCCTGGCGCTGACCACGCGCCTACTTGTACGAATAGCGCTCAAGCGAGGCCGTACCCGCAGGCGTGAGTTTTTCGACAAAATACCCCTTGCGATCGCTCAAGCGCATCACTTTTACATTGCTGGTAACCCCAACATAACTGAGATAATGCACGCCGGCGGCACTGATCGTTGTCTCGTTGCCTTTGGCATCCACGTTGGCGACTTGATACAACGACATCGCGCTGCTCATATAGCAGAATACCAGCGCGTTTTTCTCACAGGCGAGCAAGATGGGGATATTGGCCAGCCCGCTTTTGCTATAGCGCTCGGCCCCCTTTTTGTCGAACCAAGTCACTTTGAAGGTACCCGCCACCACGTTGACAATGGCACATCCGCCGTTGCCGTCGGCGATGGTCTGCAGGCAGTTGGCGTTAAGCCCGAGCTCTTTGCTCCATTGCAGGGTGGCCGCGGCGGCGCTGGCGCACAGCAGGGCGCAGGTGGCGAGACAAGCAAAACACATGGCGAACCGTTTCATATGCACCTCAGGTTAAATTTTATTATAGCACTATTATACCATAATTGACGCGCTGCAAGTCGGCCACGGATCCGGCGGTTTGTTTGTGCTGTTGCTCCCCACCGATCCACGCCGGCGGCGCATGCGCGTCAGCTTAGCGAGTGCATCTGTCGTAGAAGCGGCTTCCAGCCGCG
>JAPLST010000368.1:5959-15529 GCA_026398485.1 bacterium
GCGGCAATTCATTTTGCACAAAATGATTTTGCGGCAAAACCATTGTTCCCTGAATCCACGCCGGTGGCGGGACTCCAAGCAGCCCTGAACCCTTTATCGGCGCGGCCGTGGGGGTCTCAGCACACTCGCCCGCCCAATCAGTGTGCGTGGGAACAATCATGCGCTTGAAATATCCCCGCGCATTGTGTATTATAGCCATGGCATGATGACATCATTACGACCCACAACGGCATTGGATAGCTTCCTGTGAAACTCGGCCTCTTGGGCGGAACCTTTGACCCGGTGCACCTGGCGCACTTGGCCGTGGCGGAGCAGGCGCGCGTGCAGCTTGGCCTTGACCAAGTCTTGTTTATGCCGGCGTGGCTCGCGCCACACAAGCCGGGCAACACGCGTGCCGCGGCGCGCAGCGCGGATCGCCTTGCCATGCTGCGCCTGGCGGTGCAGGGCAACCCGCAGTTTGCGGTGGATGACTTTGAGGTCAGGCGCCAGACCACGTCGTATACTGTCGACACCGTGCGTGGTTTGCGCGCGCGCCAGCCGGCCGACACCCAGCTGTTTTTGCTGCTTGGCGCGGATAATTATTTGATCTTTCAGCAGTGGCGCGAGCCCGAACAAATCCTGGCGATGGCAACCCCGGTCGTCTACCCGCGGCCGGGTTTTCCGATTGCCACGCTCGATCCGCGCTTCCGCCTGCTCGACGGCCCGGCCTTTGATCTGCGGGCCACCTGGCTGCGCGACACCGTCCGGCGCGGTGGCAGTATTCGTTACGTTGTGCCTGCCGCCGTGCAGGCCTATATTGCAGAACATCATTTATATGCCACACCCGAGGAGTAACGTGGTAAAAACATCCCCGCCGGAAGGCGTTGCGGTCATGGAACTGTGCGTGTTGTTTTTGGCCGACAAGCACATTGGCGAGTTGCGCGCATATGACGTGCGCGGCGTCTCGTCGTTGACGGATTACTACTTGGTCGGCACGGCCCGCAACGAGCGCCAAATGAAAGCGGCCGGCCAAAACGTGACCCGCCAAATGAAAAAGATCGGCATCCGGGCCCTCCATCAGGATGGCCAGATTGGCGGCAACTGGGTCGTGCTCGATTACGTGGATTGCATCGTGCATCTGTTCAATCCGGAGATGCGCGCCCGTTACGACATTGAGGCGATGTGGCGCACGCACGAAATCCCGGTGCCCCAGCCGGATCCGCGCCTCCACGGCGGAGCACAGCCATGAGCGCGCCGCGCGGCAAAGTGTTCGTCATCGCCGCCCCGTCCGGCGCCGGCAAGACAACCTTGCGCGATTATCTGCTGCACGCGCATCCCGACTTGTATTTCTCGGTCTCGGCCACCACGCGCACGCCGCGCACCGGCGAAGTGATCCATAAAGATTATCACTTCATGTCCAAGGCCCAGTACGACCAGCACCTCGCCCACGGCGACTTTCTCGAGCACGCCGAGGTGTTTGGCAATTATTACGGCACCTTGCGCGCGCCGGTCGAGGAGCAATTGAGCCAGGGCCGCAATGTGCTGCTGGATGTCGACACCAAGGGCGCCCGGCAAGTCAAGGAGCAAATGCCGGAAGCGTTGCTGGTCTTCATCATGCCGCCCTCAATTGAGGAGCTGGAACGCCGCCTGCGCACGCGCAACACCGACTGCGAGGAAGTCATTCAGCGCCGCCTGCGCGAGGCCCGGTACGAAATTGACCAGCGGCAGTGCTTCGATTTCATCGTCGTCAACGACACGCTCAGCAACGCCCAAGCCGCCCTTGACGCCATCATGTATCCAGAGCACCGATGAACATTCCGGCCTATGTCAACGACTGTTGCCGGCGCGCGCAGCACGCCAGCCGCATCCTTGCCAACCAATGTGCCGACACGAAAAACGACGTGCTGAAGAGCATGGCGGCCATGCT
Organism: bacterium; assembly: GCA_026398485.1. GTDB lineage: Bacteria > Auribacterota > UBA3054 > UBA3054 > JAPLST01 > JAPLST01. The sequence goes on from JAPLST010000368.1 coordinate 7,866, forward strand.
CGAGGCCGAGACTGAACTGATTGAAGCGGCCAACGCCGAGGATGTCGCCGTGGCGCGCGACGAGGGCATGGACGATGCCCTGCTGGATCGCCTGACCCTCACCGGCACGCGCATTGCCGCCATGGCCAAAGGCTTGCGCGAGCTCGTTCCGCTGCATGACCCGGTCGGCGCGGTACTCGCGCAGCGCACGCGCCCGTCCGGCATTACGATCACCAAAGTGCGCGTCCCGCTGGGCGTCATCGGCATTATTTACGAGGCGCGCCCGAATGTCACCGTGGACGCCGCCGGCTTGTGCCTGAAATCCGGCAATGCCGTGGTCTTGCGCGGCGGCACCGAGGCGTATCGCTCGAATCTGGCGCTGAGCCGCGTGCTGCAGGCCGCCCTGGCCCACTGCAAATTCCCGGTGGATGCCGTCCAGTTCCTCGAAACCACCGACCGCGCCGCCGTGGATGCCCTCTTGCACGCCGAGCAATATGTGGATTGCATCATACCGCGCGGCGGCAAGAGTCTCGTGTATAAAGTTGCCGAGACCAGCCGCATTCCGGTGCTGAAGCATTACGACGGCATTTGCCACACCTACATTGCCAAGGACGCCGATCTGGCCAAGGCGGTGGCGGTCTGTTATAATGCCAAGGTGCAACGGCCGGGGGTCTGCAATGCGATGGAAACGCTCTTGGTTGATGAACATATTGCGCCGAAAGCGTTGCCGCTGGTTTTCGCCAAACTGCGCGAAGCCGGCGTCGAGTTGCGCGGCTGCGACAAGACCCGCGCGCTTGACCCGGCGGTCGTGCCCGCCACCGAGGCCGACTGGCGCACCGAGTATCTCGCCCTGATTTTATCGGTCAAAATTGTGCGCTCGCTGGATGAGGCGATTGCCTTTATCAATGAGCACGGGTCGCATCACTCGGATGCGATCATCACGGAAAACCATTATGAAGCGGCGCATTTTCTGCAATATGTCGACTCGGCCGCGGTGTATGTCAATGCCAGCACCCGTTTCACCGATGGCGGCGAGTTCGGCATGGGCGCCGAAATGGGCATCAGCACCAGCAAGCTGCACGCCCGCGGCCCGGTCGGCCTCGAGGAATTGACCACCTACAAGTATATGGTGCGCGGCGATGGCGCCATCCGGCAATGATTTTGCTTTTGACGCTTAAACCTTGATCTTTTTGGTAAAATAGGTAAATGAATGAGATGCGAAGCATAGAATTGTTTGCTGGTGCCGGCGGACTAGCGCTTGGTGTTGAAAATGCGGGCTTCAAGCATGTTGCAGTCATAGAGTGGGACAAGCATGCGTGCTCGACAATACGAGCGAATGGAAGCATGACTGCGCAAATGGCTTCAGCGTGGCCTGTGCACCAAGTCGATGTAAGAGATTTTGAGTTTGCTCATTTTCGTGATAATGTGCAGCTTGTTTCAGGTGGACCTCCATGTCAACCATTTTCGATCGGTGGCAAGCATCGTGGCCAGCATGATCGACGCGACATGTTTCCCGAAGCAGTAAGGGTTGTGCGTGAAGTTCGGCCTCTCGCATTTGTTTTTGAGAATGTACGTGGACTACTGAGACGTTCTTTTGCCAAATACTTTCAGTACATCCTTTTGCAACTTCAGCACCCGGAAGTTCAAAAGCAAGGTGGTGAGCAATGGCCCGAACATCTTCGTCGTTTGGAGAAACACCATACAAAGGGCAACTATCGCGGACTTTACTACAGAACGGTTTTCAGTCTCTTGAACGCCGCAGATTTTGGCGTACCACAAAGAAGAGAGAGAGTTGCTATTGTAGGATTCAGATCAGATGTCTGCGAGAATTGGTGTTTTCCAAATCCAACACATTCTGAGGATGCTCTACTGCGCGAACAGTGGGTGACATCGGAATATTGGGAGCGGCACAAGATCGCTAAAAAACACAGACCATCACAGCCCGCCGGAATTGAACAACGTTTGGGCCAATTGAAGTTTTATGCCGACTTTCAGCCTTGGCGTACAGTGAGAGATGCACTCTGCGGACTTCCCGAACCATCAATCAGGCCAAACCTGAAATATCAAAACCACACATTGCAACCGGGCGCGCGCACTTATACGGGACATACCGGAAGTCCGTTTGACGAACCAGCCAAGACGTTAAAGGCTGGAGACCATGGTGTTCCTGGTGGCGAAAACATGATAGCATATCCCGACGGCAGTGTGAGATATTTCACTGTCAGGGAAAGCGCGAGATTGCAGACTTTTCCGGATTGGTATCTCTTCAACGGCTCTTGGACGGAGAACATGCGGCAAATTGGCAACGCAGTGCCTGTACGACTAGCGGAAATTGTAGGGCTAAGCGTGAAAGAATCATTGATTAAACACTCTTTTCGCGTCTCGGATACTAAAGAATGATAAAAGAACCGTACAATCCACTGGACAAAAGAAATCTGGGTATTAATGTGGCCGAGGCAATGTTGATGAAGAACATTGAAAAAATGCCTGTGGCAAAGTCTTTCGATGGTGCCGGTATTTACGCGATTTACTACACGGGCAGCTTCGCGCCTTATAAGCCGATAGCCGAGGCTAATACGCTTCATCGTTTTAATCTTCCCATATATGTTGGGAAAGCCATTCCCGCCGGGGCGCGAAAGGGTGGATTGGGCCTTGACGCACCTGCTGGACCTGTTTTATATAAAAGACTGTGCGAACATGCTCAGTCTATTGAGCAAACAAAGAATTTACATTTATTAGACTTCAGGTGTAGGTATCTCATTGTTGATGACATATGGATACCATTGGGAGAGTCGCTACTAATTGAGACGTTCACACCTCTGTGGAACATGGTGCTGGATGGATTCGGCAACCATGACCCCGGAGGCGGTAGGTACAACCAGCAGATATCACCTTGGGACGTGATTCATCCGGGGCGCTCTTGGGCCTCCAAGTTGAAACCCGGCAAATCAAGGTGCGATATATTAGAAGCAATCCAAGATCATCTTAGCAAAAAAGCAGATTGCAAGAAGGCTCCGTGAATACAATATGGCTGATATAGTCAGCAAATCCATAAGATCTGAAATAATGGCAAAAGTACGCAGCTGTGGCAACAAATCCACAGAGCTGAAATTGATATATTTATTTAGACAATACAGCATAATTGGTTGGCGACGGAACTACAAATTGACGGGCAAACCGGATTTTGTGTTTCCTCAAAAACGAATTGCTATTTTCGTAGATGGTTGTTTTTGGCATGGTTGTCCGAGACACTGTCGTATGCCAAAATCAAATCATCGTTTTTGGACTAATAAAATCGTGGAGAATAAGCAAAGAGATTTGTATGTCAACAGAACATTAAAACAAAGCCAGTGGAGCATCCTGCGACTGTGGGAACATCAATTGGGAAATAGAAAACTTCCTAAGCGGTTTTTCAAATGGCTGAAATAGATTGATTCAAAAATATATATTGCTTGAATTCATATGAAACTTTCATTCCTCAAATCTAATAATCTTCTATGAACTACGCCGAACGCCGCGCCAACGTGGTGCGCCAGATGCGCGCGCAAAAAGTCCACGCCCTGCTGGTCAGCAATCCGACCAATGTGTATTATCTGACGGGTTTCAAAAGTTCGAATGCATCGCTGGTCATGACCGGCAGCGACGCCGCGTTGCTGACGGATTTCCGCTACGAGGCCATGCTGCGCGCACATGTTGCCACCCAGCGCCTCACGCCGATCATCATGGAGGACGGCCTGGCCAAGGCCCTTGGCGCCTATTGCCAGCAACACCGCATCCGCACCTTGGCCTACGAAGCCGATTACCTGACCGTGTCCTTACTGCAAACCTTGCAACGCAAAGCCGGGCGCCTGGCGTGGACGCCGGCCAAGAATTGGATCGGGCCGGTGCGCGATTGCAAAGAGCCGGCCGAATTGGCCGAAATGCGCCGCGCCATCACGATTGCCCAGCAAGCTTTTCTGGCGATCAAGCCCGGCCAATGGATTGGGCTGACCGAGCTGGCCGCGGCCGAGCTGCTCGAAGGGAAAATGCGCGAGATCGGCCGGGCCAGCGGGCTGCATGCCGAACGCTCCTTCGATTCCATCGTCGCCTGCGGCGCGCACGCCGCCGAGCCGCATCATCACTGTGACGAGACCGTCATCCCGCGCGCCACGATGCTGAAAATCGACTGGGGCGTGCGCGTCAACGACTATTGCTCCGACCTGACCCGCACCCTGTTCCTCGGCACGCCGACCCAGGAATTTCGCGATATTTATGCCATCGTCTTGCGCGCGCAACGCGCCGCGATTGCGGCCGTGCGCCCGGGCGTGCCGCTGTGCGAGGTGGATGCCGCCGCGCGCGCCGTCATCACTAAGGCCGGCTTCGGCGACAAGTTCGGCCACAACACCGGCCACGGTATCGGCCTGCAAGTCCATGAAGGCAGCGGCCCGCAAAAGCGCAGCACCGCGATGGCCAAGCCCGGCATGGTCATCACCATCGAGCCCGGCATCTATCTGCCGGAGTGGGGCGGCGTGCGCATCGAGGACATGGTCTTGGTCACCGACACCGGCCGCCGCGTGCTGACCTCGGTGCCGAAGTGAGTACGGTATGCAGGGCCTAAGGTTCAATATTCAACATTCAATATTTAATATTAAATTTTAAATATAAAAACTTCAGGGTTAATAGTTCATAGTTTTCAGCATATGCTCCTAGACGCACTGACTTATCCAATCCGCAAAAATGGCTGGATGCTGCTCTTGAGCGGCGCCATCTTTGCGCTGATTCTCCGCGCGCTGATGTTTTTTCCACTGCTGGTGCTGTTCCTGCTTGTCTTCTACTTGGGTTATTTTGGTGCCTACTATTTGAATATCATTACCAGCACGGCCAGCGGCAATGATGTCATGCCTAACTGGCCCGGCTTTTCAAATGTCCTTGATGAAATTCTGTGGCCGTTTGTGCGGATCCTTGTCATTGTTGGCTTTTCGTTCGGCCCGTGGTTTGTCCTGTTGCTTGTCAGGAATAACCAGCTTGTATGGCTGCCGTATGCGCGCATGGCGGCAGTGGCCTGGGGCTGGCTGTATCTGCCCATGGCCGCGCTGACCGTGCAGCTCTCCGGTCGGTATCGGTCGGTGCTCCCGCATGTTGTGGTGCCGGCCGTTGTCCAGCTTATGCCGGGATACCTTGTGGTTGCGGGCGCCTGTGCGGTGGTCTATTTTGCAGCACACTGGCTGCGCGGATATTTTCATACGCTGGCGTATGTCGGCTGGCTGGTATCCTTGCTGTTGTCGCTCTATACCTTTGTCTTTCAGGCCCGTTTGATCGGCTTGCTCTATCGCCGCGCACGCCCGGCCGACGAAACCACGGCGCCATAGTTGCTGGTCAATCGTAATTTGTAAATTGTAATTTGTAAATTGCCGCCAATGTTCCTGCCGACCCTGCACAAACGCGTCCGCCACGAAAGCATTCGCCGCCTGATTGTGGCCGGCTTGCTACTGCTGCTGGTCTTGGTGACGGGCACGGCCGGCTATGTGCTCGTCGAGGGCTGGTCCGTGTTGGATGCCCTCTACATGACCGTCATTACCGTGACGACGATTGGCTACAAAGAGGTGCACGACCTGGATGTGGCCGGGCGGATTTTCACGATTTGCATCGCCTTGGTGGGCGTCGGCACGGCCGCCTATGGCCTGTCATCCTTCGTCTCCCTGATTGTCAGCGGCGAATTCACCGCGGTATTGCGAGGGCAACAAATGCAACATGAATTAAGCAGTTTGCGCGACCACATTATTATTTGCGGCGGCGGCAAGACCGGCTTGGGCGCGCTGCAGGAATTGCTGGCCAGCGATGAGCGCGTCATTGTTGTTGAAAAAGACGCCGCGATCTGTGAGACGCTGTGGCAGCGCAACCTCAATGCGCTGAATGACGACGCGACCCAGCAAAGTGCGCTCGAGAAAGCCCGCGTGCAGTTTGCCAAGGGGCTGATCACAACCCTGCCCAGTGATGCCGATAATGTGTTTGTCACGCTGACTGCGCGCGAGCTGGCGCCCCAGCTGGTGATTGTCACGCGCGCCGCGCAGCAGACCAATGAAAGCAAACTCCTGCGCGCCGGCGCCAACCGGATTGTGCGCGTGGATGAAGTCGGCGGCCGGCACATGGCCAACATCATGCTGCGCCCCGAAGCCATTCGTTTCATTGACAAGCTGACCGGCATCAACAACCGCACGGTTGGCTTGCGCGAGATTGACATCATGCCCGGCTGTGACTGGGAAGGCAAGACGCTGGCGCAGGAGGAAATTCGTCAGAAAAACGCGTTGAATGTTGTGGCGATCCGCCGTGCCGGTGGCGAGTTGCTGATCAATCCCGGGCCGCACACCCTGATGCATGCCGGCGATGTCCTGATTGTCTTCGGCGACGTGGTGACCGCGGACGACATCAACACGCGCTTCACGCACAAGTAGTTTTTGCCGTGAAAAGATATGTTGGACGGGTCGGACAGGTCAGACCAGTCGGACTAATTCTTCAGCTTTGCCGCAGGCATTCCGGCACGTAGGCCGGCAGGCGCTTATCCACGAACACACGGCGCAGGCGCGCGAAACGCTGCAAGCCGCTTTCGTGCAGCAGCAGCGGCGGCTCGTCGCCGATCAGCGGCCGGGCATAGCGCACAAAATCGTCCGTGACATCAAGCTGGTCTTTGCTGAGCCATGCCGCCGGCACGGTCCGCACGGAGTTGGCGACGGCGTTGAGCGGCACTTTGTCATAACAGACTTTGTAGGCCGTGCCCGGCGCGCGCAGAATCGTGGCCATCCAGCCACTGCCGTCACGCATGGCAATCGCCACCGCCGTCCGCCCGACTTCATAGGCTTCCTCAATATCCACGCGCGAGGCGTACAGCGAGACATCGCGCTGCAGCACGCCCGGCACTTGGCCGGTCGCCTGTCCGCGCGCGGCCAGCCCGACTTTGTTCAGAAAATTCACGACCACTTGCGCGACGGTCGTTTCACTGGCACCGTATTCAATGTGGCCAAACGCGTCGCGCCGCTCGCCCAAGCCGCCGACATCAAAGCCCTCACTGATCACCGCAATGCAGCGCCCGCTGCGGCGCAGCTCGGTATTGACATTGTCGGCCAGTGAGGCCAACGTATGCTGCGATTCCGGCAGATACAATTGCAGCGGCATTTCACGCTGTGGATCGCCGAGACGCGCGGCCGCCGGCAGAAAGCCCGAGCGCCGGCCCATCACCTGATAGACCGAGACGCACTCGGACGTGCACATCCCGCGGTTTTCCTCGTTCGCGTTCTGCATCTGGCAAGCCCAATAGCGCGCGGCGCTGCCGTAGCCGGGGGTGTGGTCAATCAACCGGAATTGTTGATCGCCGATGTCATTGTCAATCGTTTTCGGCACACCGGCGACGACCAGTTCAACGCCGCGCGCCGCAGCCAATTGCGCGACCTTATGGGCGGTGTCCATCGAGTCCAGAACTCCTGACATAGGGGTGTTCTAAATGTCCGCTTTATTTCGTCAGGACGGGTCTTGGATGGCATAGCGCAGGCGCAGCCGCGAGCCCGGGAAGCGGGTTTCCCGTGCGTTGAGTTCTTCGCACAAAGCGGCGATCGCGCGCGTGCGATGCGCTGAACTCTGCGGCACGAGCGTGACCCGCAGCTCATGCGCGGTGACCTCCAGATCGGCCGCATTGAACAGCACGGACTGGATCA
>JAPLST010000117.1:0-5935 GCA_026398485.1 bacterium
ATCCCGAACCCAAAGCCGCCACGCCCTGGGGCATGATCATTTTCACCGGCATGGGCGCGGTCGTGATTGGCTTGGGCGTGATTTTGCTGTTTGCCTACAACTGGGCCGACATGCCCAAGGCAGCCAAACTGGCAGTGGTGTTCGGTGCGCTGGCGGCAGCGCACACGGCCGGCATCGTGTTGTTCCGCGGCGGGGATTGGCGTCGCGCACTGGGTGACACCTTCTGCCTGCTGGGCACGATGCTGTTCGGCGCGGGCATCTGGCTAATCGCACAAATCTACCACATTGATGAACATTATCCCAATGCATTTCTGATCTGGTGCTTGGGTGCGTTGGCGATGGCGTGGGTGATGCCGTCGGCGATGCAAGGCATGCTGGCCGCGGTGCTGGCGGCCATCTGGGTGTGCTGCGAGGCATCCGACTTTCAACATGCGTTCACCTGGGCGCCACCACTGATCATGCTGGCGCTGGGCGCGCTGGCGTGGCGCTTGCGCTCGCGCGTGCTGCTGTTCTTCACGCTGGGCAGTCTGATGGTCGCGGCCGCTGCCATCACCCACACGATGGACTGCTATGTCCTGCTGTTCCTGCTGACCGCTGCGGCCGGCTGCATCGCCTCGGGAATGCTGGCGACGGAATACGACGTGTTTGCGGAAAGCGCGCCGGTATGGGCCTTCGTCGGCTGGTGTGTGTTCCTCGTTTGCACCTATATATTGAGCTTCGCAGATATCTACGGCGTCGACTTTGGCATGCTTGATCGAACCACGTACATCGGCACACTCGCCTGCAACCTTTACACATGGATTCCGTTTGCACTGACCTTGGGATTGTGGGGCATGCTGGCGTGGATCCGCACCACCCGTGTGCGGCCGCGCGCGCCGGATGAGCACTCGTTCGAGCTGGTGCTGGTGCCGGTCGCGGTCATTGCGTGCCAGTATGTCATGTTGCGCAAGACCGGCATGCTTCCCGCAATGTCGGCCGGCGTCTTCAACTTGGTGTTGCTGGCGCTGGCACTGGCGTGGATGGCGCGCGGCTGCCGGTACGCGCTGCTGCACCGGACGATCATGGGCTCCGTCATTCTGGCCGCGCTGGTCGCCGGCCGGTACTTTGATTTATTCGAAAGCATGGCCGCGCGTGGCTTGGCGTTTGTCTTGGTGGGCGGCATATTATTCGCCGAGGGTATTATATTCATGCGTGCGCGCCGCCGCATGTGCACCACGGAGGTGGCATCATGAAATGCGTCGTTTTGGCCATCGTTGCGCTGCTGCAAGTTGCCGTGCTGGCCTATATGGCCGGCGAGCGCGAGTGGATCTTGCAGAACGGGCAGACGGTTCATCTCAGAACGGCACCGGTTAATCCGCGCGACCCGATGCGCGGCGATTATGTGGCGCTCGACTATGACATCGCGCATGTGCCGCTGGCATTATGTACCGGCGATATTGCCCTGGCGCTTGTGCGCAGCAATGTTATCGCGCGCGGCACGTCGGTGTATGCCGTGTTGACCACCAATGACAGCGTGGCGCACCTGGTGACGCTGACCGATCAACGCCCGGCCGACGGCAGCTACATTCGCGGCCGGATTGATAACTCATGGCGCCCGGGCGTCACCGCGCGCTATGGCATCGAAGCGTATTTCATGCAGCAAGGCAAGGCGCTGGCGCTGGAGCGCGGCCGCGTGCGCGAGGGCATTCAAGTGCCGCTTGAAATGGCCGTGGCGCTCAGCCCGCGCGGCGTGGCCGTCATCAAGGATCATCGCTGGGCGCAGCTCGGTATTGGCCTCGACTTGGTGTTCGATCCGGCCCACACCAATCGCCATATCGACGAGCGCGTTGTGGCGGCAACGGTTCGCCTGATGAACGCCGGCACCACGGATGTCGCGCTTGTTGATCTGCCCGGCGGACGTTCATTCTCACTGGTGCCGGTGTTCAACCGATGGGGGCGTGACCATTACTGGCGCTGGGCGGGTGAAAATGACCCGGCGCCGCTGCCGCAGCCGGCCAATGTGGTGCTGCTCAAGCCCGGGCAGATACTCACCAATCGGATCGAGTACAGCGATCCGCACTGGTTTGTGATTGAAGACACGACCAACAAAGTGGATGCCGTCGCCAAGCCGCTGTGTCATGCCTATCGTGATTGGAGTGCGATGTTCCGTATGGAATATCGCGCGCCGGAACCGGCCGCCTGCACGGCGTTGCCACACCGCGCGGTGATCTGGCACGGTAGTCTTGCCACGCGCTCATTCTCGGGCAGCGGCCGCGTGGATTGATCTTTGTACAAATCGGTTTGCCGCAAACCGTTTTTCTCGCAAGCCTAACCACAACCCAGGAAACCACAACCCAGGAGATGCCATGAACACGCGCAGCTTCAATCTCACAACCCTCACCGTCGCACTTGCAGCATTGTTCGTCTGGGCCGTGTCCAATCTGTCTGCCATTGATATTGGCGGCATTGTCTCGCGCGCCACGAGCGCGACCAAGACGGTCGCAGACCAGGTTGACAAGGCCTCGTCCACCAGCACCGACGCGCTGGTCAAGCGCGCCGACACGGAATTGCGCGCGGCCGAGCGCAAAATGTACAGCGGCGACAAAACCGGCGCGCAACAATTGTTGACCAGTTCCAGCACACTGATCACGCAGATCGAAGCGGCGGACGCCACGCGCAAAGAATTGCCAACATTAAAACAAAAAAACGCCAAGCTGCAGACTGACTTGGATCGCCGCCTGGGCAAGACCGCAGCTGCGCGCCAGCCGGCGGCGTCCACGCAGCCGGCCGCGTCTGCCGTCACGGCGCCCGCCCGCGCGACCGCCGCACCGGTCGCCACCACGCCTGCGGCGCGGGCAACCAGCGCCAAGCTGCCGTATGCCGCCCGTGAATCGCTCAAGAACTTCGACAATCTGTACCGTTCGGTCGAAAACAAATTTGGCAAAATGGAGGAGGCCAAGAAGGGTGCCACGACCACACCGCCGGAAACGTATGCCAAGGAAATCAAGGAATTGCAGGTTGAGTTGCAGAAGCAATTGGCGGATGCCACGTCGGTCGCAACCGGCGCCGGCCTCGCGTCCCATCCCGATCTGGTCGCGGCGCAGGCCAAGCTTGACGCCATACCCGGCCGGCTGCAACAGACCAGCGCCAGCGTCGCTGCGGTGCAGACTGCGCGCACAGCCACGTCCGCGGGCATCGCTGCGGATGCCGAACAACTCGCCAATGAATACAAGCGCCTGCGCGAGTCAACGTTCGACAAAGCCGGCGGCGCGGCCGTCTACTACAACGATCTCGGTCCTGTGACCAATCTGCTCGCGGTCATTGTCGCGTTTGAAAACAACGAGTTGGAAACCACCAAGAAGATGCTGGCGGATTTCCACGTCAAATACGGCGAGACGGAAGAGGACATCCGCGCCAGCACCGACGATAGCGCCGCCGCACGGGACTGTCGCAACCTTGAGGAAGGCATTGCCAATGTGGCCAAGACGCGCATCACCATGGCCGAAGACCTGGCTGAGCGGATCGACCAACGCCTCACCGGGCTGGCTGACGCGCATGACTTCTACCGGCTGGCGCGCCATGATGAAGTGCGCGCATGGCTCGCCGTGGCGCAGCAATATGACAAGACCAATGCGAAAGTTGCTGCGCTGACGCAGCGCTGCGATAAGGCCTTGGCCGATGACCTGCAACAGATCAAGGCAAAAATCGCCGCGCGCAAATGGCCGGCTCATGCCGCCAATGCGCCGGCAGATGCCAAAAAACTGGCCGCCACCGCGCTGGACTGGTTCAAGAACAGTACGGATTGGGGCAAGCGCGAACAGAATGACCGGGCCACCGACAAACAGCCGCGCGTGCCACTGGCCGTCGCCGTCACCGGCCCGTGGTCCATTCAGGAACGCAATATAGTGGGCGAACCGACCATGTATGGCTTGCCAATCCTGCTGGCCGTGCAATTGCCGGCTGACGGCAAAGACGGCTTGGCGCGCGTGTTTGTATTAACCATGCGCACGGCGGAATTCAAGGGTGTGAAAATGGAACCGCCCTTCGATTCGGTCACCGTCGGCGACAGTTATTTCATCAATGCGGATGCCGTGCAGCCGTGACCGGTGCGGCGGCGGGGTAATGGATGATTGGAAGTTGGATGATTGGAGGGATGGAGCAGAGACGGTAATCGCGATCCACGCCGGTGGCGGGACTGAAGGTAGATGCGATTTCCCGATCGTATCATTCGGCGGATGGCACCGCGCACGGAACCGCCGACAACTTCTGCACTTTTGCAACCATAAATTATCGTGTCGCACGAGAATTTAACAGGGTTCCGCGAGTGCTGCACGCCGCCAGCCGTGCGGCGGCGACGGGCGGAAATGCACACCAAAAGGGAATGCGGCGGTGCTTTCAGCGTGCCGGGTGACTCGCGTTCCCCTTGGTAGCCGGCCGGAAGAAATTCACCGTTATGCTGCAAGCTGGTTTTGTGCAGCTGCTATGTGGTGTCACGCGCGGCGCCGGCGCAGCCACCACGCGGCGCTGAGGCAGAGCAACGGCAGCGCGACCGGCTCGGGCACGACCAGCTCGACCGTAATGTTCTTGCTGGTTTGCAATGGATCGTCATGGGTGAGCGCAAGCGTCGCGGTATAGAAACTGCCGGTGAGGCCCGCGGCGCTGCCGTAACACGTCACGAGCGCTTGTGTGCCGGCCGCGATCGTGCCATTGGTGGGCGCGAACCACAGCCACGCATTGGCATCGGGCGGCGTGATGCGGACTGCCAGGGTGTTGGCCAGATACACCTGGTCGTATGCCAGCTGCAGTGCCGGGCCGGTGCTGGATGCCTGCACGCCGATGGTGCAGGATTTCAGCGTGCCGACCACTGAACGATATTGATACAGCATATGTCCGTCGGCGAAGATGACGATTTGAAATGTCTGCGTCTCGCTGCTGGCGCCATAGCGCGGGACGCTGAGCCAGGACACGATGGCATTAGTGGGCGTTGTCAGATATTTCACGGTGCCACCGCTGCCCGGGTCCAGGTCATCCCAGAACGCGGCCAGGAGCGGGTCGGGCGTGGTGCTGGCCGGCAGGGGTGTGTTGTCGGCGGGCACGCCGCCGGCAGCAAAGGCGATGCAACCGTTGGCGGCAATCTCGAACTCCGAAAAGGCCCGGCCGTAGAGTGGGAACGCGAAGCCGAGCGGGATCATGTCGGACACGGCATCGTCGGTCAACGGCACGGTGGTGCCGGACGTGGCGATGTCAAACCAAGCGAAGGTGGGCCCGCCCGTTTGGAAACTGGTGCGGGCGGCGTAGTTGCCGGTGAATGTTTTTGCCAGCGCATACGTAAGCGGCGCCGTGCCGGTGTTTTTGATGATCAGCGCGGCCGTGTTGGTCTCATCCGCGGCCGCGACGATGGTCACGTTGGTCTGCGGGAGGTACAGGCGCGGGGCGAGGACCGGCGCATCCTCGCGCACGACCAGCGCATACGGTTGTGGCCCGTTCGGCACATTGTAGCCTTGGATAATAATCGTGTAGGTGCCGCTGCTGGCCGTCGGTATGTCAATGCCTTCGACATTGTTCAGGTGATCCGGCGTGCCGGGTCCGTTCGGATAAAGCAGCAAACCCTCCGGTGTCCACACCGTCAAATCAAGGTCGTTGACGAGTTTGATGCCGGTGCCGGCGGTGGCCGGGTAGTCGGTCCAGGCCAGGGTGACGCAGAGTTTACTGTTGGTGGAGGCCACAAACTGCAAAACATTGCTGGTGCCGGTGGTGGCACTGAACGCATCATACAGGACACTCGTGCGGCCGTCGGCGGGATACAGTGTCGCGGCCAGATTGACTTGGCCCCAGCCCTCGACGTTATTGGGCCGCGCGCCGCTGCGAATCTCACGGGTTGTGCCGATGCCGTACTGGCCGGGCGAGAGCGAACGCGCGCCGTTGACCAGCAGCGCCTTCAGCAGCGCGGCGCTGG
>JAPLST010000117.1:5988-7695 GCA_026398485.1 bacterium
GGCCGGCTGCGCCGGCGGTCAGGGGCGTCGCCATGCTCGTGCCACCCATGTAGACATAATAGCTGTTGTACACGCCCCAGCCGGTGCCCGCGCCGGCGGCCCGTGAGCGGCATGAAATAATGTCCGTGCCGGGCGCGGCGATGTCGGGCTTGACGCGCGCATCGCTGCACGGGCCGCGGCTCGAAAACGCCGCCATGCCTTGATGCACGCCGTCATACGGCCATGAAATATAATCGCTCTTGATCGGATTGGCCGGATAATCCGCCGGCCAGGCATCATACCAGGTGCTGCCTGAATACCCGCCGCTGGCGCGCTGATTTTCGGCTGCACCGACGGTCAGCACATTCTTGGCCGTGCCGGGCGAGCCCACCGAATAGGGATCAATGATCCCGTCGCCGTTGCTGTCGGTGCCGTCATTCGACGCGGCAAATACCAGCAGCATATCCTTGTAATTCCACATGAACTGGTCGGCTTGGCGCGCGGACGTGTCGTACGCGCCATAGACCGACGAGCCCCAACTGTCCGAATGAATGCGCGCATCATTCGTGTAGGTCTGATAAAACAGCACATTCAAGTCGGCGGGCAGGCCACTGAGCGACCCGCCCGCATCCATGACCGATTGCATGACCAGTTGGGCCTCGTAGGAGCAGCCGCGGTACTGCCCGCCGGAGGCCGAGCCATTGCCCAAGACCGAGCCGGAGGTGTGCGTGCCATGGCCGTTGGGATCGCTCCAACTTGCCCGGGCACGCGCAAAGGCGATTTTCACACGATTGGTAAAATCAGGATGCAGCGCGCTGGTGTTGAGCCCGGTATCCAACCCGGTGTCGCAGACGGCAATGACCTGGCCCTTGCCGGTCAAGCCGTAATTGGTCCAGACGGTCTGGACATTCATGCGCGGTGCTTGCACGGCGATGTCGTTGAGCAGTTTCGGCGGCACATACGGCTCGATCCACGCCACGGCGGCCCGTGCAGCCAGCGGCGCAAGGGCCGCCTGATTGACCACCGCGCGCACCAGCCCGTCATACTCGTTGGCGGTGGCGACGACAGTGCCGCCGTCCGCCGCAATCGCGGCACAGACATCCGCAACATCCACGCGCGCCAAGGTCTGCACCACGATCTCGCACTGGTTGCTGGCGCCCGCAGCCCGTTGGCGCAGCAAGCGCGGGTTCTGCAAGCCCGGCGAGAGCTTGTACGCCGGCGCATACATGCCAATCCAGGCCACCTCCGGCAAGGCCGCCACTGCCACCAGTGCCGCTGGTGTGAGTTCCACTAAAAACGCATGGTGCGGAATATAGCCGTGCAAGACCCCGCCGGCTTTCGTCACCTGCTCTTTCCACGCCGCGGTAATCGGCGCGCGTGCCTGCACCAGATACGGCGCCGTGCCGCGGCGGGTCTGCAGCGTCTGGCTCATGGGCTGGGTTGGTACGCGCGGCAGCAAGTGCGGGTCAAGCGTTGCGGTCTCAAGCTGAATCAACGCCGCCGCGGCCGGGCCACATACAAAAAAGGACAACAGCAGGACTGCTTCAAAAAAAATGGAACGCATGGATGAACGTGCGGTTGAAATTATACTATGCTTCATTATTGTAGTATACCATGAAACTGATTGTGCCGCAATCCGTCCTGAAATTCCGCTATAAGAACGGGAGCTGCATTCCCTTGCGGCGATCCTGCCACGGGAGCCGCCGGCGTAGAGCGCGCAGACAGGTA
>JAPLST010000321.1 GCA_026398485.1 bacterium
CGGCATTGTTGGTTACCAGCAGCGGGAACCAGTTGCGGCAGTAATTGGTCGTGTGATTGTGGATCCACATGTAGGCGGGCGGCGTCGCGGTGAGCAGCGTGCTGCTGCCCCAGAAAAAGACACCCGTCCCGTCGACCAAGCCCGCGCCACTGACGGCCACTTGCACAGTGTACGCGCTGCGCGGCAAACCGAGTGCACCCCACATGTTGGTCATGTACACCAGCGTGCTATTGGTCCATGCCGCCTCGGCAAAAGCATTCGTGGCTTGGCCGGCGCGCCGCATGGCGCGGATGGGCTCCAGGAAACGATCGTGGTCGGCAAAATAGCACCACCAATTGTTGTGCAGATAGTTGGGCGTCTCGCCGGAAAGTTCCTGGGCGGTGATGTTCTTGTGCTGACCCGGGCCGTGCGGCATGGCAGCGTAGGCCCACGTAATGTACGAGCGCTGGTCGTCGGCCGAACCAGTGCTCCATTTTACTTCGTTACGCCAGGTCAAGCAGGAGACACTGGTGGCAATGCCAAGACGCGGGTCGGGCGCATTGTTGTAATTGAGCACCAGCTGCGGCTGCCGCCAGTAACGGTAGGTGGAGTACGCGGCGCGCGTGCTGCCATAAATGTAGCCGCCGTCAATTTTGGCATTCACATTCACGGGATAATGGCAGTCGCCAATGCCCGCCAGCGTCTGGCCGATCGTGTTGATGTTGGTATACAGCGCCAGATACAATGCGCTGAATTGCTCCCACGCATTGTATTTTTCGACAAACAATGTCTGGCGTTCCAGTTCGGTATAGGGTGCGGGCGTGGCGGTGTCCCACTTATAAGACCATTCGTATTTCCAGCCCGCTGATTTTGCATTGGCGTACATGTTGGGCCCGACATTCTCCCAGCGATGAAAATTATTGTGGATCATTTCCGCCACGCCCCGGCCTGTGTTGCAGGCCAGGATGACAAAATGCGGGCTGTTGGGAATCGTGGCGGTCCCACCATTGATCGCCAGCGGATGGGCGCCACACATGCTGGCCTCCCATTGATAGGCCTTGTGCGGCCCGAAGTACAGGATTTCATGGACGGCGCCGTTGGTGGCAGCGCTAAACAGCGAGATGCCACTGCGCAGGGCAAGGCGCTGCAGCATGGACGTGATGCACACGCTGTCCATGGTCGAGCCGTCGCTGTCGAGCGTCAACGCGCCGTGACTCGGATTGTCCGGGCAGCGATCGTAGTACGCATCAATACTGAAGTTGGTATAAGCGTAGCCTTCCGTGACGCCGAGTTTGCGCAGCGGCACATTCGAACTGATAATCAGTTCGAACGCGTCATAGCGCACATGCCCGTGGCTGCTGATGAACATGTCGCGCATGTATTCGCGCGCCATGTCCTCCGGATCCTTGTACAGCACGCCGGGCGAGTCGGACAGCAGCATGCCGCCGGTCCGGTACCCGTCCAGGACAACGACCACCAGCTTGCGCGGCGCCACCGGGCTCGTCGCCCAGATGAAATGCGCCTGGTTGGTGAGCAGCAGATCCGCGCGCATCGTCGCGG
This sequence comes from bacterium, assembly GCA_026398485.1. Taxonomy (GTDB): domain Bacteria; phylum Auribacterota; class UBA3054; order UBA3054; family JAPLST01; genus JAPLST01. Next base: position 1,540 of record JAPLST010000321.1, read on the forward strand.
ATTGGGTGTGGGTGAACCACAGGCCGGTCGTCAACGCATCGGCATAGGCCTGCGGCGCAAGAAGCACAACACAGACCACAAACCATTTTGGGATTATCCGCATGCAAGCCTTGGTTATTACAGAAATAAAAGGGAACGGCGCGAGACGTGCCTGCGCCACTCCCCCGTTAGCAATGGCAGCGTCGCACCACGACGCCAAGGAGCAGCAGGCCGGCCAGGGCTGGTTCCGGGATCTGCTGGATGATGAGCATGGTCTCCGCCGATTTCGGACTGCCAATAAAGGCCAGCCGGTTCGTCACGACTTGACCTGCTGGCGGCGAGCTAATCGTCAATTCCCAGGTCGTGTTCGTCCAGCCGGCATTCTGCACAAGGTCATTCAACAACAGATATGCCATCGCCTGTTTTGCACCGGTGAACGTGACCGGCGCGTTGGTCAGAATGTACAGCGAGCCGCCCGGCGGCACATTCGTGCCCGCGCCCACCGCCGCCGGCGCAACCGTGTTCCCGCTGTAGGTCACCCAGCCCTTGCCATACACGCCAGTGGCCACGTACGGTCGCGTGTCGGCCAGCGTGGCAAAGAGCGGATCGGCGCTCAGGTCATTCAGGTTCTGGATCGCCGCCGGATTATACATGGCCGTGGTCACATTACTGTAGACA
>JAPLST010000187.1 GCA_026398485.1 bacterium
ACAAATCGTCTGGCAGGATGGTCGCCATGCTTCCTATGATACCAGATTTTCAAAGAAGCGGACAGGTTTTGGTCCGCACCCTGATGCTTCCGCATGACACCAGATTTCTAAAAAAGCGGACAGGTTTGGGTCCGCACCCTGTTAGTGCTGCAACAGGCTATGATGCCCATAACATTAGGCATCGAAGTGTATCCAAACAATTCTTCAGTAATGTACTCTGGGCGCGGCTGTGTTAGTGACACTCATGTGCAAATCGCACACACCGACATTCATAAGAAGCAACGGGTACCGAAAATGAACAGACTCATTCTAGTTAGTATGATTATGCTATGTGCTCCTCTTAAAGGAGCATGGTGCCTGATGTTCTCTTGCAGCCCTTCCGGTGATGCACAAAAGGATAGCTTCTGGATGCGTGGCAGTGGCACCATTGTGAATGTGCATCTGTTTGTTGCCGAGACATACAATGAAGACGATGAAAGCGGTGATACAAATGACTTCCCACTGTTTTCGAAAGAGGAGAAAACACGTGATGAGTTTGCTTGTAGGTCTTTCACTATTCCTAGATATGAATTGCCTGCGACAAACATCTCGTTCAATATTGTGGTTGGGAGTGCCGTGGTGTCATTAGTGGAGAGCAAGATGCAGAGTCTCGTGGCATGTACAAATGAAAGCGTCCTGAGACTGATGGCTCCTGTCTCGTCATCAACTGCATGCGATGTTCTTCTTAGAAGTTTACGCCACATCGACTTCTGTTGCATTGCTGTAATAAAATCAAATGAGCAGTCCCGTGCTAGTGTGTATCCCTACAATTTGAACAAGCAATATGATAGAGACTTGCTTGATGTTCTGCGTATCCTTGAGGCCGTCTTCAACGGAAACGCACATGTCTTTCTTGCACAGGCACTGACAGTATTTGAAAAGTCGGGTTTCTGCCAGGGAGATGCTGTCAAGCAAAGAATGAGCAATTATGATCGCATGCATCTAGTGCAAAGTTGGAGAAGAGAAGATATGTGCCCGGCATGGCAAGTGCTAAAGTGACTACTAAGTCCTCAAGGCCGGAACTCAAGGTCGGTGCGGAATGGGGTCAGGCGTGCAATGTACACTATGAATTGACAAATAAGCCGCACCTTTACTTACGACAGCGAGCAGCGCTTCCAGGGGCAGAGCAGGGTCAGGCGTGATATTCAAGAAATGGATGGATGGAAGGTTGGATGAATGGATGAAGCGGTGTTCGGCTGCTTGGAGTCCCGCCAGCGGCGCATGCGCGTCAACTTAAGAGCAGAAGAGCCATGCAGTCCCTGTGATGTTTGGCGACGTGTCGGGCCCCGTCCCGTGGGATGATCCAGCCGAGTAGGGCAGGCTACCCAGCCTGCCCTCTCTGTTCCTCGGCACGAAAATGCCGCAATGGCAGGCTGGGTAGCGCGCCTTACCTCAGATGCATGCGCCGCCGGGCAGCTTTCGCTCAAATCGGGCGCACCAGCGGCGCGTCAATTTAAGCGGCTGGAAGCCGCTTCTACGACAGATGCACTCGCTAAGTTGACGCGTATGCGCCGGGGCGGAATCGTGGTGGTCTGGCAGAAAATGAATGATGCGTGTCCAGCACGCAGCATAAATAACTTTTATGTAGCAATGCCTTAAAAAACAAACCAACAGGTATTTTATGCCACCTCCTGTACCTCAGGTTCAACCAGCCATAAAACACAACCAGTTGCAATGCAACATTTTGTGTTGGTGGCATTGCGCTTGCTAAATTAGAAGCAGCGGCGGGCGGCCTGCGCGCACCTGTACACGGCATGGCGTGCCCGCCCAACATTTACTTAACAGGTGAGGAGAGACTGCGATGATTAGTTGTAAGACCCCCAAGGACGTTATTGACCTGATTAAAAAGGAAGACGTCAAGATCGTTGATTTGCGTTTCATGGATTTTCCGGGCTTGTGGCAGCATTACTCGATTCCGTCGAGCGAGCTGACCGAAAGCATGTTTGCCGACGGCCGTGGTTTTGACGGCTCGAGCATTCGTGGCTGGCAGGCGATCAATGAGTCCGACATGTTGGTCAAGCCGGTGCCGGAGACGGCCTTTATCGATCCGTTTTTCAAGGACAAGACGCTGGTGATGGTCGGCAACATTTGCGACCCGGTCACCGGCGCCGATTACACCCGCGACCCGCGCAACATTGCGCGCAAGGCCGAGAACTACCTGAAGGCGACCGGGATTGCCGACACCTCATATTTTGGTCCCGAAGCCGAGTTCTTTGTCTTCGATGATGTGCGCTACGAACAGAATTCGCATGAGGGTTACTACCATCTTGACTCGGTCGAAGGCGTCTGGAATCGCGGCCGGGTCGAAAATCCGAATTTGGGCTACAAGATCCGCTACAAGGAAGGCTACTTCCCGGTGCCGCCGACCGACACGTTGCAGGACTTGCGCAGCGAGATGATCCTGACCATGATTGACGCCGGGATTGAGGTTGAATGCCAGCACCATGAAGTGGCGACCGCCGGCCAGTGTGAAATTGACATGCGCTTTGCATCGCTGGTCAAGATGGCCGACAATCTGCAGAAGTACAAGTACATCATCAAGAACACGGCGAAGAAATACAACAAGACCGTCACCTTCATGCCCAAGCCGCTGTTTGGCGACAATGGCAGCGGCATGCATGTGCATCTCTCGTTGTGGAAGGGCAACAAGAACTTGTTTGCCGGCGATGGCTATGCCGGCTTGTCGGAAATGGCGTTGTATGCGATTGGCGGGCTGCTCAAGCATGCGCCGGCGCTGTGCGCAATCTGCAATCCGACCACCAACAGTTACAAGCGTTTGGTGCCGGGCTACGAAGCGCCGGTAAATCTGGCGTACTCAAGCCGCAATCGCAGTGCGGCGGCACGCATCCCGATGTACTCGACCTCGGAAAAGGCCAAGCGCGTCGAGTTCCGCTGCCCCGATCCAAGCTGCAATCCGTATCTGGCCTTCGCCGCCCTGCAAATGGCCGCACTCGATGGCATTCAGAACAAGATTCATCCCGGCCAGCCGCTCGACAAGGACATTTACGATTTGCCGGCGGAAGAGCTGGCCAAGGTGCCGCAGGCGCCGGGCAGTTTGCGCGAAGCCCTGGCCGCGCTTGAAAAAGACCACGCCTTCCTGCTCAAGGGCGATGTCTTTACGCCCGACGTGATCGAGACCTGGATCAAATACAAGATCAAGAACGAATGTGAGGCGATCGAGTTGCGGCCGCACCCGTACGAGTTCTGCCTGTATTACGACATTTGATCTGTGCTTCTCACCTGGCGCAGACACGAGCGGGCCGCGGCGCGGAGAGCGTACGCGGCCCGTTTGTTTGTTTCGCATTGCCTTTGTCTGCAATGCTTTACGGAGACATGCAAAAAGGCTGTTATCGTACCCGTTATCGTACCAGCATGAAGCGGGGGCAGGCCGGGTCACCGGATTGCCGACTGATTTCGAGGGGGGGGGTTGTGCGCGTGCGCGTGGATACCGAAGTCTGGTTCGCGATCAACATGCTGTCCGCGCCGAGCGGGTGCCGCCGTGATCCACGGGTTTGCCCGCGGGGGTCGCCGGGGGGCGGGTGCTGCCCGGGGAGATGGTGGTGGGTGTCATCGGCTCTTAATCGCCCACGCGGTCAGACTGCCTTGCTTGACGCCCAGCTGCCGTGCCAGTGTCGCGGCGGTCATCTTGCCGGTGTCAACCAGGGCGTGGTATTGCTTCACGGCGTGGGCGCGTTGCTCGGCTGTGTACCGTTGCCGTTGCCGGTCGCCTTTGGCCGGTGGTGGTGTCGAATGTGCCAGGGCCGCGTCAAGGCGTTTGTTTGTGGAGGGCAGCATCGGTGGTGGCTCGGCGGCTTTGACGGCTCCTTGCCGCAGCCGGGCCACACCTGTAGCAAAGGTGTCGGGGCTGTACCGGCTGAACTTCTTGCGCTGTATGTCCGGGGCCGGGAAGATGCCCTGACGAACCCACGACCACAAGGTGCTGAGTTTGATACCGAGTAGCACGGCAACTTCATCGTTTGTCATCAACTTCGCTGGTGCATCCATGTCGCTCTCCATGTTGGTTATAGCTTCATGCCCTACTGTACCATATACAGGGCGTTTTGTCAAGCTATGGTCAATCTATGGTGAATCTATACGTAACCAATAGTTAACATAATGTATATTATGCGTACAT
>JAPLST010000408.1 GCA_026398485.1 bacterium
CCTGGCGCTCGTTCACCAACGTCAACGCGCGGACGCTGCTGCCGAACGAGTCCGTGCTGCTCCGCCGCGGCGACGAGTGGCGCCAGGAATTACACCTGCGCGGCAAAGGCGCGCCCGGCCAGTACATCACCCTGGCCGACTATGGCTCGGCCGCGCTCGACCGCCCGCGCATCCGCCGCTATGATGTCGAATTCGACCGCTGTGCCGTCGTCGAAGGCGCCTCCTATTGGCGCATCCATGGCCTTGACTTGCGCGACGCCAAGATCGGCCTGTATTTGCGCTACAATCAAGACTATGTCAACACCGATGTGGCCGTCTATGACTGCCATGTCGAAGGGCTGACCGACCAGACGCTCGATCCGCCCAAACACGATTACGAACTGGCCTGGTCTATGGGCATATTCATCGGTGGCAAGGTCGGCGGGCCGGTGGGCCATCCTTTAAATTATAGCAATGTGCTCGATGGCGTCAGCGTGTCCAACTGCACCTTCCGCCGCTGCGCGATGGGCTTTGGCAACGCGTGGTACTATCCCGAACCGTACAAAGGGCGCCTGCGCAATGTCCGCATGAGCGACTGCACGGCGCTCGATTGCATGAACGGCGCGGTCTCGCTGTTTGACACGGATGGCGCCGTGATCGAGCGCGTGCGCGCCATTGGCGGCGGCGGCGATTGCTGGTGCGGCACCACGCTCGGTTTAGTCCAGGCCAGCCGCAATATTGTCATCGACAATTGCGAGTTCGCCGGGATTGACCGGGCCCACAGCGGCGACGGCGCTGGCTTCGACTTCGAGGGCAACGCCGAAAATTGCGTCGTGCGCAATGTCGTCATTCACGATTGCTCCGGCGCGGCGATCCTTAATCTCACCACCGGCGGCATCAATACCAACTTCACGTTTGCCAATTGCACCTTTTATAATAATGCCCGCAATCCGTGGAATGACCAGATCGCCAGTGAAATGTTCTGCGGCTACGCCGGCAACCTTGGCATCATCAGCAACTGCGGCTTTTATACCGGCTGGAACGCGGAAAGCGCCCTCTCGCCCAACTGGACCGGCCACGCCATGGTCAACGTGCGCACCGGCAGTTTTCAGTTTGCCTATAATCGCACCGCATGGTGGGACTGGCAGACCGATGGCGCCTTCGACGGCTGGGGCTCGCCCAATCATCTCGATGGCCTCGTCGTCAGCGGCGGCGCACTGCGCGCCACCAGCACTGGCGTTGATCCGTTCATCGTCTCCGCGCCAACGTGGACACCCGCACTGGCCACCCGCTACGCCTGGGTGCGCATGAGCCAGACTGCCGGCACCCACGCCCAGTTTTTCTGGATTACCGAAACCGATGCCGCCTGGGACGGCACCAAGAGCGTTACCTTTCCCATCACCGCCGATGGCGCGCCGCACGACTATTATGTCGACCTCGTCGCCGCCGGCGCCAAAGGCCTTGTCACGCAAATCCGCCTCGATCCGACCATCGTTGCCGGCTCGGCCATGGCCATCGATTGCGTGCGAATGGTCGAGTCGATCAGTCCGCCGCCCACTAATGCGCCCGCGCCCCGCGCCGCCTGGCCTCTTCAAATGACGCTCACCGGCCAAACACTCGACAACTGGATGCTGGAAAGCTCCTCGAACTCGCAGGTGGGCGGCTCGATTGGCACGGTCAGCGCCACCACGTTGCGCGCCGGCGACGACAACAACAACGCGGCGTATCGCACCATCGTGTCGTTTGACACCTCGCCCCTGCCCGATAACGCCAATATCTTCGAGGCCACGCTCGCCGTGCGGCGCGATTCGGTCGTCGGCGACGATCCATGGAACTATGGCGGCGACTTGATTGACGGCGACTACTGCGAAATTGATCAGGCCGTGCCCTACTTCGGGGCGTCGTCGGCCGTCGTTGCCGGCGATTGGGAAGTCACGGCGAATCTCACCAATGTCGGCCGCCATCTCATCGCGTTTCAGAACGGCCTGCAAGTGCGCGAGCAGATCAGCACGGCCGCGCGCGCGCTCATCAACCCCGGTGTTGGCGGCGCCGCGCAATTCCGCCTGCGCTTCACGCGCGCAACCAATGGCGACAACAGCGCCGACTATGTCAACTTCGGCTCAGCCAACCATGGCACCGCCTCGTATCGCCCCATCCTCAAATGCGCGTATTACACCTCGGCGCCACCCGCGCTCGTCAGCGCACCATTCACTGCACCGGCAGTCGGCACCCTGAACCTGCCCGCCACGCCCATGCCGGCAGAGGCTACGCGCATGGCCGTGCCGCAGTCCGCGAACCGCTACATCCAAGCCGACAACACTTGCTTGCGACCCCCTGCATCTGGCCGCGTGCCGTGAAATCGCTCGAACACTATCTCCACGCCAGCACCGCCGCTGACTATCTGCAGCTAACGGATCATTGATGATGACATTGCGACTCCTGCTGCTCGCCGGCTGCGCAAGCCTGTGGACGCTGTCCGCCCAGCCGGCCGGCAACCTCCTCGTCAACGGCGGCTTTGAACAACCGCCGCTCAGCCCCGGCAACACCTGGTACGCGGGCATCAGCGGCTGGACCATCGGTGGCGGCGCCGGCGCCGGCACCATCTGGGCCGGGCCGCAAAATTC
>JAPLST010000086.1 GCA_026398485.1 bacterium
GGGGGACGGACTGGGGAAGGAGGGGGAAATCAGTAATCGGTGATCGGCTGCTTGGAGTCCCGCCACCGGCGGGATAATCGGTGATCGGTGGGGCAGAGGCAGTCGGTGGGGCGTCGTTCGTCGCGCTGGCAACGTGGGTTGTCGATGTGGAAGCTGCGCTGCACGGCAGTATTAGAAAGAAGCCTGCCGCAGCAGCAAATACCAATTTGCAATGTTCAATCAACATTATCTGTCAACTGCCTTGATGCCTTTGTAGCTTTCTTATTGACTGGCCGGGTGAGTGCGGCCAACCATGGTGGTCAAATTATAGCATAACTTAATGCAAATGCCGTAGTTCAGATGCATCTGTTCCTGCCGCCCAGATCCGGCGGTGCCAACACCCGCAGCAAAGGCAACACCAGTAAGCACGGCGAACGCAAGCGCTCACGGGTTGTGCGGGTGTGCTGAGATCACCGATCCCACCAGCGGCGCATGCGCGTCAACGTAGTGCAGCAATCCCCCTTTGCTAAAGGGGGCAGGCGCGCAGCGCCGGGGGATTTCGTGCGAGTTCACCCGTGCATGCATACGCAGAAAATCCCCCGCACCCCCTTTACGAAAGGGGGATTGCAGCGGATCGGATGCACACATCACCGTTCTGCATGTGTCCAATAACAAGCGCTAAGTTGACGACGAGAGCACGGCAACCATCAATAGATATTGCGTATTCATTCTTTAGTTGACGCGCATACGTCAGCGGCGGGATCGGTGGGGAGCAGCAGCACAAACAAACCGCCAGATCTGGGTGCCGGCTGCTCTTTTACTCTTTTACTCTTTGTTAAAACACATTCGTTGGCGTGGCTGTGGCCATCACGAGCCGCAGACGCGCTCGTAGACGGCGTGCGTTTGCTGTGCGCAGCGCGCCCATGAGAATTGGGCCGCGCGCTGCACGCCCGCCGCTGCCAGCGTCGCGCGCCGGGCCGGGTCTTGCCACAACTCTTCGAGCGCCTGCGTCCAGCCGTCCAAGTCATCCGGCGCGACCAAGCGCGCGGCGTCACCCGCCACTTCCGGCAACGAGGCTGCGGCGGCCGCGATGACCGGCGTGCCAGCCGCCATCGCTTCCAACACCGGCAAGCCAAAACCTTCGTAGCGCGACGGGTACACGAACACGGTGGCCGCACTGTACCACAAGGCCAACTCGTTTTCGGGCACATAGCCTGGCAGCAGAATATGCTCGCCCAAGCGCTCGGCCGCAATGGCGGCAAACAGTTCATCGGTCAGCCAAGTGGCTTCGCCGGCCAGCACCAACGGCGGCGTGTGGCGCCCGCGCCGGCGCAAGAGTTGCGCATAAGCGTGGACCAGCAGCACCAGATTCTTGCGCGGCTCAAGATTGCCGACATACAAAAAGAATTGGGCCGGCAAGTTGCGACGCTGCACAAAGGTGCGCACGGCCGCGTCATCCGCGCGGCAAAAATCAGGCGGCGCGGCCAGCGGCGTGACCGTCACACGCTCCGGCGCGACCTGCAGCAGTTCGCACAACTCACGTTTGGTAAACTCGCTGATTGCCAGAATGTGCTGTGCGCGCGGCAAGCGCCGGTCGAAATAGTCATTGAAAAACTGGACGCGGCCGCGCGGATGCGTCGCCGGAAACCGTTTGATCGACATATCGAAGACCGTCACCACTTGCGGCCCGTCGAACGGCAGCAGAACGTAATTTGTTTCGTGATACAGTGCTGGTTTAAGCAAACGCGCACCAATGCGAAACACCAGTTCCTTGATGGGTTGCGTGAAGCGATAGGGATTGGCAAAGATGCGTTTCAAGGCGCGGCGCGCCTGCGCGTCAAACTGCGGCGGCCGGGCCGCGATCTGGCGTGAGAAGCGCCGGCCGTAGAAATAGACAAAGTCATCTGCCGCACCGTAGTGCTGCTGCAACGCCTGCAGCAGTTGCCACGTGTAGTACCCGACGCCCGACTTGGGCGCGAGGAGCGGGAAGGCATCGATCAGAATTTTCAC
>JAPLST010000025.1 GCA_026398485.1 bacterium
ATTGTTGGCGGCAACCATGCGATTAATGTGTATGGTGGCGGCTTTCTCGTGTTGGGCGGCTACTACAGTACGCCGCCGAATCCGGCGATCCTGACCACGGGGCCGCTGACGGCGCACGGAACCTACGTGACGCTGAATGAAGGCGCGATCATCAGTCCGCCACTGGTACTGCACTCGATCACCGACTGCAAGAACGAGTTTCAGCGCAGCACCTTGTACGGCATAGGCGTCACGGATCCGGATATGCTGATCTTCAATGTGGATTTTGAGTTGAGCCAAGGCTATTACAACATGTTTATCGATTGGAAGACCAATCTCATCACGCAAGGCGGCACCTATAATCGCGGGAGTGTCACGACGCGCGACTGGGGTTTGTTTGCCCCGCGGGTGGGTGGGGGCGTACTGCGGCTTGACTGCGACGTGCGCGGCGCAGAGTTCTGGAAGGGTTACAGCGCGTCCGCCGGCCGCGACGTTGAGTTCCCGGGCAGTCTTTCGCCCGGTATTGACTCAATGGATCTGATGTATATTGTGGGCTTGGCGACGTCCGGCGTCTGCCGCATCGGCACCAAGAGCAACAAGGTGGATGTCAATATTGAGATTAACGGGCTGCGCGATTTCATTGCGCTTGATAACGACACGCTGGCCTTCGACAATGTCGGCGCGGTTGGGTTGGGCAACATGGATCTGAAGTTGACCGTGGGCTGGAGCAATCCGTATCGCACGAATACCATCCTGTATTCCAACAATGCCGCGTTGGCGGGCGACTTCAACAGCGTCAGCTGGATTGGCGGGCGCACGGGTGAAGTGATCGTCACGCCCGACACGGTGTATGTCACCGGCATTCCGCCATCGACCACCAATTTCTTTGATGTCCAGCCGGATTCACTGATTATGCTGGTGGGTCAGACGGCAGCCGTGGTGACGGTGCAGAGCCCGTATACGGTGAATGTCAACGTCAGCAACGACAAGCCGTGGCTCACGGTCGCGCCACAGATTGCCGTGCCGGCCAACACGCCGGTGCAGGCTGGTATCACGGTGCCGGCCAACCTGCCGACCACCAATGGCTACGGTTTTTCCAGGGGCTCGGTCTGGTATGTCGCGCCTGCTCAGCCGCAGATGAACTATGAAGTGCCTGTCTATGTCGTGCAGACCGGTTACTTTGAGCTTGACCAGAACCGCCTGTATTATATGGCCGATCAAGCCGATTACCAGAATGTCGCGGCGTTCGCACCGTTTGCCGAGAATCTGAGCGCGGCGGCGCTTGGCGCGCCGTGGATCACCAATGTGACGCCGGCCGCATTCGCGCTGAACGACTCCGACCAGGATGTCAATATTGGCATCACCGCGGCGCCGGCCGGCTCGACCGGCACGGTGCGCTTCACCAACACGGGCGTGCCGACGGTCACGCATGACGTGGCCGTGTATGTCGTCGCCAACGGCTTTTTCGAGACGGTCGAAAACGAGCTGGTCTTCACGCCGGGCGAGACCCAGAAGTGGTTTGAAATCTTCAGCCCGTTCCGCGCCGAAGTTGACATGCAGGGCAGTGCGCCGTGGATCGAGGTGGAATCCCATATCAGTCTGGATAATGATGCATGGCTGGTGCCGGTGACCATTCCTGCCAGCCAGCCGGTGGACAGCACGGGCACGGTGACACTGGTCAACAGTTGCTTCCCCGCGATTACGCAAAGCGTCACGGTGACGGTCGTGCCGGAAGCGGGCGTGACGGCGCTGTTGGCCGTGACGGCGCTGGGGTTGCTGCGCCGGCAGCGGCGCAACAGCTGAATGGAAGAATGGAAGCATGGAAGAATGGATGGCATTGAAGCTGCGCCGGCTTGTTACTAAATTGTTTCGCTGCGAAAGAATTTGCATGGTGTGCATCGTTGGGTGCATGCTCGGCGGGTGTCGTCCGCGGCCGGCCGCGCCGGCCGGCATGGCGGTGCGCGTGCCAGACGCGCCGACGCGCAGCGCGCGGGCCGCATTCACCAGTGATAATGGCAAACAGGCTGCAACCGCGGCCGGCCATACCGGCGCGGATGGTGTTGCCAGCGCGACCGGCGACTATGGCATTGCGGTGACGGTCGGCACGGTGGCCATGGCGCGGGTCACGGCATCGGCCTTTGCGGCAACGCCGGGGCAAGCTGTGCCGGTGCGCGTGGCCGGCATCCGCGACCGGTTCGGCATGGCCCAGTCCAGCATAGCCGCCACGCGGCAGACTGCCCGCGAAACCCTGCGCAGTCGCGCGGCGCGCACCCGCCGCAACATTGCGCGCTATGGCATGGTCGACACCTCACCTCGTGCCCAGAAAGTGCCGGTCTTGATGGCGGATCCGCGTGGCACGGCGCCAGCGCCGGCACCCGCCGCGCAGCCATAGTGGATGCGCTGCGCAGGCTGGTCGCCGGTCTTCCGCATGCAGTCCGCTGCTTTTACTTATCAATGCAACCCCTGCGATTAAAGAAAGTGGAGGCTGAACTTCCGGCCACGTGGTGAATGATGCGGATGAAGCTGGCCAACACCTCCCCACACTTGGCGCGGCGGCCCTTGGGCGTTGCGCTGGTGACGGTCATGGCGGTGCTGGTGGTCTTGGCACTGCTGGCGGCGATGTTTGCCACGACCATGGCGCTCGAGCAAGTGGCCGGGCAGGTCGAACTGGGCAAGGCTGAATCCGCCTTGCTGGCGAATTCCGCGCTGGAGCATGCCTTGGCCGTCCTGCGCATGGATGCGCGCGAGCAGGCCGCATGGGACGCGCCGGATGAACTGTGGTCCACGGCGTTCAGGCCCGCCGCGGACAAACTCAGTGCGGGTGTTGATCTGGATGGCCTGCCGGGCGCCACGCCGGATGACCCGGGCATGGATGCGCGCTGGATGCCCGTCCGCGATCACGCCGGCGTCTTGGTCGGGCGCTATGCCATCATGATCGAGGATGAGGCCGCCAAGATCAATGTCAATGCCGCGCGCGCCCTTTCACCCAAAATGCAAAATCAAGGCGTCGGCACCTTTGAGACGATGCTGACCGACGGCACGGATGCCGGCTTGCCCGTCTCGCTGCTGTTTGGCCAGAATCTGCTGGCTTACCGCTATGGGCGCGACCGCCAGCCAGGCCAGGCCGGGGTGGATGACAATCTGACCTTGTCCACCTACGCCACCGACTTGATTGACAACAACGCCAACGGCGTGATTGACGAGCCGGATGAAGGCATTGACGAGCCGGAAGAATACGACCCGCTACATCCGCTCTGGGATGACCGCTCGTTTTCGTCGGTGCGCGAAGCAGCGCTGGTCGGGCTGGGCGACAAAAAACTGACGGCCTCGATTTACGCCACGATGAAACGCTGCGCGACGATCAACTCGCGCATCAGCGACACCTATTGGACCGAGCGCGATGCCGTCTGGCGCAAGCAAGTCAACCTGAATGTCGCCTCGCGCAAGCAAGTCCACCGCATCTTGCGCCTGGCCAACGAAGAGGCGCGCTTCGAGCCCAACGCGCGCAACCTGCTTGGCTTGACCGGCAACATCTGCGACTATCGCGACGAAAATCATGTCCTGACCACGATGGGCAACACCTATGGCGTCGAGGCCGTCTGCTTCAACGAAGTCATGGCCAATGACGGCAGCTTCACCGTGCGCTCGGATTCGAATGACCCGACCGACACGCGCTACACCTATGTCAACCGCTTTGGCTGGTGGTACCTGCGGCCGGACAAAGTCAACAGCGAGCAAACCAGTTGGGAGATCAAGAGCGTCGGCAGTCTGCAACCCGGCGGCAGCGCGATGCTGGATGGCAAGCCCATCAATGCGCCCTACAGTGTGCGCCTCACCTTGTCCGACGATCCGGTCAGCGGCGGCAGCGGCTCGGCCTACAGCGATTTCAAGCGCTTTCGCAGGGAACTCGGCGGGTGGCTGCCGAACATGTGGCGCAACGGCAAGCTGCTGGTGTATGCCGGCCTGCAGAATTTCCAGGCGTCCTACAGCGAATTCCCGATCATCAGCAGCACCGCCGACGAGCTCATGGTGGGTGTCAACAACGACAGCGAACGGGCCTACTTGCTCAGCCAGCTCTCGCCCATGCCGTCCAGCAACATTTTCAACCGGGTGCGGATTGACAACCTGTGGGTCGGCAGCGAAGGCGGCCTGATTGGCGTCTTTCCACGGATCACGGATAATTTCGTGTTTCCCACCAAGGTGCATGCCGATTTTGACCCGCCCAAAAACCTGTATTACATGGTGTATGTCGCCGAGCAAAACCTGGATGCCAAGATTGGCAGTGCCAACAAAAGCTTCTGCAACAACAAGCCGTGGAAGGGCTTCCTGCCCTATCTTGACCTGGATGACAACATGGCCAAAGAGTCGGAAACCAAGATGCTGGAACTGACCACGGCTGACTTGAAAAACAGCACCCTGACGCTGCCCGGCGGCGTCGAGCGCGCCTGGCTGCTGCGCTACCCCTACAAGAATGGCGAGCCAGTCCGTGCACGCAACGGCTATGTCCACCTCACCATTTCAACCACGGACAAATGCGGTTATGACGGCGGCCTTGGCCGCGTCTCGGACCAGAAGGCCTTTGCCAACAAGAATGTCATTCAGGACTGCCATTTCATTCGCCCGGACATCGTCGAGATGATCAACATCAGCGACCACCCGGTCAGCCTGCGCAACTGGCGCGTGGTGATCAACACCGGCTCGTATGCCGACCAGGTCGGGTTGATTGAGAGCGCGCTCGAATTCAGCCCGCTGCGCCACCGCCAGTATGACAATCCCTATCCGGCCGTGCAACCGGGCGGCTATTTTTACCTGACCAACAGCCGCAAGATTTTCGACATGGACTATGGCACGCCGCAAGACGGCAATTGGGGCACGACGGCCAGCGAGGGCTATCCATGCTTTGAGCTGCCGGACGCGTTGTGGGGCGTGCGCTACCGGGTTGGCCGCGGCGATTTTGGCAGCGGCAAAGTCAAGTGCGAAGGCGCCAGCTGGAGTCGTGACCAGATGAAATATGAAATCACCGAATGGCAATTGCGCGCGCCGCGCCCCGATCAAAATGCGCCGTTTGGCCTGCGCAACATGGTCGAGGGCAACACGCGCGACACGCTCGACTTTGGCCAGGTCAACATTCGCTCGTTGAAAGCCGGCGACGACATTCTCATTCTGGGCATGCCGCGCGAAGGCGGCTTCCTCTCCATGACCTTGAAAAACGAGTACAATCAGATTTGCGCGCGCACCGTCACCTATGGCACCACGCGCGTGCAGGAGCTCGGCTACTCGACCGAGAAACTCGACCCGACCCATTATACCTGGGTCAAGAATCCGCGCCCGACCTTCGGCGGCACGCAGCGCAAGGCGCGCAACCATGCGCTGCCCGGCGGCAGTGCCGCCAAGCCGTATGTCAAGGACAACCGCTTCGTCTCGGTCGGCGAACTGCAGCAGGTGCGCAAGGCCGAGGACTGGGAGAACATCGGCAAAGAGCGGCGCGGCGGCCGCTCGACCCGCACGCTCAAGGCCCTGGCGCGCTTTCTGACAACGTCCGGCATCCGCCTCGATCCCGAAGAAGCCGGCGCGCATGTCGCAGGCTGGCGCAAGGCCTTCGGCGCCGCACGCGGCAGCATTGCCAAAAGCTTGACCGCCGAAGAAGCCAATTGGGAAGCCGGCATCTGGCGCAATCAAACCTTGCGCATCATGACCGGCGCCTTGCGCGGCGAAAGCTATTGCATTGGCAACAATGCCGCCGCCACCTTGAGTATTGACGGCTTTTCCGTCCCGTCCGGCAAACAACTCAACCTGCGCAAGGGCGACCAGTTCAGCGTCGGCCCCGGCTATGCCACGCCGCTTTTCTACACCCGCCAAAACAGCGATGAGGGCATCTGGGAATGGAAGAACAAGGGCATTGACAAGAACATCTACGGCCTGTATGTCTTTGGGCTCAATGATTCGATCGGCAC
>JAPLST010000428.1 GCA_026398485.1 bacterium
CTGGTTACATCCCGGGGCACAGGCAATCATTCAAATTCGGGTTGCGTATCTCAATGGCGCGTATTGTCCGCGTGCGCAAATTCGTCTTGCCGCGTAATCCCGAAAACAAAACTGCACCCTCGCGCCGCCCATCTCTTGACTTTCCCCGGCTTTTATGCTATAAATGTCGCAACCGTTTTGCGGGCTTTATGGACAATGTAATTAAAAACAGTAGCATAATTCAGTCCGGCAGTCCGGCAGTCCGGCAGTCCGGCAGTCCGGCAGTCCGGCAGTCCGGCAGTCCGGCAGTCCGGCAGTCCGGCAGTCCGGCAGTCCGGCCCTTACTAGTCTACTAATCCTTCGACAGAGTCTTTTTGGCGAAGCGCATGGGAATTCGTGCGCGGCACGACCATGTTGGCATATCGCCCTGTGGCGTGCCGTCGCCATGGGGTTGCTCGTGGTCGCCATTGTCACCGCCGCATGTGCGTTCGACAACCCGGCGCTGGAATCTGCCATTACCGCCGTCAAGCAACAGGCCGAGCGCAAAGAGTATCTCGCCGCCGCCAATGCGCTCGGACCATTGCTTACCAATCCATTGTATCATGCCGAGTTTGCCAAGGCGTGGGGCACGCAAGGTGAGCCGTGGGCACTTTTCTATTTCAATCAGTATTTCTGGTGGTTGGAGTGCGCCAGACAAAACGTCGCCACCGCGGAGATCGAGCGCGTGCTGGCAACCTATGCCGAACCCGCGCGTGGCAAGCGCTGGCCCGACTATAAAGCGCTGCATGATCGTTTGATCTTCGTCTTTAGCTGCAATCGTCAAAATCCCCAAGGTTCCTATGCCCAAAGTCTCTGCGCACGTGGCGTGTGCTATGACCCGACCGATCCGCTGCGCATGGCCTGCTTGTTGCAATTCCTCGAAAATGCGTCCACAAATGAGGTGAATGAGTGGCTGGCTGTCTACCAAGGCCCGCCCTTCCCCGAATTGATCTTGTTTCAAGCCCGGCAGGCACGCCGCGCCGGCGGCTCCGCCTTTCCATTCGCCCTACAGTGCCTGGCGACGTTTCCCACGTCGAGCTTCGAGATTATCCGCACTGCGGTTAAATATGCCCGTGCCGCGCTCGATGCCGCCAACGTGAAGCAAGTGCGCAGCTATTACATGGCCATTGTCACCGCCGGTTTGCGCCAAAACAATGATGAGCAAAGCCTGCCCTGCATTGCCTTTCTGATCAATGAAAAGAAGCGCCTGGAGGCGGTCATGCCCGAGTTGCGTGCCGTGTATGCCGAAGAAGTTGATAAACAATGAAGCGCCAAGGAGCACACCAAATCCAGAGTGGGAGCTGCCTTCGCGTTGCTTGGAATCCCGCCATGGCGCGGACCGCGATTTTGCTTTTGCTGCTGCTAGTGATTGCCTCACGCGTCGCGTCCCCTTTTGGAAAAGGGGGTGCCACGCCCGGCGTGGCGGGGGATTTTGCTGCCGCCGCCTCCCTCGCCGACGCCTACGACCAGCTTGCCGCCGAGGCAGAGCGCGTCTGGTGTCTGGACGAGGATGCGGCGTTCGCGCCATTGTCCGCCGCCACCAATTTCACCAGCTTGCGCGACGCCTATGCCGCCATCGCCGCCCAAGCCACATTGCTCGCCCGCATCGCCGACTCGAACGACCCGCTCGATCACCTCGAACGCTATGAACCCGCCCTGCGCTTTCCCGGCCTCGCGCCGGTTGTCTACAACCGTGCTTATGGCCTCATCTGGCAGCACGCCTATGCCCGCGCGCAGAAGCTCTTCTGTTTGCTGGTCGCGCCCACCAACCCCGACGGCTTCTCGCGCGGCAGCAGCTATTATTGGCTCGGATTTCTCTTGGCCCACTATGCCCATGATCCCGCCGCCGCGCTGCCGCATTTACTCAGCGCGCATCGCTACCCGGCCTGTCTTGTCTTCATTGACGCCGCCGGTCGTGAAGCGGCTGACATTTATTATACACGTGGCTTGCGCGATATTGCCCGCGCCGTGCTGGCCCAGCAAATTCCCTCGATCGACTATTGGAAAAACGACCACAAGCGCGCCGCGCGCGGCTTCGACATCGCCTATGCGGCGCAGGATGCCACCAACATTGTCCGCAATCTTCTGCGCATGGCTAGCACAACCCAGCACGTCGCCTGCGCCGCCGCCGATCTGGCCGCCCGCCGCAGTTGGGTTGCCGACCTGCTCCCGCCGGATCGCTTCGCCGCCATTGCCGCATATCTAACCGCCGTCGAGCCGTGGCCGGTCTACCAAGCCGAGATTATCAGTCGCGCGCTGGCCGGCCCGGAGCAGGGCGCGCGCGACCCGGCCCTAACCGATTTCTTGCTGCACGACTGGCCCGAAATTGAGGTCGTCGCCGACGCCTTTCCCGTCGTCCTCACCAATCGCACGCTCTCCAACAACATTTTCCCGCAGCGCCGCCGGGCGCAGCCGCTCACGCCACTGCCGGCCGCGGCTGCCACCACCAACATCGATCAAGCCACGCCATCCCTTACTTCATCCTCGGAACTCCCATGAACACTCTCTGTCCGCGCGCACAACGTCTTCTCGTCGTGTATCTGAGCCTGGCCATGCTGCTCGGTGCACAAGACGCCGTGCAGTGCCTGTGTGGCGCCGCCGCCGTTGTGCTCGACCTCGCCGCGCACAGCATGCCGCGTGCATACGCCAATAAAGAACCCGACAACCATATGAAATGGGCGCATAGCAAGCCCGCCATCTGGGTCAATTACGCCGACCCGCGCCCCAAGGGCAAGGACGCCGACAAAGGCGCCCAGCCAGCCTGGTATCCCGCCGTCAGCGTCAATAACGTCTCGCTCATGCCCGCCGTCCAGCAGTCGCTCTTGAATATCGTCACCCCCGCCGGCGCGCTCGATCTCTCGATCGCGCTCTCCTATTCGCCGCCTCTTTTGACCTACTCCGACCAAGTAGGCTATAATATCGCCGCCTCACCCTCGCCCTTCGGCCATTGCTGGAGCGATTCGCTCACCCCCGCCATTGAGGAAAGCGAAGCGCCCAACGGCTCGATCTGGGAGCACGCCCTCCAAGTCAGCGGCGGCAATTTGCCCTCGGCTTCCTTGAAATATGAAAACAACAGTTGGGTGCCCGATCCGCTTACCAAGGCTTCCTACGCCGACAACGCCGTCTCCTTCTGGCAGTCCGGCATCCGCATGCCCAAAGGAAATTTCGCGATAACTAATTACGACGGCAACTCATATACCATATACAACTGGCCCACCGCGATCTATGATCGCAATACCAATGGGCTTTTCTTTGCCTATGATGGCTACCAAGGCACACTGGTCTCCCTCAACGATATTGTCTATGTTCCCAAAATCAAAACGGCCAGCAATTTCTTTGGTCAACTCTCTTTTGTCGGTGAAACCATCGCGTATCCTTACCATGTGATGGACGTCTATCACACCAATTATGTCTACCGCACGACGAGCATCGCCGCCACTAATGACGGCGGCAGCGCGCGCGCGGTTACCATCGAGTACCTCACCGAAAACATTGTCATTAATGGAAGCAATGGCCGTCCGCTTGACTTGATCAGCCGCATTCTCTTTCCCGATGGCTCCACCTGCCAATTCAATTATACCTCAATCAGCCTCCTGGAAAACATCGCGTTGCCCTACCTGACCAGCATCATCACGCCCGCCGATACTATCCACATTACCTATGGCAACTGGGCATTTGGCACGCCCCCGAACGGCTGCGATACCTCGAAATGTGAACCCGCCACGGTGACGGTCATCTCCGGCAACGGCACAGCCACCCAGCAGTACAACCGCATTAATGGCACCACCACCAAAACCATCTCGGACACCGGCACCGAAAATATCAAGATATATCAGCTCAACTATCTTGCCCGCAACATGCAATGGTACGGCTGCGAAACCGACAACACGCTCGACGGTCTCAAGCAGTACGAATACGGGATTGACCAGGCCCGCTTCTTGTACACCAGCGTCAAACGCTTCCCTGTCGGCGGCAGCACGCTCAGCGACACTTCCACTTTCGCCTACGACGACCACGATAATCTGATCAGCGCCACCGACCCCTATAACAACAACACGTGCTATTTCTACGCGCCCAACAAGCTCGACCAAACCTGCGTCTCAGACCCGCGCGGCGTCATCAGCAGCAATATCTACGACGCTTGCGGCAATCTGCTCATCACTATCGAAGATTGCGGCGACGACACATTCAACCGGACCAGCTCGAATCTGTACAACACCGCCGGCCAGGTCATCAAATCCTTCGATCCGCTCGGCCGCATCAGCCGCAGCTTCTACTGTATAAATCAAAGCGCCGGTCCGGTTTCCTCCTACGACAATGAGGAACCATTAGCCAGCGTCTGCGGCTTCCTTGTCGCCACCCGTGATGCTGAAGACCGCGTCACCACCTACTCTTATGACGCCCTCGGCCGCCAGATCGTCGTCAACGCGCCCGGCAACAGCGATTCCGCCCGCTATGCCATCACAAATACGTACGACATCATGGATCGCACCACGGCGACCCGTTTTCCTGACGGCACCTATGTCTCAAACGTCTTCAACGCCGCCGGGTATCCCGTCCGCGTGCGCGACCGCGCCGGCCGCTGGACCGAGAACACCTACGATGCCGCCGGCCATCTTGTTCGCGTTGACTATCCCAACAACGACTGGGTCAAGAAAGAGTACACCGGCAATCTCGTCAGCAAGCTCATGGACGCCGCCGCTAACACGACCGAATATTTCTATTGCCACGAGCAATTGACCGGCGTGCGCTTCCCCGACGGCAGCACCCGCGCCGCCGGCTTTGACAACTTCAATCGTCAAATCTGGGCGGTTGACGAGCGCGGCATCGCCGTGACCAACGCCTATGACAAGCTTGACCGCGTCATCGCCTCGGCCTACGTGCCGTATCAAGACGGCAATACCGTTGCTGGTCTGCCCTATACAACGACCGTTGGCATCACGCCCAGCACCTGTAACTGGTCTTTAATCTACGGTGGCTTCGACAATCAGGTCATCAGCTACGCCTATGACAAAGTCGGCAATGTCACCAATCTCGCCGACTGGGCCGGCACGCTCACCAACGCCTACGACCGGCTCAATCGCCCAGTATTCTCGTCCACACAGTTCTGCTCTTCTCCTTCACTCTTGTACTCCTTGTTAACTAGTTACGATCTCGCCGACAATTGCACCACGCAAGACTTCGTCTCGGATTATCTACCCATCAAGACCACCTACACCTACGATAGCCTCAATCGCCTTGCGAACGTGCTGAGTAGACCGCGCGCGCTCGAGATCTATTGTTCCTACACCTACAACGACAACGGCAAAGTCGCCTGGAAGAGATACTACCAGAGCGGCACGCAGATTGTCTTACAGTTCCACTCGTATGACACCGAGAATCGTCTGGTCAGCATCATCGGTGGCGGGCATCGCACTGTCACCTACCAATACAACAACGCCCAGCAGATCAGTGGCATGAACGAGACCATCAGCGGCACCGAACGCCGCTTTGTGTATGAATACGACAACCGCGATCAATTGACCGAGGAAACCGAATGGCTCAACTCGGGTGAATGGGAAGAAGGACCACCGAATACTTACTGCTATGATAATGCCCAGAATCGCGTGAGTGCGGTCACGACCGGCCAAGGCATCCATGAATATTACGGCTACTCGATTGCCAACAAGATGACCAACATCTGGCGCGGGTCGCAATCCGCCTCGTCGCGCTACTGGTATGATCTGGCCGGCAATCTGTCCACCAGCATTGTCAAAAACGTGACGAATTGCTATTATTACAACGTGCAAAACAAACTGGTCAAGATCGCCGGGACAAACTTCGTCAACGAGTTCCGCTACAACTCGCGCAACGAGCGCATTGCGGTCGGCATCGGCCCAAGCACTAATTCATTGGTTTGGCGCTATGACGCATGTCAAGGCCCCGTGACGCTGGCGGAGTTCAACAGCAACAATCAGATGACGCGCTGGTACGTGCGCGGGCTGGGCATCGCCGCCGGCATTGGCGATGTTATTGCGGAAGTGGAAGTGCTCGACGCGCCCAAGCCGCACTATTATCTGAGCAATCATCGTGGCGACACGCTGGTTGTGTTGAATCCCGATGGCGCGGCCAACAGCACCTTCCGCTACGACGCGTTCGGCAACTGCTACGAGAAAGCCGGCACGTTCACCCCGCGCTATAAATTCAGCACCAAGGAATACCTGCCGGACGCGAAACTGTACCTGTACGCCTATCGCGTGTACGATCCGATTGCCGGCCGCTGGACGCAAAAAGATCCGATTGATTACCAAGACAGCATCAACCTGTACCAGTTCTGCGGGAATAATCCTTTTGGTAAGCTTGATCCTGACGGCAGAATGCCTCTGTTTCTTGCTGTGGCAGGAGTAATAGTCATACCACTCGGCGTGGGTGTTCTGGGCTACACACAATGTGCCGACCCCATAAATGATCAATCAATAAACGACTGTGTGTATGAAGGACATACTGCTTTGGGCATTGTTGGAAGGTACAAGGCAGGCGATAATCAACTGATGAATCAATCTGCATTTGTTCACGAGCAGCGTCACATGCGAGACTGGTGGCAGTCGATCTGGATGCGTGATTGGAGAAAAGAGAGACGCGCCTGGACACAGGCGCGTCAGAGTCTTGTTGAAGGTATTGAAAGCACGATGGCAAAAGGCCCTTTGACCGAACAACAACAGAAGTATGTGAATGAAGCACAGGATCGCGTCAATTTCATAGACCAAAATAAGTTAACCACAGAAGAGGGGGCCAAGAGATACGTTGAGGAACAGAGAAAGTATGGAAGATAGTTTAAATACCAGGGACACCACCGTGAAGATGACAAGACTTTTCAAACACATAATGTACATAATGTTATCACTGTTGATCCTCTATTTCCTCCTCACATTCTTGATGGGCTTCATCAGTGGTTCCATTTAACTGAGGGTATGAAGTGGTCGGGTTTGTTAGGGGCCAGAGTAGGGACATGCATTGACTGTTGAATGTTGTCGAAGTGAGTTTTCATAAGTGTGAACTCATGGATGCCGCCGGCAACACGACCGAGTATTTCTACTGCCGCGAGCAGTTGACCGGCGTGCGCTTCCCCGACGGCAGCACCCGCGCCGCCGGCTTCGACAATTTCAATCGCCAAATCTGGGCGGTTGACGAACGCGGCGTCGCCGTAACCAACTCCTACGACAAGCTTGACCGCGTGATCGCCTCGGCCTACGTGCCCTATGAAAGCGCAAGCACCGTTGCCGGCCTGCCGTACCCCGGCTGCGATCTACGGCGGCTTCGCCAACCAAAGCATCCAGTCCAGTTACGACCAGGTCGGCAATCTGCTGAGCATGACCGACTGGGCCGGCACCATCACCAATGCCTACGACCGCCTTAATCGCAATACGCTGTCCTTCAGCCGCACTGTCTCCGGCGTCACCAATCGTATTCAGAACACGTTTGACATCATCGGCAACCGCCTGCGCGCCGACTACACCATCAACGGTACTGCGCAGACCATCAGCAACGCCTATGATCAACTTGACCGTCCTGTTTGCGTTGCACACTCGCAATCACATGTGAGTGCCGTCTACGGCTACAACACCAACGGCAAATTGGCGACCAATACCCCTTTTTGGGTGCATTGTTCTCTGCGGCCGCAATGTCCTTCACCACACTTATGATATAAGAACGGACTGGTGTCAGGCGTTTGGAACGGACATTTACAGACGGAAATGATATACCGGGGACATGGGACGGCCATTGCGCATAGAAGGAGCGGGGCTCTGGTACCACGTCATGTGCCGGGGTAACCGGGGTTGCCGCATTTTCGACTACGAGCAGGACTACCGCGGGTTTCTTGGGCGGCTGGAAACCGTCGCCGTCGCGGGGCAGAGCAGGGTCAGGCGTGCAATGTACACTAAAAGCTGACCAACGCAGACTTAGATGGGCCATTGGTGGGCCATTGGGGTCGGACCTGAGCAAGATAATGCGCCGCAAGGAGTTGCATCAGAATTGAGGCGGTTTTTTAGCCTTAGAAGGCCGTTTTGCACAGTGAAATTGGCAGTGTGAGCCCTGTGTGGCCAAGACTGCTGGTATTGCTTGCACATGCAGCGCAGAAACGCCATGCAATGGCGTTGCTACAGGAACAAACGACACACAATGCCGTTCGTGTGGTTGGTGTGGTTCGTGGTGAGATTCTGCGGCTGCGCGGCAGATCCACGGCGAGCGCCGTGGCCACAAGAGAGGCGGCGGGCGGGGCCTGCCCGCCCTACCTCCGCGGCTAGAAGAACGCCGCGTTTTCTTGGTGCCTTCGCTGGCGTGTGATGGTCCCGCCCTGCGGCGAGGATGTCTTGGTCGCTGCACGGCCACGACGGAGCGTGGCCCTCCACCAGCACGGTCGCCGGGCCGGCGCCCCTCCGACAGAGGGCCTTCGGGTCGGACCTGAGCAATGCCAACACCAATCAGCCAAAACGTCGCCGGTACCGACTGCGCAGGCGCTTTGATTGCCACAGCCCAAAATGATAGACTATCAGCATGTCTATCGTCTGCGCCACATCTGCGGCTGCCGCGCATTCTTATCCGGCGACCGCCAACCTCCTTGCTTTGTCACCACCCTTTCCTGGCACGCTTGCCCAGGCCAG
>JAPLST010000219.1 GCA_026398485.1 bacterium
AATTAAAAACAATGATGAATGATGACTATCTGCGCAGCATTTTCCCTGAACCCAAGTGTACTTGTGAGAAAATGTAAGGGGGATGGGCGGCATGTCGTGCCGCTGCCCATCCCCCGTGATTACGTTGCGCAGACGTGGGTGGTCATGCGATGAATTTGCGCGCCACCACGCCGGCGATGGCCAGGAGGCCCAGCAGTGTCGGTTCGGGAATCACCGTGTAGGGCGTGACGTCCGCGAGGCTCTCGCCAAGCCGGATTTCGTCAACGGTGAGAATGTCTGCCGCGCCGGTGCGCAGGGTGAACGACCCCAAGGAATAGTTGGCATTAGTGGCCGTCAGATTGGGTGTCCCCAAGCTGCCGCCCAGCGGCGGGTTGATCCAGAGACGGAGATAGTCCGCAGCGCTCGCGCCGTAATCGGCAAAGCTCGCCGTGCCCACAATCAACGTGGTGTCCGGTGAGCCGGCAACGTTGCCCGCGCTCGTGCCCGCACCGGCGATGGTGAGCTTGCCATCCGTGCCATTGTAACCGATGTACTCGTTGTTGCTACCCGCCCAGACGAGCCGCGCATTCTGATTGGTCTGGCTTACTTTCATGAGAAAACTGAAATAGAGCGGGCCATTCGTGCCGAAATTGCCGCCCGTGCTGGCGCCTTCGCGATACTTTATGAACGGATCGGTGGTCATGAAACGATACACAAACGGCATCGCCGTCAGCCAGCCGTTGGCATGGTCAAGCGCCGCGCCGCCGCTGACCGTGAGGTTCGACACGGTTTGCGAATAGGTCAGGCCGTTGACTACCTCGATCTCGTTGCCGCTGCTCCATGCGTTGCGCAGGCCCGTGCTGGTGCCACTCGGGTTGCCGCCGACATTGGTGTACGGCAGGCCGTTGCCGCCATTGACGCCGCCATCCGGGTCAGGGTTGTAGGTGCCGATGGTGTAATTGAATGGCTCGTAGATGATCATACTGGCGCGGATCGTTGGCGCGAGTGTGAGCGTGATGACCATCGCGAGGATGGCAGTGAGGGTGAGGGTCTTCATGTTGCTGCTCCTAACTTGGGTGAGGTACTGATTGACGCTGGCCGTCAACAATGGCGGCTGGTGCAGCGTCATGGCACCATCATAGCACAACAACCCACGCCATTACCTTGACAGAAAGCTCATAAAGTAGTACAGTTATCTCATGCGCACGCAAAGAAAACCAGCGGACGCAGCCGCGCCCGCTGTTGATGTCAGTCCGGGGTATTACCACGCGGACTTCCACCTCGGCTGCTGGCATGCGCCGACACATCAAAACCGCGCGGCCCACGCGCATGCCTGTGCCGAATTGGTCGTGATCCAGAGCGGCACGGCCACGCATTTCACCAGTTTCGGCATGCACCGCCTGACGCCCGGCGATGTGCTGGTCATCGGCGGCCCGTGTTACCACGGCTATCGCAATGTTGACCATCTCAAGCTGATGAACATCCAGTTTGACCCGGCGGAATTCCTGCCGGCCGATGCCGCCGTGCAGTCGCTGGCCGGCTTCAAACGCATGTTTGGGCTGGCAACACCGCGCGCACAACAGCAAGGGTTCTTCGGCCACGCCCGCCTGACGCGCGACCAGTTCACCCGCGTCGAAGACTTGGTCTGGCGCCTCCACAACGAAGCCGTCATGCAGCAACCCGGCTATCAGACCGTCATGCGGGCCCTCTTCCATGAACTGGTGGTGAGTGTGGCGCGCGCCTACCGCACGCGCGTCATCGAACGGCAGCCCCACAAGAAAGTCGCGCGCGCGGTCGAGTTCATTGACGCGCACTATGCGGAAGACATCACCATCGCGCAGATTGTCACGGCGTCGGGTGTCTCACCTGCGCATTTCCACCGGCTGTTTCGCCACGACATGGGCTGTTATCCCAATTGGTATCTGCGCAACGTGCGGGTGAATCACGCGGCGGTGTTGCTGCGCGAAAGCGGCGAGAGCATCACGGACATTGCGATGAAGGTGGGCTTTAACGACAGCAACTATTTTGCGCGCGCCTTCCGCGTGGCGATGGGCATGACCGCGCGCGCGTTCCGCAAGGAGACGCAGCGCCGCACCACCGCACCGGCCACCGCGCGGCACTGAGCAACCATTTTATATTTCTTTGTTGGATGTGTTGCAGCATCTCCGCCTGAACCGCTGATGAATATCGAATTTCGAACAAGGAATATCGAATGTCGAAATATTTGCGCAGAACTTCAATATTGGTCATTCCTTATTCGATATTCGATATTTGCATCCCTGAACCGTGAATTCTGGCTGCGAGTACAGGTGACATGTACTGATGAGTGCGCGTTCTACTTTGCATCCTTGTAGCCGCCCGCGGTGAGGGCGGTTTCTACAGCCGCGGTCAACGCCCGCGGCTACAATTGGAATGCCAACACGCACGTGTCTGCCTTGTAGCCGCCGGCGGTGAGGGCGGCTTCTGCAGCCGCGGTCATCCGCGCCATGCCGGGATTCCAAGCAGCCTAAAACCTACAACCTTTCAATCCCGCCGTTGGGCCTAAAACCTAAAACCTTTCAATCCCGCCGTTGGCGGGACTCCAAGCAGCCTACAACCTTTCAACCTTAAACTGCAGAGCAGCAGCAGCGCCAGCCCGGCTGGTTCCGGAATGGTGGCCGCGTCCACTTTAACCGGCGTGGCTTGCAGATTGCTCGCCCGGTCTTCGGCGACGAAATACACATCATAAGGAGTCACGGCAAACAGGTTGCCCACGACCGCGGTGCCTTCGCTGGCGGCAGCCAGCGCAATGGTGCCCGTGCTGAGCGCCACGCCACCCGTGGCATCCTGGCCCGCCCGAACCTGTGCGGCACTCGGCGCTGCCGCGCCATCCGCCAGTACGACGTAAAACGCAGCGCCTGGTTCGTCAATCTCCGCGCGGACGGTGAAGCCGGTCAGCGTGGGCAAAGCCACCGCCGGCCAGCCGCTGATCCAGTTTGGCGGTGTGATGTCCGAAATGTCCAGTATCAACGCCGGCGGCGCGTAATCCATGTACAGTTTGTGGTGGAAGACCACTTCAGTGCTGGAGCTGCCCGTGGCCGTGATGACCAGCGTGATCTGGTTGTCGGCGCCGCGATTGGTATTGATGAAATCGCGCAGGGCGGTGCTGCGCCACGTGAGCAGATCGCCGGTTTGTGTGGCGGGCGTGACGGTGACGCTGCCGAGGAAGACGGTCTGGTTGGACAATACGCCGTTGCCGGCAGTGTCGTGGCCGGGGGCATACGCCGTTGCCGGCAGTGTCGTTGCCGGGGGCATTGTTCCACGTGATGTTGGTCTGCAGCCATGCATCCTGTCCGTCCAGCACACCGTACAGATTGAACGCTTGGCTGGTCACGAAATTGGTGTCGCCCCACGGGCTGGAACCGTGAAACACAACGCTGAGGCGCGCGTCGGCGCAGGGATTGGTCTGCGTGCCCACGTTGAAACGCAGGTAGCTCTTGGTGCGATTGGCGGCGGTGGCATCGGCCTTGGCGCGCAGGATCGAGTTGCGCCAGGCGGGCGTGGCCGAGCCGGCGGTGGTGCCGAAGTTCTGACTGGCGCTGGCGCCGCCGCGCACAAACGCCTCGGCCTCGGCGTTGAGCGCCGCTATGTTGTTGGTCAACAGGCTGCTCAAAGCGTGGAAATAATTCAACGCGAATTTCTGGTGGGCGTAACCATTGGGGTGGACATAATCGCTGGCGTTGGCGTGGCCGGGAAAATCAGTGTTGGTGGTAATGCACGCGTAGTTGTCTGCAAAGCGGAAGTCGTAGCCGCGCGCGACGTAATTGGTATAGAGGGCATACACGACCTGCGCATTGAACGCGCGGACATTGGCGTCATAGGCGCCGAAATTCGAACTGCTCGATGTGGCGCGCGGCGGAATGGCCGCCATGACTACGCGGCAGGCCGGCTTGGTGGCCACAACGTTGGCCAGCAACTGATTGTAGGCGCTGGACCACGCGGCGATTGCCGGCGGCGTATTGGTCGTGCCAATGTCATTGGTGCCGATCATCAAGAGCAGGATCGCCGGATCATAACTGGTGAGCCACGCGCTGATGTTGTCGCGGATGCTGCCGACGCTCCAGCCGGTATGGCCGCTGTGCCGCCGGTGCCGCAGCGGGCGGGTGACCTTGGCGCCGGACCAGTTGCCGGCTATTGCGCCGCCGTTGCCGGCGCCGTCACCGTCCGTGCCCAAGTCGCCGACCATGTCGTAATTCACCTCGCCGGCGGTGAGCAGGTTCTCGATATAATAGCGCCAGCCGGCGTCGCCGTAGCCGTCGCCCCACGGGCCGGCCGCGCCGCCGCGCGTGATCGAGTCGCCGACCGGCATGATCTTGACCGGATCGCCAATCGCACTCACACTCAGCAGTGCAAGTGCCACCACAAACTTGTTCGTCATTGACATTGCAGTATCCGGTAAAATGCAAATTAGCTGCGTCTGCGCGCCAGCAGCATGCCCAGCGCCACAAGGCAGAACAAGGCCGCCGGCTCGGGAATGGTGATCGCGTCCACTTTCACCGGCGTGAACTGCACATTGGCGGAAGTATCCCCCGCGATGAAATAGACATCGTAGGGCGTGCCCGGCCACAATGCGCCAACCACTGCGGCATCCGCGCTGTTGGCCGCCAGCGTGAGCGCGCCACTGGCGCGAGCAGGGGCGCCGCCGGCGTCTTGGCCGGTTTGCACCTGCCCGGCGGACGGCGCGGGCGCGCCGTCATCCAGTACAACATAATATGCCGCGCCTGCCTCGTTGATCTTGGCGTGGACGACAAAACCGGTGGCACAGGGCGTGTCAACGGCTGGCCAGCCGGTGATCCACGCCGGCGGCGTGGCGTCAGCCATGGTCGTGTTGACGATGAGTTGTGGCCGATAGGCGGCGGTCGCGTATTCCTTGCTGCGCAGCCAGGCTCTGTAATTACTGGTCAGACTGATCAAGTAAAAGGCAAGTTCGGTTTCGCCCTTGTGGCGCTGGGCACTGAGGTAGTTCGAAACATCCCATTCGATCCAGCCGGCCGCCGAGACCATGACGGGCACCGCCACCAGCTCGCACTCGCCTGGCCGGTTGGCCCACGTGACGCCCGTGTTCGACCAGGCGGAATTCGTTTCCAGCAGTGTAATTCTGCCGGGGCCGCCGCTGGTCGAATCAACATACAGCCGCAGCGTGGCGGATGCGACTGCGGCAGTCACGTTGCCAATAGGGAATTTGACCAGGCCGCGCCGTTCGTAGCCGGCGAAGCCCGCGATGGCAGCCACGGTAGTTTCGCCGCCGTAGTTGACGTTGTTGACCGCGGCGGTGGGATAGCTGCAGTCCTTCTGCCAGACATAGCTGTCATCGGAAGCGATATTGGTCATGCTGCCGGCGACCGGCACGTGGGTAATTGTGTAGCTGGCCGTGGCGACGTCGCTGTACGGGCGGTCGCCGTTGAAGGCGCGGGCTTTGAACGCCGCGCTCGTGACCAGCCGGACGGGCCCGGTGTAGACTTGCGCGAGATAGCCCGGCGCTTCGCCATTGCTGGTGTAGCGAATGGTGGCACCCGGCGCGCCGGTCACGGACACCACAACCTGATTGCTGTACGCACCACCCGCCGTGGTGATGACCGGCGTTGGCAGGACACCCGCGCCGGTCATCGGCCCAATGTAATTTGTGGCGAGCACGACATTGTCGAAGAGCATATAGGTATCGTAGGGCGGCGCCCATTCAATGCCGGAACCGCCATAGAAACAGGAGAAGTAGCTGCCCCAGTCTTTGTTGGCCGGTGTGTCCGCGGTGCGCAACAGCAGGTTCGTCTCGCTCTGGCAGACATTGCCGTCGAACCAAGTCTTGCAGATGCCGTTGGTGCGGCCGACCGTGTTCAGCTTGATGTATTGCTCGATGCAGTGCCATTTGCCCAGCAGCAACTTCGCCCGCTTGCCGGTGTAATCGCATTTCAGATCGGTGCCCCAGCCAGTCGCGTCGGGCAGATAGGCATAGAGGTACAACTCGCCGCAGTTGCTCCACATGTAGCGCGCGGTCCAGCCGTTGGTGCCGTCGGGGTGCGTGCCGCCGCCGTACATGGCATGCGCCATCAAGCCGGGAATCTTGCCGCCTTGCACATAGGGGAAATTTGGATCCAACTTGATGTAGTAGCGATAGTACATCTCCTCTTGGTACGAGGCAACGCCCGGCGTGCTGCTGAGGAGAAAATAGTCGCCGGAAATGCCGCTGCCGGTGCCGCCGTACTGCCCTTGCAACAAGCCGATTTGCAGTCCGTTGCCGAGGCGGCCATTTGTGCTGATAGAGACATCCGGGTCGGTCGTGTTCATATGCCAACTGCTTTTCCAGTTGGCATTTTCCAGGGATCCGTAAAACAAGAGATCGCCGCGATTTTGGAGGCCGGGTTCGATGCTGTTCGTTTCGCCGCCGGTGCTGCTGAAGGCA
>JAPLST010000220.1 GCA_026398485.1 bacterium
CGGGCAGGTTCTCGATGGTGGTGCTGCACATAATGTAGCCGGGGCCGGTGTGGCGCGTGCCCGACCAGGCATCCATCCACGTGCCGGGCGGCAGCCAGACGCGGCGCTGCACCTGCGCGGGCCCGGGCGGCGACCAGAGCAGGCGGCATTGCGCCTCGCCCGTGTTTTCGTAATAATCGAGTTTGACGCGACAGGTTTGTCCTTGCGTCAACGTGACCAGGGCGGTGTACTCGGCCATGGGGCGGGACGCCCATTCATTAATGACCAGCGCGTCGTCCAGCCACAGGCACGCGCCATCGTCGCAGGCGACGGTGATGGCATAGACGCCGGATACCGGCGC
Source organism: bacterium (assembly GCA_026398485.1). Classification (GTDB taxonomy): domain Bacteria; phylum Auribacterota; class UBA3054; order UBA3054; family JAPLST01; genus JAPLST01. The sequence continues at coordinate 341 of JAPLST010000220.1, forward strand.
CGGCCCGAGCGTTCCCGCCCAGCGCGCGGAAAAATGATCGGCGTCACGCGTGGCAGCGGGCTTGCCCTGCCGCCAGTTGAAATCAACCATGGCATCCCGCTGGGCGGTGACCGGTGTGCCGCTGCACTGCATGTTGTTGAAATACTCGCCGCGCAGTCCGGGCTGGCCGTCGGGCGTGCGCAACAGCGCCGCGGGAATGGGTGTGCGCGGCGCCGGCGTCGTTATCGGCGCGACCAGCAACGCCTCGCCAAGCAGGTATGCATCGGTCACGTTCCATGCCTCGGCACACTGGGGATAGGCCCATGCCATCGGGCGCATCAGCGGCGCGCCATGGCTGTAGACATTGCTGGCCGTGGCCACGAGATAGGGCTGCAGGCGCTCGCGGATGGCAAAATAGTTGCGGGCGATGCGCTCCGCTGTCTCGCCGAAATACCAGGGCTCGCGTGGCGTGATGCCGTGCAATTGCATGATCGGGGAGAAGGCGCCGAATTGGAGCCAGCGCAGGTACAATTCCTGCGAGGGCGTGCCGGTATAGCCACCGATGTCATGGCCCCAGAACGGGAAGCCGGCGATGGCTGCGCCGAGGCCAAGGCGAATCAGCGAATTGAGAAACGGCCATTCCGCCGGTTGGTCGCCGGCCCAGAACGTCGCCAAGCCCGCGCACGGCGGCGTGGCGGCGCGGGCAAAGGTGATCCCGTCGCGGCCCGCTTTGGCGAAAGCATCCAGCACCGTCTTTTGATAATAATACGGATGCAGATTGTGGAAAAACGGGTCGGGCATGCGCTCGCCGCCATCGGTCTTGAAGCCGTCAACACCCATGGCAATCAGCGGCGCATGCATGGCTTGCCACCACTGCCGCGCGGCCGACTTGCGGAAATCAATCTTGCGTCCGCCCTCGAGCCAGCTTACGATGAGCTCGCTGCCATCGGCATTGCGCACCAGAAAATCGTTGGAGACGGCCGCCGCATAACTGGCCGCGTGCGTGAAAATGCTCGGGGTTTCCCACAGGATGACCTGTACGCCTTGCGTGTGCAGGCCGGCGATCCACGCCGCCGGATTGGAATACCGGTCAGTGGCAAACTTGAAATTCTGCAGCGACTCCGCCCAGCACTCGAGCACGACGGCGCCGGCACGCAAGCCGCGCGTGCGACCTTCCGCCAGAACGTTGTCAATCTCCTTGGCACTCATGTAGGAATTGCGCGAGAACCATGGCGTGAAAACCCAGGAGGGGACTGGCCGCGGCCGGCCAATCAAGGCCGTATATGCTTCAGTGATTTCTTGGGGTGTGCCGTGGAACACGTACGCGTCCACGCCCGGTTCCGGCACCGTGATGCGCAACGTGCGCGGGTCACTTGCGCCGCAATCCATGACGACCCGTCCGCTGCAATTAATGAAAATGCCGTAGCCGCGCGAGCTGATCAGGAACGGCACGGCGAAATAGGCCGGATTGTGGCGTGCATACGAATCTTCACACCAGGCTTCCCGGCGGGTGCCGCGCACATCCCAAGTGCCGCTGCCCACCATGGTTTCATCCGCTTGCAGTGCCATCTCGATAAGCGCGTTTGTTTTGCCAATGGTCACGCGTGGCGCGGGCAGGCCTGCGCCGGGCTGCCATATGTTGCTTGCCGGCGCCGGCTGCGCCAGCGGATACGGATGTGCCGGCACGCCTTTGACCAGATGCCACACACTGGCCGCGGCACTCGCGGACATGCTGATTGCACAGGCAATCGTCAAGGCCGCACCCGGAATCTTCATCGCTGCTTCCGCATTGTGAAGAGACCGGCCAACAGCACGAGTGCCGCCGTTGGTTCGGGAATATCCAGCGGTGCGCCGCCCTGGATCCCGCCACCGACGCCCAGCCAGCTCCGGCCGCCATACCGCGCCGCCCCGCAGTACAGCGCCTGCGTGCTCGACGTGTGATACTCCAAGGCGAGAAACGCGTCGCTGTTCCGATTGGTCGTCACCAGGCCGGGATCGTAATACCAAAAATTGGCGCCGGCTTCGGTGGCATCGGTGTTGTACATTTGCAGCACGTCGTCGCTCAGGCAGGCGTCAAACATGTTGCGCGCGCCGCCGCCGCTCCAGCACACGTACGCGCTCCCCGCCGCCCGCAGGTACAGGTTGTTGACCCACCAGTTGGTCGCCGTGCTGTCATACTGCGTCTGGGCGCAATTGCCATTGATATTCCAGATCGTGTTGTTCACAAAAATGTTGGGCGTGCCGCCAGCCACGCCGCCATCCACTTGCACGGCCGGCCCGCCGACATCCCAGATTAAATTTTCACGTATCTCGCTGGCGCCGATGTCCAGCGCCAACGCGCGGCCCGACCAGTCATGGATCTGATTGTTGCTGATCACAAAGGCGGTGTCCTTGCCGTTGTTCCACGCCACATTGATGGCATCCGCCGCGCCGCTGGCACTTATGCCCGGGCCGCGGATGGTGTTGTTGGCGATCAGCACGTCCGTGCCGCCGCCATACTGGTTGAAGCGCAACGCGCCCGCCACGGCGCCTGCGCCTGCCACATGAATCTGGTTGCCAATGATCTGCGCGCCCTTGAGAACGGTGTACATGTCGGCGGTCTCGCGCCCGTCAAACGCGCCGTTGACGCCCAGGACAATCGCCGACGCGGCCGTCACATTTGAGATCAGGCAGTGGGCAATCACCATGTTGCCGCCACTGGCCGGATACCAGCGCGCGCTCGCGCCAACATTCGGGTCGGCGGCGTAACTGCTTTGGTTCGCCACGGCCACGGCCGGGCCGTTGCTGACCACAAACGCAAGATTGCTGATCGTGCAATTAAAGCGCACGCCATGCAGTTGCACCGGCGGATACTCGGCCACAATCACCGGCATGCCGTTGATGCCCGCAATGGTGATGTCGTTGGCGGTCGTGGCGTCGCGCAGGCGCTGGAAACGCGAGACGGCGCCGGCCGGCCCGCCGTGGTCGTAGACATAACCGAGTGCGCCGTTGGTCGTGCCGGCGTCAATCAAAATGGTGTCGCCGTCGCCATAGCTGATGGCTTGGTCGGCCTCGTAAATGGTGCGAAACGCCGTAGTCGGCGTCCGTCCGTCAAAGGTGTGCTGCGCGGCGGCGCTAATATAATAGATGCGCGGTTCGGCGCGGAACAGCAGCATGCTCCAGTATTGCAGGTAGGGCAGCGTGCAGGTGACGCAGGCGCGGCCGCCGACGGGATTGGTGCTGAACGTCACCGCGACCGGCGCACCCAGTGCATAATCGGGTGAAACCAAGGTGACGCGGTCGACGCGCTGGGTGGTGAAGTATTGCAGCGTGACATTGCTCACGACGGTTGGCGCGGCATAGGTGCCGTTGGCGTCATTCCAGGCATTGGTCGTCAGCGACGTCAGATTAATCAGGTGCAGGATTTCCATGTTGCGGTTCCGGCGCGCGAAGCTCCAGACGTGGCCAGGCTCGTCCCAGGTGCTCAGCGGCAGCGTCGCCGACGCGACATCCCGCGTGATCGTGATGACATCGCGGTCGCGCAGCATGTTCTGGTACGCGGTGATCACATCGTAGTAGCGGCGCAGGCGCGTCATCAGCGTGGCGCTGGCGGGTTTGACGTTGGGAAAGTACTCATTGCCCAGCAGGCCGTGGTCGCCCAGTTCGATATGCGCGCCGCCGGTGGCGTAGATGGCGGCGTCCGCCAGCAGCACGGACGTGGTATTAAATGCCGCGGCGTCGCGGTTCATATAGGCTGCAAAGACAATGTTTTTCAAGTTGCCCGACCAGCTCCGGCAATGCTCAAACATCCATTGGAAGCCAAGATAGCGACTGGTGGTCTCGCTGCTGCCCGGCCAGGCCTCGATGTACATGAAATCAACCGTGTCGGCCACGTTGGCAGCGCCCCACTCGTTCACGGCATTGAATGTATAGCGTTTGCCGAGGCGCGCCCGCGCCGCGCTCAGAAATGAGCCATAGGCGGACGCCATGTCAATGCTGCTGCCCTCCCAACTGTAGCCGTTCTTGCCCAGCTGGTCGACATGCCAGCCATCAAAGCCAAACACTTTGAAGACTTTTTCCTCCTCGTTGAAAATCCAATTGCGCCAGTCGGCGTGCAGCGGGTTGAACACGTTGATGTACGGCGTCGCCCAACTGCCGGGCAGCGGCCCGTGCTTGGTCTGCGTCGTGTGTGCGGCATCGTCGTACAAACCCCATTGCGGCTGCAGCCCGTCGGCATAACAATTCGACGAGGCGCCATACAGCAGGTTGTAATTCATGCAAGTCATGCGGCGCGCATGCGCGGCGGTGAGATAGCGCGTCACCGTCAGAAAACGATTGTCGCGGTTGGCAATGTCGGGCCAGCTTGACGCCGGATCGGCAACCGTGCCGGCCAAGGGAATATGATGCTTGTAGTTCTGCCAGTCGTAGAACTGCAGCCCGTTGAGATGATAACGATTGAGTTGCTCGATGGTCGCGTTAATCGCGGCTGAACTGAGTGCGCCGTACGCGGAGATATATCCATAGCGCGGGAAGACGCACCAGTCCGACGACACGTCGACGGCGGTCGTGATCGGTGCGGACGTCGCGCCGCCGGCCGCGGCGCTGAGCTCCAGCAGATAGCCGGTGAAATCGCGCGTGGGCGGCAGCCAGGCAAATGTCGCCGTGGTCACGCCGGCGGCCGGCACCAGCGCCACCGGCAC
>JAPLST010000301.1 GCA_026398485.1 bacterium
GGTCAACACGCATCATCATTTATATCAAGTGCTGACGCGCAACTTGCCGGCGGCGCAAAATGCCAAGCTGTTTGACTGGCTGGTCTATCACTACGAAATCTGGCGCGGCATCACGCCCGATGCCGTCTACGCCGCGGCGCGCTGCGGCTTGGCCGAGTTGCTCTTGACCGGCTGCACGACGTCGGCCGATCATCATTATTTGTTTCCGCGCGGCGCCAGCGCTTATTTGCTTGACGAGGAAATCCGCGCGGCGCGCGAACTCGGCATCCGCTTTCATCCCACCCGCGGCAGCATGACGCGCGGCCGCACGCTCGGCGGCCTGCCGCCCGATGACGTGGTGCAGACCGAGCGTGACATTCTGCACGATTCGCTGCGCGTCATCGAACAGTACCACGACCCGGCCCCGTTGTCGATGTGCCGCCTGGCACTGGCGCCGTGCTCGCCGTTCAGCGTCACGCCCGACATCATGCGCGCAACGGCCGTGCTGGCGCGCGAAAAAGGCGTGCAGTTGCACACCCATTTGTGCGAGACGCTCGATGAAGAGCAATATTGCCTGGACACCTGCGGCATGCGCCCGCTCGAGTACATGGACTCGGTCGGCTGGCTCGGCGACGATGTCTGGTACGCCCACGGCATTTATTTCAACGACGCGGAAATTGCGCAACTGGGCCGCACGCGCACGGGCATCGCCCATTGTCCGACTTCGAATTTGCGCCTTGGCTCGGGCATTGCGCCGGTGCGCGCGCTGCTGCAGGCCGGCGCGCCGGTCGGCCTTGCCGTCGACGGCAGCGCCAGCAATGACGGTTCCAATATGCTGCTCGAGGTGCGCATGGCCATGCTGGTGCAGCGCATCAAAGCCGGCGTTGACGCGATGCCCGCCCTGGATGCGCTGTGGCTGGCGACGCGCGGCGGCGCAGCCGTGCTCGGACGCGATGACATTGGCATGCTTGCGCCGGGCATGGCCGCCGATCTGGCCGTGGTTGACATTAGCGGCTTGGCCCACGCCGGCGCGCAGAGTGATCCGGTCGCCGCCGTCCTGTTCTGCGGTTTTGACCAGCGGGCCTGGCTGACAATGGTCAACGGTGTGGTCGTCGTGCGCGACAAACAACTGGTGCAGGCCGATGCGGGTGCCATTGCCGCCGCCGCCAATGCCGCCGCAACACAATTGTTGCTGCGCAGCGCCTGAACTACTTTACAAAGAGGTTAAAGAGATGAAGAGAGTGACAAGAGATGACACGGTAAAATGAATAATGCTGCTTTGGCTCTTTTGCCCTCTTGTCCTCTTCGTAAAATCCGGATTGGTATAACCACTGACCTTTAAGGTTTCATGCCGCACATTACTGAATTTCTCAAACCGACGAGCGTGGCCGAGGCGCTGCGGCTCTTGCGCGCGCAACCCGGCCGCATGCCGCTGGCGGGCGGCACGTTTCTCACCGCGCACCTGCCGAAAAAAATCACCGGCTTGGTGGACTTGTCCGGCCTCGGGCTCGACTATATCAAGCGCCGCGATGGCGCCGTCGCGCTCGGTGCAATGACCACGCTGGCCGCCATGGCACAGGCCGCCGCGCTCGGCCCGCTGGCCGCGCTGTGCCGCGATTGCGCCACCCAGCCGCTGCGCAACGCCATCACCGTCGGTGGCAATGTCATGCTGCCGCTGCGCTGGAGCGACCTGCCCCTGTTGCTGTCCGTCCTGCGCGCGGATTTTGTCATCCATGCCCCGCGCCAAAAAACGCTGAGTGCCGACGACTTCTTCCGCAGTGTGCCGGCCAAAACGGTCGGGCCCGCCGGGTTGCTGACCGAAATCGTGGTGCCGGACATGCGCCGCGTGCGCCTGGCGCGCAAGAAAATCGTGCGGGCGCACGATGACATTCCGGCGCTGCACGTCGCCGTCGCGCTGCGGCTGGAACGCCGCCGCGCCTGTGATGTGCGCATCGCGTTTGTGGCGCAGAAACCGTTGCCCACCCGCGTGCCGGCCGCGGAAGCGTTGCTGGAAGGCGTCGTCCCCACCGCCGCGCTGATCGCCGCCGCCGCCGCCGCCGCCCGCGCCGCGGGTGCGGCACTGTCCGACTTCCGGTTCTCCGGCGCGTACCTTAATGAAATGCTGGGCGTGCACGTGCGCCGCTTGCTGACGGACTGTGTCAGCCCCTCGGCTTAGCGATGACCAATGACCAATGAGAATTGACCAATGACCAATACCCTTTTACCAATGGAACTTCTTGCGGCTGCGTGCATCGGTGTGGCCATGCTGGGCTGCTCTTGCACCGGCGTCGAAAAGGCCGGTGCTGGCGCGGCGCTGCCGCTTGCGGCCGTGGGCGACACGCTCGTCCTGCCGGTGCAGGGCTTGGGCCGCACGTCCGAGGCGCTGATGCGCGCCGGCGACCGCCACAGCGAAAAAGTTGCCGAGGAAGACCTCGGCAATGATGTGACCGCGCAGGCCGATCAATGGTCGACCATTGTGTATTACGCGCCGGGCGTGGCGCTCTGGCCGTTCCAAAAAATAGCGCCCGCCAAATTGTACCCGATGACCAAGGGCTGCTTTGGAGTGTTGGAGTACGACCCGGCCGCGACCAATGCCGCGGCGGGCACGGTGCGCGACCGTGCCCCGGAGGACACGTTTGAAGAGTGGTGAGTAATTTCTTGCGCGGCGCAAGAAATTATTAACACTACGCAGGCATACGATGGAGCGAACCGCAAGGAGAAGGAAGTGCACGGCGACAGAGGTCATGCTGTGCCGCCGCTGCGCCGGGGCCTGCCACCTCAACGGGGTGGCTGCATGAGTGGTGAACTTCTTCCCGCCGGTCCCGGCGGCGAATTCCTCCTCTACCAGACCGAAGACGGTCGCACGCGCTTGGAAGTCCGTTTCAAGGACGAGACCGTCTGGCTCTCCCTCAACCAGATGGCCGAGCTATTTCAGCGCGATAAATCGGTCATCTCCCGCCACATCAGGAATGTCTTTGAGGAAGGGGAATTGCGCCCGGAGTCAACTGTTGCAAAATCTGCAACAGTTCAAACCGAGGGGCAGAAGCAAGTGACGCGGGACATCGAGTTCTACAACCTCGACGTCATCATTTCCGTCGGCTATCGCGTGAAAAGCCACCGCGGCACGCAATTCCGCATCTGGGCCACGCAGCGGTTGCGCGAATACATCGTGAAGGGCTTCACCATGGACGACGAGCGGCTCAAGAACCCGCCGTGCAAGGGCCATGTGGATTACTTCGACGAGCTGCTCGAACGCATCCGCGATATCCGCGCCAGCGAGCGCCGCATGTATCTGCGCGTCCGCGACATCCTCGCCCTCGCCACCGACTACGATCCGAAGGACGAGCAAGTCCAGACCGTCTTCCAAACCATGCAGAACAAACTTCATTTCGCCGTGACCGGCAAGACTGCACCTGAGCTTATCGCCGCACGCGCTGATGCCGCCCAGCTCAACATGGGCCTCACCGCATGGAAGACCGGTATCGTCCGCAAAGGGGATGTCGTCGTCGCCAAAAACTACCTGCGCGAAGGCGAAATCACCGAACTCAACCGCATTGTCGTCATGTTCCTTGACTTTGCCGAGGATCAAGCCCGCCGTCGCAAGCAGGTCTTCCTCCGCGATTGGCAGACCAAACTCGACGAATTCTTGCGCTTCAACGAGCGCAAGATCCTGCCCGACACCGGCAAAATCTCGCGCGAGCAAGCAGAATTTAAGGCGCATGAGCACTATGCCCAATTTGAGGAACGTCGGCGCCACACCGCCGAAGATGCGGGACAAGCCGAAGCACTCAAGGCGCTCGAGCAAGCCGCCCATCAGATCGAGCAACGCAAAACCATTCCCCGCAAGCGAAAGAAAGGCACCAAGGCATAGAGCTTCCAGCCGACCCGCACGAAAAATCCACTGGCCTGTCTGCGTGCGGCCATGCCCAGGCAGGCGTCACATGGCGCGGCGACGCGCCAAAGCATCAAGCGCAGCCCGTGGCTGGTCACCCACTCCTTTCCGCATTATAGATTCGTGCGCCGCGCACGAATTTCCTCGCGGCCATGGCCGCCCTTGACCACGGCTTCACTGAAATTATGGTCGTTCATCAGGCCACCATCGCGAATCGTGCAATCCAGAATCTTGATGTCCGA
>JAPLST010000374.1 GCA_026398485.1 bacterium
CGGGACGGCGGCGCTACTTCCGGCGTCCCGCCGGCAGAACAAAGCCGCCGGGACGGCGGCGCTACTTCCGGCTTCGATGTCATCCTCGGCAACCCACCCTATGTCCGGCAGGAAACCCTCGGCGCGACCAAGGACTACTTCGCGCAGCACTATGCCGTCTATCACGGCATGGCGGACCTGTACGCCTACTTCATCGAGCGTGCGGTCATGCTCTTGCGCGACGGCGGCGTGATGTCGTATATCGTGGCCAACAAATGGATGCGCGCCAGTTATGGCGCGCCCTTGCGCCGCTTTCTCAAGCAGCACTGCATCGAGGAAATCACTGACTTCGGCGACTTGCCGGTGTTCAAGGGCGTCACGACCTATCCGTGCATCATGCGTGTCGCGCGCCGACAGCCATGCGCGGCATTCAACGCAACCCAAGTCGCCACACTCGATTTCACAGACTTGAACGCCTATGTCGCCGAGCATCGCTATGCCGTGAACATTGCCGGCCTTGATGATGCCGGCTGGTCGCTGGCGAACGCCGACACCCAATGTCTGCTCGACAAGCTGCGCGCAAAAGGCATGCCACTCGGCGAATACGTCAAGGGCAAAATCTACTATGGCATCAAGACGGGCTTGAACGAAGCGTTCGTCATCAACGCTGCGACGCGCGACCGCCTGATCGCCGAAGACCCGAAAAGCGCGGAGCTGATCAAGCCCTTCCTCGCCGGCCGCGACATCAAACGCTACGAGCAACCCCATGCGGATAAGTTTCTGATATTTACCAGACGCGGCATAGAAATAGGACAATATAAGGCTATAGAAAAGCATTTGCTTGCTTTCAAAGAGCGCCTTCTTCCAAAACCTTTGTCTTATAGTGGCACTAATTGGAAAGGTCGTAAATCTGGCAATTACCAATGGTATGAAATTCAGGATGCCGTTGACTATTATTCTGAGTTTGGAAAGCCAAAAATCATGTATCTTGTGTTTCAAGTAAGGCCATCTTTCGTCTATCTTGATTACCCCATGTACGCAAATAATGCAGTGTGGATGATACCCGGGGATGACAAATATCTGTTGGCCATTCTCAATTCAAAACTTGGCTGGTACCTCATCTCCAAACATTGCACGCAGATACAGAATGGATTTCAGCTCATTTACGAGTATCTTCGCCGTATCCCGATTCGCACGATCAACTTCAGCGATGCACCCGACAAAAAGCGGCATGCGCAGGTGACCGACTATGTCGCGACGATGCTGGCGCTGCACCAGAAGCGGGCGGCGGCGCGCACGCCCGACGAGCGCACCCAACTCGCAAACCAAATTGCCGCGACCGACCGCCTGATTGACAAGTTGGTCTACGAGCTGTACGACCTGAGCGCGGCTGAAATCCAGATCGTCGAGCGCGATGCATAGACTTCCCCAAGCAGAGAAGTGCCGAGTGGATCGAGAGAAGATTCTCGACTATCTCTTGTGCCACGATCATCCGGATGGCGCGAGCAAAGCGCGTTTCTTTAGCAGGTTTGGCTTCAGCAAATCAACATGGCGGGTATTTGCCGAGGCGCTCGCGGCGCACGGGCGCACCCAGGAAGTTGTTGACGAAGTTGAATCGCAGTTTGGTTTTCGGTATACTATTCATGGACGAATAGTGACACCGGACGGGCGCAATCCTGTGGTGCGCACCATTTGGATCATAGAATGTGGATGCACCGTGCCGCGTTTAATCACGGCCTATCCAGCCAAGGAGCTTGCAGATGATCAAAGAACATGACCGCGTCGTGCTGACGGAGGACGTGGCGCAGAGTGGCTTGCAGGCGGGTGATGTCGGTACGGTTATACATATCTATCAATACCGTGCCGGCTACGAAGTCGAGTTTTTCACACTCGCGGGCGGGACATTCGTGGTGGCAAGCGTGAATGCCAACCAAGTGCGGGCCGTGACATCCAATGAACTGACGCATACGCGCCCGGTTGCCGCGGTTGCCTAACGCTGCTTGCCTGCAGGCCGCAGACAATAGGCAATCAAGGTGAGCGCGATTGTGCCGCAAAGACATAGCTGCAGCGCACATAAAAACAGATGAACTACGGAGACAGACAACATGACGACAAAGCATACAAGCGCGGCTGACGCTGCTGCAGCGCTGACCGGCCGGAAAAAAACGCAGCAGCGCATTCAGATGATGGCAGACCGCTCGGAGATCGTCAGGGCGCTGATCGCCATGCGGATCAGCAAGAATATGACGCAAGCGGCGATTGCGTCGCGCATGCAGTGCACGCAAAGCCGTATTTCAAAACTTGAAGCCGGCACGGATGATAGCCTGAGCATCGGCGAACTGCGCGCCTATCTCTCGGCCCTCAAGGTCAACATGAGCCTTCTATTCGATGACCACACGGAACCGGCTGCCGTACGCATCAAACACCTTGTCTTTGCCATTGACGGCTTGCTCAAATCACTCAGCGAGACCGCCAAAAGCGTTGTCGACGATCAGGAGATCATCGCTGGCATCAATCGCTTTTACAAGGAAGTGCTGGTTAACTTCCTGATCCGCTTCGATCAAAACTATAAGCAATTACAGCCTATCATTCAGATCAACGCTCCACAGCAGTCAGCCAGCGAAACATTGCAAATACACAATCGCAAGGCACACCTGCACCAGACCAAGGCCGTGCGAAACCTTGCGCACGACGCATAGACGCCGATAGACGCCGATAACACGAAAGTATACGCAAGTGTTTGTGGAAGACGGTGCGCAAGTCTCTAGACTGGCTTAAGCCCGCCGTTTTATTTATGCCGCTATCGACCGCCTTGTTCCATACCTTGCATATTCGATGACAATGCTGCAATATACAAGGTATGCAATACTGGCCAGCACCAGATACTAATGAAAGCGTTTTCTACTGTGCAGCTTCCTTGTAGCCGCCCGCGGTGAGGGCGGTTTCTGCAACCGCGGTCAACGCCCGCGGCTACATATACAATGCCGCATGACTGCCGGGATGCCGCTGTGCAAGCCGTATCGGAAAATGTGTACAAAACAGCGGCGCAACCCTGAAACAGTGCCGCTGCAGGTCGGATTTTGCCATTTCATTACCCCGCCGCTTTCGCTATAGTAGCACCACGGCACCGGCTCCCCGCGTGCGTCCTCCGTTTATCATCCTGCTGGAGTAGCGTATGCATGCCTGTTTCCGCCCGCGGCTCGCTTTTATTGGCGGCCTTGTTGCAGTGCTCTGCGTCAGCGCATCCGCCATCATGATCTGGCGCGAGGGCGAGCAGCCGGGCAGCAGCGCCGTCAAACCACATCCATGGTGGTATGATCAGGTCACCACCAACGCTTTGTCGGGCGGCGCATGGCTCAGCCACTTCGACCAAGGCAGCACCGGCGAAGCCAGCTATGCGTTTATCGCGCCCGTCGGCACGAACTACACCTTTTGGTTGCGTGCCAATCCGCAGGGCACGCTCGCGTATCAATTCGACAACGGCGCGTGGCACACGGTGGACTGGTCCGCCGCGGTGGGCAAGCGCAACATTGCGCGCGATGGCAAGCTTGATCTGCGCTTCATCGCCTGGGTGAACGCCGGTACGTTCGCGCTGAATGCCGGCGAGCACACGCTCGCCTTCCGCATGCTCAGCGCCAACAGCCATCACGGCGCGATCGACGCGTTTGTCCTGGCCACCACGCCCTTCGTGCCGCGCGGCGCGCACGCGCCCGTGCTGCCGCCGGCCACGCCGCTGACGTGGAACGTCAATGACACCTGGGCCTTTGCGCCGCTGCCCGACCCGTTTGCCACCAATGCCGTCTTTGATTTGCGCACGCTCAACGAAACCTATGCCGGCGAACACGGCTTCATCGGCACCGCGCCCGACGGCATGAGCTTCGTGCGCGGCGACGGCCAGCCCATCCGTTTTTGGGGCGTCGTTGCCGGCCCGGGCGACCGCACGCGCGCCCAAATGTACGCCCACTGCCGCTTCCTCGCCAAGCAGGGGGTCAACATGGCGCGCATTCACGCCGATCTGTCCGTCCGCACGAACGGCGCGCGCATCACGGATGTCAACGAAAAAGAGCTCGACACTATTTTCAAATATGTCGCGGCCGCCAAGAGCAACGGCATCTACCTGACGATTTCACCGTATTGGGCCTTCGGCAATGTCCCGCGCAGTTGGGGTCTCGCCGGCTATGACAATCAAGCGCCGTGGGGTGTGCTGTTCTTCAACGAACACATGCAAACCGGCTACATGGCCTGGGCACAGGCCTTGTACACCCGCACCAATCCGTACACCGGCGTGGCCCTCAACACCGAGCCGGCCGTCGCCATTGTGCAAATAAAAAACGAAGACAGCCTGCTGTTCTGGACTTTTGACAATATCGCCGCACCCCAGAAAAAACTGCTGCGCGGCAAATTCGGCGCGTGGCTGGCCCGCCGCTATGGCACCCTGGCCAAAGCCCGCGCCGCATGGGGCACTGCCACGCACGCCGACGACAGCACGCTTGACGGCGCAATGGGCTTCTACCCCACCTGGCAGCTCACCCAGCCCGCCAGCGATGCATTCCTTGCGCGCCGCTTGCGCGACCAGCTTGAGTTTATCGCCACGACCCAGCGCGACTTCTATGGCAACATGGGGCGCTTTTACAAAGAGGTGCTGGGCTGCAAGCAACTGGTCAATGCAATGAACTGGCGCAGTGCCGATCCGGTCTTGCTGGATGACATCGAGCGCTGGACCTACACGGCGAACGAGGTCGTGGCGCTCAATCGCTACACCGGCGTGATCCACACCGGCGAGAACAACGGCTATCGGATTGATCCGGGCCACTTGTTCTTCAGCAAATCAAATCTGCGCTTTCCCGGCGACCTGCCGGTGGCACTCAAGCAACCGGTCGGGCATCCTTTCATCATTACTGAATGTTCGTGGGTGCATCCGTGCGCCTATCAAAGCGAAGGCCCGCTGCTGGCGGCGGCTTACCTGTCGCTGACCGGCGTCGATGTGCTCTATTGGTTCGCCGTCGGCGACACGCCCTGGATGCTGGACCCGCGCCGCATGTTCTGGCCGGTCGGTGATTCGTATGCCATTGACAAGTGGAGCTGTGACACGCCCGAATTGATGGGCCAGTTCCCGGCCAACGCCCTGGCGTACCGCCGCGGCTACATCAGCCGCGCCACCCAGCCGGTGGTCTACGAAGAGCGCTCCTTGACCAACATGTGGCAGCGCCGCGTGCCGATCATCGCCGAAGAGGGCAAGTTCGACCCGAATCGCGACCAGGGCGCCTATGCCGCCCAATCGCCGATCAAGCAGGAAGTCGATCGGCTGGCCTTCCTGGTCGGGCCGGTGCAGATCCGCTTCGGCGGCGACGAGCGCAACAGTTATGTCACCAATCTGACGCCCTACATTGACACTGCCAACAGCCGCGTGCGCAGCATCACTGGCGAGATCGAGCTTGAGTACAAGACCGGCCTGTGCCGCGTCGACACCCCGAAATATCAAGGCGTGGCCGGTTTCCTGAAGCAGGCCGGCGGCGTGTTTGCCTTGCAGGATGTGACGATTGCCAGCGCGAACGACTATGCCACGATTATTGTCACCAGCCTGGATGACCTGCCGCTGAAGGACTCGAAAAAAGTGCTGGTGCAGGTCGGCACGGTCGCGCGCATGAGCGGCTGGAGCACGCGCTCGACGCTGATGAATGTCGACGGGCGCTATCTGCCCGGCGAGGAAATTCTCAACACGGGCACGCCGCCGTGGTGCCTGGCCAACACGCGCGCCACGCTCACGATCAAGAATGCGCAGCTGGGCAAAGCCACGTTGCTCGACATCGGCGCGTATCCCGCGCGCGCCGTGCCCGTGCGCTGCGCCGCCGGCACCCTGACGCTAACGTTGCCGCTCAGCACCATGTATTTGGTGCTCGAACCGGCGCCGCTGAACGATGAACGATGAACGATGAACGATGAACGATGAACGATGAACGATGAACGATGATCCCGCCGTTGGCGGGACTCCAAGCAGCCGCTGAACGATGAGTGTCTGCGCAGCATTCATCATTCATCACTCATCATTCATCATTTTCTCTTCTGCCAGCCCCCGCTGCGGATGCGCACGCGTTAAAAATCGTTCATCGAACGATTTTCCTCCCGGTGGCGGTGTCAATCCTGCGCCAAATCTAGTATAATACAGCTGCCATGCAAAAAGGAGCATTCCTCACCATCGAGATCAGCGATATTGCCTTTGGCGGCGCCGGCGTCGGCCGCGCCGACGGCTTTGTCGTCTTTGTGCCCTACACCGCGGTCGGCGACCGGGTGCGCGTGCGGGTGCGCAGCCGCAAGCGCAATTTTGTCACCGCCGAGCTGGTCGAGATCTGCGCGGCCGGGCCGGCGCGCGTCGTGCCGCCGTGCCAGTATTATCAACTGTGCGGTGGGTGCCAGTATCAGCATCTCGAGTATCCCGAGCAATTGCGCGCCAAGACCAAACAGTTGCAGGACATCCTCACGCGCTTGGGCGGCTTCACGGACGCGTTGCCGATCCGCGCGATGCTGCCATCGCCGCGCACGCTGCGCTATCGCAACCGCATCGACTTGCATCCGCGCGCGGATGGCGTCTACGGTTTTTGCGAGCGCGGCAAACCCGCCTCCATTTTCGCCTTGCACGATTGCCCGTTGTTCGAGCTCGCCCAGGATTTCTCGCAGTATCCCTTGCGGCGCGCGGACCAGCTGCTGGTGGTGCGCACGCACGACGGCGCGCCGTACTGTTATTTCAAAAATGATCACAACGACGTCACCTCGGAAGCGTTTGACTGCGCCAGTGGCGCGGCGCGCGGCACGGTCTGCAGCGACTACACCGCCGCAACCGGCGGACACGCTGCTGGATGTCTATTGCGGCGTGGGCTTGTTCGGCCTGTCGCTGGCGCCGGACGTGGCGCGCGTGATCGGGGTGGAACAGGATGCGGCCTGCATCGACTGTGCCCGTGACAACGCCCGCGCGCTGGGCGTCACCACCGCTGCGTTTCACGCGCTGACGGCGGAACAACATTTGGCCGACCTGGTCGCGCGCGGCGAACGGATTGACCTGTGCCTCGTCGATCCGCCGCGCAATGGCCTGACCAACAAAGCCATTTCGGCCCTCAAGAAACTGCATCCGCCGCGGCTGGTCTACATCTCATGCGGGCCGGACACCTTTGCGCGCGACGCACGCAAATTGTGCGACAGCGGCTATGCCCTGCAGACCATCCAGCCGCTGGACCTGTTTCCGCACACCAAGCATTTCGAGCTGGTGGCGCGCTTCACGGCGGTGGCCCATGGTGAATAAAACGGAACGCTTTGCAGCCCTGATTGCGCGTGAAACCGAGCTGCGCCACGAGGGCTATCGCATGATTGCCGGCGTGGACGAGGCCGGGCGCGGGCCGCTGGCCGGGCCGGTCGTGGCGGCGGCCGCGCTGCTGTGCGGCGAGCCCGTCGAGGCCTGTGCCACGCATCCCTGGCTGTGCGACGTGTTCGATTCGAAGCAATTATCCGCAGAACAGCGTGAAACACTGGGTGCCCACATCCTGCGCGACGACAGTCCGTTTCACGTCGGCACCGGCATTGCCCAAGTGGACGAGATTGACGCGACCAATATTCTGCGCGCGACCCACGCGGCCATGCGGCGCGCGCTGGCCGCGCTGATTTTCGCGCCGGAGTATGTCCTGGTGGATGGCAACCGCCCGATTCCCGCGCTGGCTGCGCCGCAGGAGTGCGTCGTCAAGGGCGATGCGCACTGCCTCTCGATCGCGGCCGCCTCAATTGTGGCAAAAGTCACGCGCGACGGCCTGATGCGCGCGTATGCCGGCACGTATCCCGCGTATGGTTTCGAACAACACAAAGGCTATGGCACTGCGCACCATTTACGCGCGCTGCGTGACCATGGTGCGTGCCCTCTGCACCGCCGTGTGTTCACGCAGACTGCGCTGGCACACGCGCACGACCGCGGATGACTGCGGTGCGGAAGGCGAGCGGCGCGCCGTCGCATTTCTGCGCGCGCACGGCTTGCGCATTCTGCAGCGCAATTACCGCTGCCGCACGGGCGAGTTGGACGTGATTGCCGAAGAGGGCGCGACGCTGGTCTTTGTCGAAGTGAAAACCCGCCGCGCCGGCGGCGACGAATTGCCCGAAGCAGCCCTGACGGCGGGCAAAAAACACCGCGTCTGCAAGGCTGCGCAGCATTTTATGCGCAGCTACAAACTGCCCGACCGGCTGTTTCGCTTCGATCTGGTCGGCGTCGAGTATGACGACGCCGGCAGGTGGCAGTGCCTGCACTGGCGCAACGTCATCAACTATCGGCGCGGCCTGGCGCGCAGGCATTGAGCAAAGTACGAAAGTAGCAAAGTAGCAAAGTAGCAAGTTTATAAATTCTTTCGCCGCGAAAGAATTTCCTAACGAGGGAGACCCACTATGTTTATTGACACTGCCAAGATTAATGTGCAGGGCGGCCAGGGCGGGCGCGGCTGCGCCAGTTTCTACCGCACCAAGGAGAATCGTCATGGTTCGCCCGACGGCGCCAACGGCGGGCGTGGTGGCGAAGTCATCATCCGCGCCGACCGCAATCTGGCAACCTTGATTGATTTTGTCTATCAGCCCCAGTATCGCGGCGCAGACGGCGGCAGTGGCGGGAGCACGAGCAAGCAAGGGCGGCGCGGGGAGACGCTGGTCTTGCGCGTGCCGGTCGGCACCATTCTGCGCGATGCCGACAGCAACGCGCTGGTGGCCGATTTGCACGAGGACGGCCAGGAAGTCGTGGTGGCGCACGGCGGGCGCGGCGGCTTTGGCAATATGCATTTCAAGTCCAGCACCAATCGTTCGCCGCGCTTTGCCGAAAACGGCGAGCCGGGCGAAACACGCGTGCTGGCCTGTGAATTGAAAATCCTGGCGGATATCGGCTTGGTCGGCTATCCCAATGCCGGCAAGTCCACCTTGATCACGGCGATCACCCGCGCCCACTCGAAGATTGCCGCGTATCCCTTTACCACCTTGCAGCCCATTCTGGGCCTGCTCGAATTGCCGGACTTCACCACCGCGGTCATTGCCGACATTCCCGGGCTGGTCGAGGGCGCGCACGACAACGTCGGCCTTGGCCACGACTTTCTCAAACACATCGAGCGCTGCTCCCTGCTGGTCATGCTGCTCGACATGGCCGGCGTGGATCAGCGCGACCCGGCGGACGATTATCGTGTCCTGCTCGATGAGCTGGCCCAGTTCAGCGAAGAGGTCGCCGCCAAACCACTCTTGATTGTGGCCAACAAAATGGATCTGCCCGAGGCGCGCGCCAACTGTGATGCGCTGCGCGTGCGCTATCCGGCCGTGGCGTTGATTGAAGTCTCCGCCCGCGACCGGCTCGGGCTCGACACGCTGGTGGCCCAGATCATGACCGTCCTGCGCGCCACCGCACCGCCCGCCGCCACATGACCGCCACAACGCAGCATAACCTGACGGTGCCGCTGCTCGAGGTGCCGCGCCGCATCGATGTGTTTGTGGCCGAAATGTTGCCGCACCTTTCCCGCTCGCATGTCACCCACTTGGTGCATGAAGACCTGGTGCTTGTCAATGGCACACCCTGCCGCGCCGCCAAACGGGTGAGCGGCGGCGAAACCGTGCTGGTGAGCGAACCGGCCGTGCCGCCACTCGGCCTTGAACCGGTGGCCATGGCGCTTGATATTTTGTATGAAGACGAGTGCATGGCCGTGCTGAACAAGCCGGCCGGCTTGGTCGTGCATCCCGGCGCGGCCACGGTCGAGCCGACCTTGGTGCATGGCCTGTTGCATTGCTATCCCGAATTGCGCCAGCAGACGGCGCACGAACGGCCCGGCATCGTCCACCGCCTTGACCGCGAGACCTCCGGCTGCATCGTCGTCGCGCGCAGCGAGGCAGTCCGCCTGCAATTATTGCAACAATTCGCGCAGCGCACCGTGCGCAAGGAATATTTTGCGCTGACCCAAGGCGTGCCACACACAGCATTGCAGCGGATCGAGTTGCCCATCGGACGCAGTGCGAGTGACCGCAAGAAAATGTCGGTGACGTCATCCAGCGGGCGGCACGCCCTGAGCGAAGTGCAGTTGCTGGAAACATTTCATGCGCGCGCCGCGGCGCTGGCGGTGCGGATCATGACCGGGCGCACGCACCAGATTCGCGTGCATCTGACGCACATCGGCCTGCCCGTGCTGGGCGACAGCACCTATGGCAAGGCGGCGCGCGCATTAAGCGCCGAGGTGGGCGCCGTACGCCAAATGCTGCATGCCCAGGTGCTGTCCCTGGCGCATCCACGCACCGGCGCACCGATGACGTTCACGGCCCCGCTGCCGGCCGACATCTGCGCCGTGCGCGTGCGGTTGCAGGCGCTGCCCTGCTGAGGATGCCGGGATTCAGGGAATGCGAATATCGAACAAGGAATGTCCAATAATGAAGTTCTGCGCGGATACTTCGGCCTTCGATATTCATCAGGGTTCAGGGTTCAGGTGGGGATGCAGCGGAATATCGAATATCCAACAAGGAATATCCAATGATGAAGTTCTGCGCAGATACTTCGGCCTTGGATATTGAGTGTTCAATATTGGATATTCAGCAGGGTTCAGGAGAAATGATGAATGAAGAGTGTTTTCAAACAAGGTTTCAGCGGCGGCTGCGGCGGGCAAGCACGAGTGCGGCGGCCAGCAGGCCCAGCGCGGCCGGCTCGGGCACCGGCGCCCAATCCAGACCACGGAAGACATAGTTGGCGCCGGCGCTCAAAATGCTGGTCATGGTTGCATTGCTGCCCGCATCAACAACCATATAGAGGGCATTGGGTGCCGCGGCGTAAACAATCGGTTGCGGCGCACCGAAATCAACCGCAATGCCGTAGACCGCTTCTGTATTTGTGAAAGTGTTGGCCAATGTCCATGTGGCGCCGTCGAAATTCCAGCGTTGCACAAGGCTAATTGTGCCGTTGGCAATATAAATTGAGGAACCATTTGCCAGCGTACCGGGGCTGATGGCAAAATCATAGGGATCAAACCCGGTGCTCGGATTGATGATCATCTGTGCAGCAGCCGTTGGCACGGTGGGGAAACCGACATAGGCGTAGGTGCCCACGGCGCCGGAACCGGTGGAGTAATACAAGTTGCCGCCATGAATGAGCAGCCCGCGGCTGTTGACATTGGTGATTTGGATCGTGCCAAGATTGAGTGAGCCGCTGAATGCTCCATATGCATCCGCGCCATTTAAGGCGACCGCGCGAATGTTTTTGGTAGTGCCCACATTGTAAAACGTGGCCGTGCCGCCGGCCGTGTAGGTGCCGTCGTTGGCAACTTTGCCCCAGACGCGCGGGGCATTGGCCGAGCTGCGGCCTGACAGCGACCCGCTGCCGCCCAGAATCCAATACCCGCCAAACGAGAGCGCGGTCTTGCTGGTGTCGGCGACCAGTTGGCCTTCCGAGGTGGCGTTGCCGGAAATGTTGATGCCGTTGCCGTTGGTGCTGCTGTCAATGGCAATGGTTTGCACAACACCGCCAGCGGGGGCAACTTCGAGAATGCTCACGGCGCCATTGGAATTGACCAGCGGGTTGACCCCGTCGCCAATGCGCAGAACCGCGAGGTTGCCCGCCGTGAATGACGCGGCAGCGCTGATCAGCGCGCTGCAGACAACAGCGACAGTGAGGGTAAGGATCTTGTTCATGACGTGGTCTCCAAGCGCGAGTGAAGTGGTTCCCGGGGAACCGGTGGTTTGCTGTACTGTGTCAGGCTGACAAACCGCAACGAATGCCATACCGCAGATAGTATAGCAAAAACCAGCCAAAAAAGCCACGGGTTTCGGTGAATTCTTCCAATGTAAGAAATACGATCCACCGCCGTGGTGCGGGCGACCCCTTTGTTCGGCGCAGCCGAACCATGGAGTGCGGGAGCCGC
>JAPLST010000032.1 GCA_026398485.1 bacterium
CTGGCCGTCCACCAGGTGATGCAGCTGCGACCCACCTATGTGTGTGGCATTGTACGCAGTGTCGATCGCGCGGTCATACGCGTCGAAATTGTGATTGAATGTGGCTGCCATCCATTGATCGAGGCGATAGCCCGGTTCGCCAGCAAGTGCGCCGATCAGCCCGGCACGCATATCCACGCGACTCGGCTTGATACCAAGCTCAATTGCCTTCACCCTTCGTTTAGTCTCTTCTGTTTCTGCCGTCATATTCTCGTTCACCATCTTATTCCGTTCCTCGTGCCGACAGGATGTTGTTCATCACCGTTGGATTATCTTTGATGAATTGGAAGATCCCATTAGCAAGGGCACATACGTCACGCTCGTTGTGCGCGTCACGCATACCGTCCATGTTCATCAACAAGTGGATGACCTCATGGATGAGCGTGCAGTAATACACATCGCAAGGCAAACCCGCCTCCATGCTAATAATGGCTTTCGCGTAGTCGGAGTTCGCAATCGTGCTCTCACCAACGTGTTCCATGTTCTGCACGGTAATATTGTGACCACAAAGCAGGATTTTGTCAATCATGGTGTCCTCGTTGTATGGTTCGCCACTTGTTCTTCAGCAGCCGCTTCCTTGATCCAGTTGTACGCCTTGTGGGCGACGGCCATGCCGCACCTGCACAGACGTTGTGTGTCCACGAGGGCGCTTTTGAGCGGCTCAGGCTTGCCTCTCGCGTACCACAGACCTGCTGCAAATCCCGTCAGAGCTGTCAATAATGCGCTAACCATTGTATCCTCCGTTCTATTATTACGTTCATTGAAACATTTGACCGCGTTTTGTGCAGACCTCTCATTGGCTTCCCTTTGCATTGATCGCGGCCTTGGAAAGCCGGCGATGTTCCAGAAAGACACGAAATACTCTTGGTGTTGTCATGACCAGCACAACGCCTGAGCAAACCACGAGTACCAGCGGTAGCAATGCCCTGTTAGCCGTCCGGGACACCACGCCCGCCGGCGCTGTCTGTGCCCACTCACGGACATCATGAACTCCACCCTTTGCCTCGTACGCAACCATCACGATGCCTGCGGCCAAGGCCAAATGGGGCGTACGCCTCAATATCAAGTCGCCGATCTCTTTGCCTGTCTGTTTCCCGCTTTGAGCAAGCACTTCCCGGGTGATGACGCGCGCCTCCTGTTCAGATGCCTTTGCCATGCATTTGGCAAGAACAACGGCGCCGTCATCGGTTACCCGGCCCGCCACCGCCCCTGCGTTTCGACCGAACGCCTCGACAAGTTCTTTGCCGAGCCCCGGATGCGCCACAAACGCGACAACCACGTCATCGCCATACTTGGCAGTCAATGGCGCCAGTGCCGCACCGTTATTTGCCAGCACCGGGATAATATTGTCCCCATGGCGGGACGCGAGCCGGAGCACGTCGTCACCGTATGATTGCAGCACCTTCATCCCTTCAACACCCCACTTGCGGATCAGGGGCACTGCCGCATCACCGTGCCTGGCAAGAAGCTTTGCCGCATCATCGCCGTGCCTGGCTGCGAGTTCGACCGCCTCATTGCCCAGTTTCTTGCACGCTTGGCGGATGGCCAGCTCGGTTCCTTCCTTCAGCCCGGCCGTTGCGGTCTTGCCCACCGCTTTCTTCATCACCCACTCGGCTGATTCCTTTATCACGGTGCTGCCACCGCCATGTGCCGTCAGGCAACCAAGCACCAAAATTGTCAGCGCAACTATCGTTTGCTGTCTCATCGTCTTCTCAGTCCCGGTTTTCATGTGCTCTCCCCTGTTGTTTTGGTATGTTCAAAGACTGCTGTAGCACGCCACGACACTGTTGCTTACCGCGTGCCATTCGGCTATGTTGATCGCTTTCGTAACATCATCAAGCATGGCCGTGTATCCAGGCTTCCCGTCCACACCATCAAGGACAACCTTACTCATCTGTTCAATTCGCTCGTTTAGTGCCGCGGTCATCTTGTCCTTGGCATAGTGCGACACGAAGTAGTCCACAACTACCGCCACTATGAGGCCTATACCAAAAGTCGCCCATCCGCTCAGTGCGGCCGCGCTGCATGTTGCGGCCGTCTCGGTGGCAATGCTGACGGATGCCTGGCTCATCGCACGGCTGAAAATGTTGATCGCAATCGCCGCGCTTACCTCCGCAATCACAATACTCGCCGCTTCCCCGCCCAAGTTGTTGATCAACAGCGGCTTGACGCTTCGGTCAATCTCGCGATTCATCGCGGCACGAATGATCTCCGTATCCACCGCCATTTGCTGCGGCAAAGCATCCGCCAGGTTCGAAGTCACTGACAGCGCGAGTCTGTTCTTGTTCTCGGTCAAAGACGTTGTAAATCCGCAACTTATCGCGTTTATTCGGCCGAGCAATTGGGCGGCTGTGATCACATGTTCGGCAAACTTCTTCTCGATCAGCGACTTCACTCGCGAACGGTTCTTCTGCCATGGCCAGAGGTCGCAGGTGCCCTTGCCGATGATCTTCAACTTTGTCTTGATGCCGTAAATATCCTCAACGAATGCCGGCACGCGCGCCTTCATGTCGTCGAACAACTCGTTGACGCCCTTGATCGCTTCCTTCACCGCCTGCTCGTTGTTGCTGTGGCATGTCGCCGTGATCCCGAGTTGGCGTTTAAGAACTACCTCGACGGGTTCAGTGCGGGGTGCTTGCAACGCGCTCCGACTTACCTGGGGATTGTCCTGTGTTCCGGTTTCGCTGCCGGTCCAGAAATAAAGCACCATGGCGCATCCAAAGATTGCTGCAACCACCAGCCATACTGACACGAGCATCACATTCTTCATGGTTTTCTTCATGGTTGTGTTAGTACTCACACCTGCAATACGCCGTCTCATCTTCATTTTCAGCTGTTCCGGTCAACCTCAGAGCCGATCTTGTTGCCTGCGAGCAGGCCGAGGATACCGCCAATAATTAAACCCGGAACGGTTCCCGCCACCGCGCCTAACGGTCCCGCGGCGATACCAATCTC
>JAPLST010000393.1 GCA_026398485.1 bacterium
CAGGCCCTGACCGCCGTTGTTGCATGCGCGCGCACGCCGGTGCTACCCTGGCACAGGGACAACCGCGGCGGTCAAGGGCCTGACCGCCCTACCTGTCTGCGCGCTCGACGCCGGCGGCTCCCGTTCTTATAGCAAAATTTCAGACACATCTGTCGTAGAAGCGGCTTCCAGCCGCTTACGTTGACGCGCATACGCCAGCGGCGGGAGAGATACAAGAGGGATTTAGGTTATGATGAAGGCAACCTGTTTGAACAGTGCCGATTTGTCAAGCTACGTATGAGACACTACATTAGGTCGCCGCCTGCGCTTTGAGCTGCAACAGTTTCAGGAGTTTGTCATCGCGGTCGTCGATGATGCTTTGGGCTTTGCCGGCGGGATACTCGTAAAAACCGGCGCCGCTCTTGGCGCCCAGCTTGCCGGCGGCCACCAACGCGCGCAGCTCGTTCGAGGGACCGTGCATATCACTCAAGGCAGGAAACACATAGGTGTTGATGGCGTGCGCCAGGTCTAGACCAACCAAATCCATGAATTGACACGGGCCGGTGAACGCCCAGCGTATGCCCAGGCAATTGGTGACCGCACAGTCCACGTCCGCGGGCGTGGCGATGCCGGCTTGGATCAGGTAGAGTGCTTCACGAATCAGCGCATTGTTCAGGCGATTCAGGACGAAGCCCGGGACGTCTTTGCGCACCAGGATCGGGTGTTTGTGCAGACGGCGCGCCAGCGCAAGCAGCAGTTCGCAGGTGGCGTCGGCGGTGCCGTCCCCCTTGATGATTTCGACCACGGGCAGAAGCTGCGGCGGATTGGGAAAATGAAAGCCGGCAAAGCGGGCGGGCGTGGCGATGACCGTCGCGATGGCCGTGATCGGCAGGCCCGAACTGTCGGTGGTCAGAATGGCATCTGGCCGGCAGTGCGGCTCGAGCGTGGCCCACACCGCGCGCTTGACCGCCAGGTCTTCGGCCACGGATTCGGTAACAAACTGGACGGACGCCAGGGCCTCCAGATCGTGCGTGGGATGAAGCCGCGCCAGTGCGGCCTCGGCGTCCGCCGGCGTGAGAAGGTTGTGCTGGATCAAGACCTGTTGATTGCTGCGCACCCGCGCCAGGCCGCGTTGCAGCCCGGCCGCGGAGCGGTTGTACCAGATCACCGCATAGCCCGCCTCGGCGAAGAGTTCCGCAATACCGGCGCCCATGGTTCCCGCCCCAACGACACCGACCTGCGTGATGTGTGCAATCTCCATTTTTTTCTCCTTGTGTAGTGCTGCTGTATTTCAGCCGGCATCAACGCCGCGGATGCTCGTGCCAAAGGCGCGCTGCAGCCGCGCGCGCAGCCGGTCGCGCGTCTCGGGCTTCAAACTTTCGCGGTAATCCAGCAGTGTTTCCGCCAGATGCCGCGCGAATTTCAGCTCTTCCTCGTCGCGCACCAAGTCGGCAATGTGCAGCGCCGGCAAGCCGGTTTGCTGCATCCCGAAAAACTCGCCCGGCCCGCGCAGCTTCAAGTCTTCCTCGGCAATGACAAAGCCGTCGTTGGTCTGGGCCATGACGGCCAGGCGCGAGCGCGGATTGGTGTCGAGCAATTCCGGTTGCTGCGGCGCCCGCGCCGCGCGCCCGCGCGCCGGCCGCTCGTCCGGCACGTCCGCGCCGCCATCCACCAAAATGCAATGCGACTCCGCACCGCCGCGCCCGATCCGCCCGCGCAACTGGTGCAATTGCGCCAGCCCGAATTGGTGCGCATCCTCGACCACCATCACGGTCGCATTCGGCACATCAATGCCGACTTCGATCACGGTCGTGCTGACCAGCACCTGCACGGTGCCGGCGGCGAAGGCGCGCATGACCGTTTCCTTGTCCTGCGCATGCATGCGTCCATGCACCAGGCCCACCTGCAACTCCGGGAAAATGCGCGTGCGCAGCTCCTCGTACATCAGTGTCGCCGGCTTGAGCGGCAGCGTGTCGCTCTCGTCAATCAAGGGATAAACAATATAGGCCTGATGCCCGGCGGCAATTTCCTTGCGGATAAACTGCCAGACGCGCGGCAGGCGGTCGGGCTTGATGACATAGGTCTTGATCGGCCGGCGGCCGCGCGGCAGCTCATCCAGTTTGGAGACGGCCAGGTCGCCATAAACCGTCAGCGCCAGCGAGCGCGGAATCGGCGTGGCGGTCATCACCAGCGTGTCGGTCTGCTCGGCCTGGTCGCGCAAGCAGTTGCGCTGCATCACGCCGAATTTGTGCTGCTCATCCACGACCGCCAAGCCCAGGCGCGGCATGTTGACGGCGCTCTGAATCAGGGCGTGCGTGCCAATGATCAGCTGCGGCTCGCCGCGCTCCAGTTCGGCCACGACCATGCGGCGTTCGCGCGCCGGCGTGCTGCCGGTCAGCAAATTGATCTTCACCGGCAGGTCGTGCAGCAAGGCCGTCATGGTCTTGTAATGTTGCTGTGCCAGAATTTCGGTCGGCGCCATGACGGCGGCCTGGTATCCGCCCTCGATGGCCATGACGGCGGCGATCACGGCGACTATTGTTTTGCCGCTGCCAACATCGCCTTGCAGCAGGCGGTTCATTGGCGTGGGCGCCAGCAGGTCGTGCTTGATTTCCTTGAGCACGCGGGTCTGCGCGCCCGTCAGCGTGAACGGCAGTTGCGCCATGAAGCGCCGCAGCAGCTCGCCCGGCGGCGCGTGCCGGACGGTGTAGGGCAATTGCCCGGTGCGCGCGCGCTTGAGCAGCAGCCCCATCGAGATCACGAAAAATTCGTCCAGGACCAGCCGGCGCTGCGCGCGCGCCAAGGTCACCGGTGTCAATTGCTCCACCGGATAGTTGCAGGCATGCATGATGCGATAGGCCTCGGGCAGCGGCACCAGGTCGTATTGTTGCAGGACCTTGTCGGGAAAATACTCGGCCAGATGCGGCAGGGCGCGTTCGAGCGCGGCGTGGATGATCTGGCGCATGATGCGCGGGGTGAGCTCTTCCGTCAGGCGGTAAATTGGCGCGAGCGTGCCTTCATACTCATCCGGGAAGAAATCTTCCGGCAATATTTCGTAGAGCGGGCTGCTGAACGCCGGGCGCGGCACATCCTGCGGCTTGCCCGTCAGCAGCACCTTGGCGCCTTCCGTGAATTTGTCTTTCATCCACGACTGATTGAACCAAGTGGCCAGCAGCAGGCCGGTGGCGTCTTTGACGGCGATGCTGACGATGGTTTGGCGGCGGCGGGTCTGGCGCACGGACACGGCATCGACGATGCCATAGACGGTGGCTGGCGTGCCGTTCTGCAGGTCTTTTATGACGGTGATGCTGCGCCGGTCTTCATGCCGGAACGGGAAATAATTGGCGGCATCCCAGATGGTCTGCAAGCCGCAGCGGGCCAGGGCCGCGGCGCGCTTGGGCCCGACGCCGGGCAGATACTGCAGCGATTGTTGTAAGGGATCGTCCATGGCCGCAGGCAGAAGGCAGGGTTCAGGGTTCAGGATTCAGGGTTCAGGGTTCAGGGTTCAGGGTTCAGGGTTCAGGGTTCAG
>JAPLST010000128.1 GCA_026398485.1 bacterium
AAAGAAAGCGGCGGGACGCCGCTTCTACGGCCAGGGCGTAGCCCATCTTCCCCGACGACCGGTTGCTTGTCATCAACCCTTCTCCATCGCTTTGGCCGTCGCGGCGATGATATTTTCCAATTCCGTCAGCCGGCCCGCGCCCACGTCGCCGCAGGCCAGTTCGCCAGCCGCGACGTCGAGCACCAACACGCCGCGGTCCTTGAGCGTCTGCACGTTGGCCTGTGTCGCCGGGTTGAGCCACATGCGCTCGTTCATCGCCGGCGCCACGATCACCGGCGCGGTCGCGGCGAGCACGGTCGCCGTCACGACATCATCGGCCAGGCCGTGCGCGATTTTCGCCAACACATTGGCCGTGCAGGGCGCGATGACCATTACGCCGGCGCGGCCGGAGAGGTCGAGGTGTTGATAGGTGGACGTTTCCACCGCCTCGCAACGGCCCACCGCGACGGGATGTTTCGTCAGCGCCTGGAACGTCAGCGGCCCGACGTACTTCGCCGCCGCCTCGGTCATCATCACCCACACGTCCCAGCCCTGCTGCTGCATCCGGCGCACCAGCTCCGCCGCCTTGTAGGCCGCGATGGAACCGGTCACGCCCAGAACAATGGTTTTGGTCTTGGTTGTCATGCTGCGCTCCTCACCCAAGGTGCATTCGTTCCGC
Source organism: bacterium (assembly GCA_026398485.1). Classification (GTDB taxonomy): domain Bacteria; phylum Auribacterota; class UBA3054; order UBA3054; family JAPLST01; genus JAPLST01. Next base: position 659 of record JAPLST010000128.1, read on the forward strand.
CGCACGCAATAGTTTCGCATCCGCCGTTATCAACCTTACATTGAATTCTTCAGCCAAGGCTAAAAAAAGCGCATCGTAAACGCTGAGCGCCTGCTCATGCGCCAATGCCATGGCCCTTGCCAACAAGGGCTTATGGCTGAAAAGCCGCAGCGGTATGGAAAGCAGATCAACCAACAATTCCTTTTGTTCATCGGCGCTGATACGGCCCTGCTGGCGCTTCTTGTGCAGCACTTGCACGCCTTCCGCCAAGGCAAGCTCCGGCGCTAGGAGCAATAAATCGCCACGCTCGGCGCGATGTAAGGCCTCCTCGGCGTCGGCTGGCAGGGGGCCATCCGGCAATAACATGCGCATGAGCGCCGAAGAATCAAGCACAACGGCGTTCATCGCTGCCGCTCACGCCGGATGTCGGCCACGATATTACCCAACTGGCGGCCCGCCAAACGCTGGCGCCAGCGTAACACCCGGCTGGCTTGCGAGCCGCGCACCAACTTGGTTTCCCGTTCCAATATCGTTACGACCTGCTCTTGCAGACTGCGATGATTCACGACCGCACAATCCCGCAGCGTCGTATAGACTTCGTCGGGCACTTCGCGAATGGTTAATGTTTTCATACTGCAACCTATACCGTGACTGCATTTTGATGTCAATTGTTTTGCGCCCCCAAACCACGCTTGGGCCACTGGTCACGCCGACCCCAGGGTCAGACACTGACCCGTGACCGCCGAGCCGCTCGCGGCTCAGCATCTGACCCTGTCCCGGACGTTCCGTACAAAAGCGCGGGTCCAGCCCGCGCACTCTAAAACGTTACCAACTTATCACATCCGCATTTTAGCGTATCCGCGCGCGTTCAGCGAGCACGATGGCGCGGAGCTGGTCATAGGCGGCGATCAAATCGTCGTTGATGACTAGATAGCGGTATTCCCGCCAGCGC
>JAPLST010000402.1 GCA_026398485.1 bacterium
AAATTCTCTCGCGGCGAGAGAATTTATGGCGCGGCCAATGATTGCACGCGGCTTCCGTCAGATGCTGCGATCGGGCGATCGCACCTACCTTCAGTCCCGCCAACGGCGGGACGATCGGCGCTCCCTTCGCTGCGCGGCGTGCAGCACATCACTAAATTCTCGCGCGGCACGAGAATTTATGGTTGCAGAGGTGCAGAAGGCGGCGGCGGTGCCATCCGCCAGCGGTCGATCTCTCTGCCCGTAGCCGCCGCACGGCGTGCGGCGTGCCGCACATCACTAAATTCTCGTGCACCACGATAATTTATGGTTGCAGAGCGGCGTGCAGCGACCCCCGCGGCCACGAAGACAGAACTTGTTTTCTGTGGGAAAGCAGCCGCCGTTGCAGGGGCTGCGTGAAATGTGTTATACTTAATTCATGAGAATACTATCAAGCATCTGCACGGTGGGCGTATTGGCGGGCTGGGTATCCGGCGCGCCGTTGATTGAGCAACTGGCGCAGTCAACCGTGCCGGCCAGCCAGCAAGCCGTCACTATTTATTGCGCGGTGGCGGACAATGGCAGCAGCATTTCCACGGTGCTCGTGCGCTACACCACCAGTGCTTGCCTGAGCCAGTCCAGCATTCAGGCGACCCAGTCGGCCGGTAACGTGTATCTCGGCACGCTGCCCGGCATGGCGGCCAACAGCACGGCCCAGTACACCGTGACGGCCTTTGCGCTCGATGGCACAACCAGCAGCAGCGCGCCAACCAATACCTACATTGTGCGCGGGGCGGCCGCCACCAACATTGCCTGCCGCGTCATGGCCGCCAATATCACCAGCGGCACACAACAGGCATATGAAGATCCGGGCATTCGTATTTTTCAAGGGCTCAAGCCGGACGTGATCGCCATTCAGGAATTCAACTATCAAAGCGGAACCATTCGCCAGCTTATTGACACCGCCTTTGGCACAAATTTCTATTATTATCGCGGCGCCGGCGGCAGCATTCCCAATGGCATTGTCAGCCGCTGGCCGATTATTGCATCGGGCGAATGGCCCTCGCCGGTAGCGGAACGGGATTTCAGTTGGGCGACGATTGATCTGCCCGGCACGATTGACCTGCATGTCGTGAGCGTGCATTTGCCAACCTCCAGCGCGGCCAATCGCAGCACCGAAGCGCTCATGATTAAAACAAATGTGCAGGCGCATTTTTCCGCAGCCGATTACCTTGTGGTGGGTGGCGACTTGAACACGGACACGCGCACCGAAGCAGCCATCACCACCTTCAACTCATTTCTCTCGAATGCCGCCACGCCTCGTGACCAGAACGGCAATGACAACACCAACGCCAGTCGCGCCAAGCCATACGACTGGACCATGCCCAATGCCACCCTGGCCGCGCTGCTTGTCGCCACCGCGGTTCAACCGCGGGCGTTTACCAATGGTCTTGTGTATGACAGCCGGGTGACGACGCCCTATCAACTGCTGCCATCACCGATTCAAACCGGCGATTCCGGCGTCAGCGGCATGCAGCACATGGCGGTCATCAAGGATTTTCTGCTGCCGGTGAGCGGCACGACCGACAGCGCGCCCGTCCTGCGCGGCGCCAGCAATAGCATGGCGTATATTGGCAACCCGCTGGTTCTGCAGATTATTGCCGCCGACGCGGTCACCCAGCAAATCAGCATGAGTTGCTCTGACAGTGCGCGTTTCAGTGCAACACCGGGATTTGGCGTGGTGACCGGCGTGTATGCCTGGACGCCGGCCAGCGAAGACTATGGGAATCACGCCACGGTCTTCACCGCCAGCGCCGACGGGTTGGCCGCGCAAGTCATGATCAATATTCTGGTGGTGCCGGAGGCCAATACGCTGGCATGGCTGGCGTGGAGTGCGGTCGCGTTCCTGCGCGCCGGCCGGCGGATTTGGTAAGGAAACGTGGATGGGCGAACCGCTCCACGAGCACGCCACGCCCGCGGATGATGCGGCCGGCACGCTGTCTGCGCGCGCAAACTGGCTGCAGCAACAGCTGATCGTGTTGCTGCGCCAAATGGCCGCGACGCAGGGCGTGCGCATCAACGAATTGGGCGAGACCCTCACCCTTCCTTTGCAGTTGACCCTTGCGCCACGCCGGCACTGGGCGCCCACCGCGCTGCATCAGCCGCTCTACCAGCAACTCGAACACCTGCTTGAAGAACTTGCCGCGGCAACGGACGCGTACCAGGCGGGGCGCGTCTACAATTATCGCGCCGGCAGTGCGGATGGCGCGGACAGTGTGCCGCCGACGGCGACGGCCGTGTTTGCCGGATATTCACCCACAGGCGTGCCGTTGTGGCAGGAATTCCACCAGCAATTGCTGGATGCCCATGACCCGCGCGTCGGCCTGCTGTTCGAGACACCGGCGCGGATGATCAGTCAGCTCACGCTCGGGCGCGACCTGAAGGCGCAGCTGCTTGGCGCGCGCGGCAAGGCCAGCCACAGTTACAATATTCTCGGGCAAGTGACGGCCGGGTATTTTTGTGCGCCGGGCCACGCCGACGCGCATGCGCATTGCGCCCTGACGGCCCAAATTGTCGAATGGCGCACGGCGCAGCGCCTCTTTGCATTAGCCTTGAATATTATCGGGGTCACGCCGGAGGGAATCCCGTTGCACGATGCGCTGGATCGCGACCATTTTGGCGTGATTGTGCGCGCGTGCCAGCCGCTGCAACGCGCGCTGCGGCGCTGCGAACGGGCGGTGCGGGCCCTGCCGCAGGATGCCCCGGCAAAAGCGCGGTCGGAGATTTTGTCCTGCATTCCGCGTCTGCTTGCCCGACTGCGTGACGCGCTGGACCAGCGTGACCGCCAGGCGCTGCGCCGCACGCGCCATGCCCAACAACGACGTGAGGATGAACGGCCCGTGCAATGCGCGCTGGACGACCTTGATCATGCCGCCCCCGCCGCGTTTTTCTATGACGAGGCGCACGCCACGATCTTGGTGCGCGGGCCGCATGCGCGCTTGCATGTCTTCGCCCGTGACGGGCGGCATGTCACCACCTTTGCCGCCCAGGAAGACGAAGTGCAACGGCGTGTGCAACGGCACCTGTGGCGGCCGGCAACCGCGGTGGAGATCACGGCGTGCCGGGCGGCCCTGGCCGCGTTGCACGATGCGGCGCGCGGCGCACCCGCGCGGAAAACATAAGGCCGCCCGCGTGCGTGCATTTCTGCCCGTAGCCGCCGCACGGCGTGCGGCGTGCAGCACATCACTAAATTCTCGTGCAGCACGATAATTTATGGTTGCAGAGGTGCAGAAATTGTCGGCGGTTCCATGCGCGGTGCCATCCGCCGAAAGATGCGATCGGGAGATCGAACCTGCCTTCAGACCCGCCAGCGGCGCATGCGCGTCAACTTAACAAGCACATCTGTCTGAAATTCCGTCAGAGGGGAAAATGCGAACCTGATGTAGCCAAATCTGTTGTGGGTCCTGCGCGTGCGTGGCCGGATGCGTGGCCGGAGGTTGAGGTAGGGCGGTCAGGCCCTGACCGCCGTT
>JAPLST010000261.1 GCA_026398485.1 bacterium
GCTGCTGCTGCTGCTGCTGCATACACGGCGCGCGCCGTGGCCACATTCATCCATCGTCTCGCAGCAATTGGATGGAGGGAGGATTGGCCTGCACTGCTCTAATTGCACGCGACATGCTGCCGCGTCTACATGGCTGTCAGCGCCGCGCGCGGGTGTCCAGCGTGAAACGCGCCGAGAAATTCGTCGTCACCACACCGTAGACATCTTCAAGCACCACCGCCACGGCGGCCGTGCGACTCCGCTCCCCGCGCGGCAACGTCCAGCGGTACGGCGTGTGCAAATTGAAATCGTAGTCGGCGCAGATGGGCACCAGCGCACTCGCGCCCGCTTGTGCTTGATAGTACAGGGCAACGGAACGCACGCCCTGCGGCAAACCTTGCACCTGCCAGGCGATATTTGTGACGGCGTTTTCGGCGGTCGCGTAATAGGCATTGCGCCGCGGCTCGCTGACGATGATGCGCGTGGCTGTGTTGGTCGGCTTGGGCAGGATGGCCACCGCCACCACAATGTTCGAGTAGGTGCATACGGCGCGCGTCTGCGCTTGGGGCATGTTGCCAAACGTCAGGTACCACATGCCGCTCAAGCCGCGCCCGAAGTTGTCCGCCGGCGTGAGCACACGGGTATAACTGGTGGTCGTTGTTTGCCAGTCATCATAGGCGCGGAAGGCCGGCTCGTCGGACTGCTGCGGGCGAAAACGCTTGGGCAAATAGTTCTTGCGCACGCCGAAATGCACGGCCATATCCGGCGACGTCGCCGTGAAGGTGACCTGGGTTGCGCCGGGCGGCACACATACGCGAAAACTGAACCAGCCCGCCAGGTCGAGGTCGTCCAAGCGCAACGGCTGGTCGGCGCCCAGCGGATAGGCGGCCGTGTTCCAATTCCACGCATAGCTCATCCAATTGTTGAGATGGCCGCGGTACAGCCCCAACTGCTGCGGGAAATGCTGCCACCACCACCAGCCGAAACCGTACTCATTATTCGCTTCATCACGCAAGCCCCATTCGCGGCCGTGGAGCAGGCGCGGCGCATTCGTCAAACTATGCGGATAGCGCGGGCTGTTCCAGTTGTCGGCCGAACTCAGCACGGCGTCGTCCTTGTTGTAGTCATAGCCCCAGCCGCTGTTGGTGCCGTTGGGCGCCCAATGAATGTTGCCGCAACCGCTGCCATAATCCGCCACGCGCTTGAAGCGGGTGAACGCCACAAATTCGTTGATGTTGGTGTAGCGCGTGACATTCTCCGCGGCGATGGGCGGATAGGGCAGATGGCCGGTGTACGGCAGGCCTTCATTGAAGAACCATGTGGACAAGGTGGTTTCGCCGTGGCCATGGCCGATGGGATGCGCGCCGTTGCCCGGCCGCTCGCAGTTCATGCCCATGACCGTGAAGGTGCGCTCGTTGGTCCACGAGGTCGGGCCGGAGTTGCAGGCCGAGGCGCCCTTGCCGATCATGTGCGTCTCCCAATAGCCAAAAAACGGTCCGCCGCCAAACATGACGTGATCAACTTCGCCGCGGTCAATCATACCGAGCACGTGCGGAAAATCAGCCGTCAAACAGGTCAGGTAGTGCGCCATGCCGACGTAGTTCTTGCGAAAATCCGCCGTGAAGGTTTCCTCGGTGTAGCGATGATGGCCAAAACGGTTGGTATCCATGCTGTATGGGAAAAGATTGACATTGGTCCAGTGGGCAACCTGAATATCAAGCATGCCGTCCGACATGTCACGCCAGCCGTCGATCATCATTTGCACGCAGACGCGCGGGTCTTTCCATTTGCCCCATTGCCAATAGGTCTGGTTGTTTTTCGAGGCGAAGCGCGGCTCGTAGTTGAGCACCGCCAGCTTGATGGTCATGCGCCCGGGCACGCGGCCGGTCGGGCGCGGCGCGGTGTTGGTGACCACCGGCGCGGCCAGCAACACGGTGCTGGCGCACACGCCAGCCAGGCCAATCAAGGCAGCGGTCAAATTCGACAAACGGCACGAGTGCATGCAAATCCTATGTTAAGCGTGAGTACAGTTGTGTATAGTAAGTATAACAAGGATGGGCGCGGGTGTCAACCGCCGCGCAGCAGGAACCAAGATCCGGCGTTTGGTTGGTGTTGTTGCGCCCCACCGATCCACGCCGGCGGCGGGATCGTGGGGGTCTGGCAGAAAAGATAATGAATATCCAATATTGAACACTCAATATCCAAGGGCGAAATATCTGCGCAGAACTTCATCAAATGTTGACCAATGGCACATGGCCCTTGGCTCACC
>JAPLST010000490.1 GCA_026398485.1 bacterium
GGTGGCTTTTGCACTGCTGGATGCCGACGACGCAGTCCGCACCCGCATCACGCGCGTGCTGCAGCGCGCCTGGCGCGAGTTGTTGCGCAATCAGCCGCATGACAGCATTGGTTGTTGCAGCACCGACGATGTCCTGCGCGACATTGTCACGCGCTATCGGCATTGCGCCCAGTATGCGCAGGTCGCGCGGGAAGCCGCGCTGGAATTTTTGTTTGCGCAATGCTGGTTCACCCCAACGCTGCAGACACCACGCCTGCAATACGCCGTGCTGCACGCCGCGCCGGTGGCCACGCCCGGCGGCGCCGTCGCGGATTTTCAGCTGCCCGCCGCGGCCGGCAAGCCGGCCGCGTTTGCCCTCGTTGACGCCAAGGGCAAACCCATTCCGGCCGTGCTCGAAACAAAGTCTGAAGAAAAAGAGTTCGCGGTGCGCCTGGGCTGGTATGACGATCTGATCTACACTGCGCGCGTCAGCTTTGATGCCGGTGCGCAACCCGGCTATGCGCTGACGCCGCTCACGCTGGTGCCGGGCAAGCGCATGCCGCAGCGCTGCTGGCGTTCCGCCAAATCCGCCAAACTCGAAAACGAATTCTTGCGCGTCAATATCAAGCGTGACGGCACTGTTGATCTGTTCGACAAGCAGGCCGGCATTGCGTATCGCGACATCATCAGCTTTGAGGATTGCGGCGACGCCGGCGACACCTACACGTTTTCACCACCGAAGCGCGACACGCTGATCAGCGGCCTGGGCGAGCTTGCCCGCGTTGAATTTGGCGGCGCCACGCCGGTGGTGCAGCGGGCGCGGCTGGCGTTGCAGCTCGCGCTGCCGTGCGCGCTGAATCCGCAGCACACGGCGCGGGTGGCAACGCGGCGCGCCGTGCCGGTCACCCTGGCACTATCGCTGTGGGACAAGCACGCGCGCCTCGATGTGCAGGTCACCGTGGTCAATCTTGTCAAAGATCATCGCCTGCGCCTGCTGGTGCACACCGGCGCACAGACCACGCAGGTCTGGTCGGAAGGCCATTTCGACATTCAGCAGCGGCCGCACGCCGTGCCGCCGCCGCCCACGGACGCCTGGATCGAATCCGGCCCGACCGAGTTCAACAACAAGCGTTTCGTGGCCGCGTTCGATGGCACGCGCGGCTTGGCCGTTCTGCCGCAAGGACTGCAGGAGCACCAATTGCTGCCGGCCCAGCGCGGCGCGCTGGCGATCACGCTGCTGCGCTGCATCGGGCATCTGTCGCAGGAAAACATGCAAGCCCGCAAGACCAATGCCGGCCCGTCCATCGCCACGCCCGACGCGCAGATGCAGGGCACCTGGCAGTATGCGCTTTCGATTCTGCCGTGCAGCTCGGCTGCGCAGCTCGGCGGGGTGCAGCGCGCCGCCGCGCTGGTCAATGCGCGCACGCTGACCTATGCCGGCACCTTTGCCGGCAAAGCCCGTGCCATGGCACTGATCGACGTGGCCGGTGCCGCCGTCTCGGCCATCAAACCGGCGGAAGACGGGCGCGGCATCATCGTGCGCCTGTGGAATGGCCAGACCACGCCGTGCCGCGCGCGCGTTCGTGTCCCCGCGGCACTCATCCGCGCGGCAGAATTGGTCTTGCTCGATGAATCGCCGGACACGACGGCAGCGGCGCCGCTCAAAATCCAGCCGCATGCCATCGCACTGACCGTGCCGCCCAAGACCATTCGCACGATCCGTTTGGTGCTTGCCCCTTAATCAGACCATTTATCAACTATCAATGTTCATCGGTCATTTGTCAATTTCCACTTTGATGTCAAATGAGCAATGATCCCGCCGTTGGCGGGACTCCAAGCAGCCGATGACCGATGAACGATGAACGATAATACATTACCTTTGCCCCAAATGAAGTTTCAAGGTTACTCCGGTATGCTGCTCAAGTCGCGCGTCGCGCAGGCGTTTGTCATTGCCGACCCGTATCCGCGCGTCTTGTCGTTCAGCACCGCCCGCTGTCCCTCGCCGTTCTACATCGCGCCCATGGAATACCTGGCGTTGCGCGCCTGGTTCATGGAGCCGCGGCAAACGCGCGCCTCCGGCGTGCCAGCCGCGTTGCCCGGGCGCGTGATCATTCACGAGCCGCGCCGTGTGCGCATCGAGGGCACGCCCGAGCCGCGCACCCGCTTGCAGCTCATTCTCGACGTCACGCTGGATGCCACCGCGCCGATCATGCGCGTCACGCATGGCTTCAAAAATATAGCCGCCACATCGCGCACGCTGGCGGCATGGGCAATCGCCTGCGTGCCGCTCACCGGCCGCTTCGTCGTGCCGTGGGGCCCCGGGAAAAACCCGTTCCGCAGCATTACCTATTGGCACATCACCAATCCGGCTGAACCGTGTTTCCAATTTGGGCGGCGCGCCTTCGGCATGGATCTTGACCCCGCACCGCTCAGCACCGGCGCGCTCAAAGTCGGCATTCACACCACCTGCGGCTGGGGCGCGTGTGTCTACGACAAGACCGCCTGCATCATGACGGCGCCGTTTATTCCCGGCGGTGATTATCCCGAGGGCGGCGGCACCATCACGATGTATAAAACCACGCCGCCCGACAAAGCTGGCTGGGCTGAACTCGAACGCGTCGGCCCGCTCACCGTGGTGCCGCCAGGCGCGACCGTGCTACTCAACGAAGAATATCGCCTACTGCCGTTGCCCGCGCGCCCGCCTAAAGACCCCGACGCGCTCTGCGCCCTGCTCAACCGTAAAAGATGCACTGAAATGCCGATATAAGGACGCTGGCCCGAAACAATCCCGCCATCTTGTACTCCAATAAATATTTTCGCGGCGAAATAATTTAATGTACTCAAACCCGCCGCCCTTCACGCCGTACTGTGCTTTCCTAATATCGGAATTTCAGAATGCTGTAGTTGCCGCCAGAATGAGGCTGCGGGGCACGCCGCGGAAGCTGCAGCTGTCCATGCCGTTCGGCTTTCTCTCGAATTTGGCGCCCCACCGAGAATTAATATCCAATATTGAACACTCAATGTCCAAGTGCGAAATATCTGCGCATAACTTCATTATTGGACATTTCTTGCTGCTTGGAGTCCCGTCAAAGGCGGGATTGGATATTGGATATTTGCATTCCCTGAATCACTTTAGCAGCGCGGTCGTGGGGGTCTCTGCAGGTGCAGGCAATATGGCTGCGGGGCACGCCACGGATGCTGAGTATTAGGTTGAAAAGTGTTAGGTTTTAGGTTGCAGAGAGAGCGATATTCGGCGCTGCTGCTGCATCGATCATCGCGTGCCGAAGACCGGCTTGTGGTGGCCGCGCCGCGCAAAAAAACTACAAAACCACCAAGCCAGAACTGGTGCGGCGGTGCGTCAGTGGAAGAGCAGATGCGCAGAATCGCGGTCCACGCCCGTGGCGGGATCGCCGCCGATGGCGGGACTGGCAGTTGCCTTAGCTAACCAAGTCAGCGGGCAGATGTTTGCAGTTTTCAGTTTGCGGTTTTCAGTAATCAGCAGCCATGTTTCCAGCCTGCCATTATGCCACCCTTCAATCACCGATTACCGAATACTGCATACTGCTGCAACCGGGCGGCACTTCGCCGTGCGCGCGACCTATGGCTGGCCGGCGCTCCAGGTTGGCTGGCCGAGCAGCCGGCGCACTTCTTCCTGAAGGATCAGCGCGCGGCGATGACGGTCATCCAGGCGGGCCATGGTCTTCACGTCGTACAGCTCGCCCAGGATGTTGCGGGTCAGGAGGGACGTCAAGCCCTTTTTGCCTTTGTCGCGCCAGGCCGTGACATAATTGCAGTAGGCTTGGTAGCGCGCGTTTACTTGGGCGGTCGGCAGCCCCATGACGTTGTCCGTCAAGGTGCTGAACTGCGCGACCGAGGCATTCGGCGCGCGCGCCAAGTCGAACATTTTTTGCTGAATGGTCTGCAGAATGGGGATGATATGACCCGTGCGGGTGACATTAATGCCGCGCCAGCCGGCATTCACCCACGAGAACGCGCACGAGGCGGTATGCCGTTCGTCCAGTGCCACATTGATGATCAACGAGCGGGAGACATACATGGCGGGTTGCACCCAGCTCAGGCCGCGCAGATTGGTGCCGGGCTTCTCGCTATAATAATAAACGTGGTCGTTGAGCGGCCCGACGGGCACGCCGCGCACGGCATAGCTGGAGCGGCCCAGCATATCCGAGAATGACATGAAAATCTCGCGGCCGGCCAGATTGAGGCGCGCAATCGCGCGGACGTTGGTGTAATGATAGGCCGTGCCGGATTGCGGGTTCGGGGTGGTTTCCTCGATGCAGCGGAAACGGCCATAGGCATACTGATTCAGCGGGATGGCCTGCGGGACACAGGCTAATGTGGCGCGGGTGAAGGCGGCGGTGTCGAGCACGCTGCTGAAGCGCATCGAGCTGGGGAAGATCGCGTAATCGGGAATGGTCAAGCTGTAGTACAACGCCACATGCTTGCTTAGCGGGCTGGGCAAGGACACCAGCGTGGCGGCGCCGTCGGCGTCCCACCGATCCTTGGGTTGCCAAGCCCGGCCGCTGGCGGCTTCCTGCCGAATAAAGGCGAGCAACGGGCGCAAGGTGCCCAAGGTGACGGCGCCGGTCGGCGCCTGCATGAACGCAATCGCCTGATCCAGCGCGCGCTCGACCTGCGGTGGCACGGCGACGAGTGCCAGATTGGCGTCGGCTTGCTGGGCCTCTTCGAGGGCATCCGCGTATTGCTCCGCGGCACCCAGCCGGCCGGCCGGCATCGTCAGACTGATCAGACCGATTAGACTGATCGGCAGCATTCTCAAGAAACAACGCATGCGCACTCCCATTGCTATAAAAATGAATTGCGGCAATTCATTTTGCACAAAATGATTTTGCAGCAAAACCATTTGTCTCTGAATCCTCTCAGATGCTATGGCCACGAAGACACGAAGACACGAAGTTGAATCGGGATGCGGTGTTCGGTATTCGGTGCAGCGATCGTACCGGATACTGAATACTGTTTACCGTATACTTTTTCCGCCGCTTCGTGCCTTCGTGGCAAATATATCTGCCCTGAATCCCGCCGCTGGCAGGACTCCAAAGCAGCCCTGAACCCTGATGAATATCCAATATCGAACACTCAATATCCAAGTGCGAAATATCTGCGCGGAATTTCATCATTGGACATTCCTTGTTGGATATTCGATATTCCGCATGTCCGTCACGCGCCCGCGACCTGCGCGTTAAACGCCGCGATTAATTCATCCCAGCGCGTCACTTGCGCGAACAATTGCGGCCAGACATCCGGGTCGTGCCACAGGCGGTTCAGGTCGGCGATGTCTTTGCCTTGCTGCTCGACCCAGGTGTAGTATTTCAGGTTGTGAATGGCTTTTTGATCAAGGTAGGTCAGTTCTTTGTAATGATCCGTGGTCGTGCCGTGCAGGCAGTGGTCCAAGTCGCAGGCGGCTTGGGTGGCGGTGTAGGCGCCGTGCTCGGCGCGCAATTCCTCGAGGCGCGAGGCATACAGCGCGGCCGCGTCGGTCGCGATCGTGATGATGGCATCGTCGGTGCCAAACTCGAAATGTTTGGCGGTCTTGATCGCGGCCAGCAGGTTGGCGATGCCCGAGATGCCGAGGCAATCCAGCAGATCGACCAGTGCGGCGGGGATGCCCTGCGTTGCCAGGTACGCTTTGCCGACCGGCTCGTTGAACAGGCGCAGGATGCGCAGGCAGAGCTCGTCGTCAATGGCGGCGACCGCATTGGTGTTGCGCACATTGTGGACCCACGGCACATGCTTGTCGCCGATGCCTTCGATGCGGTGGGCGCCAAAACCATTGTTGAGCAGCGTCGGGCATTGCAGCGCCTCGGCCGCGACGACGCGCAGGTGCGGCGCGAGCGTGCGCAGAAAATCACCGGCCGCAATCGTGCCGGCCGAGCCGGTGGCCGAGATGTAGGCACCCAGGCGCGGCTGGCGGGGGAGCGCGCGCCAAACGTCTGCGATGGCGGCGCCGGTGACGTGGTAATGCCAGCACGGGTTGCCAAATTCATCGAACTGGTTGAGGATCACGCAATCCGGGCGGGTGCGCCGGATTTCCCAGCATTTGTCGTAGATTTCCTTGACGTTCGATTCGCAGCCGGGCGTGGCAATGACTTCGGCGCCGATGGTGCGCAGCCAGTCGAAGCGTTCGCGGCTCATGCCTTCCGGCAGGATGGCGACGGCGGTGCAGCCCATCAAGGCCGAGTCGAACGCGCCACCGCGGCAGTAGTTGCCGGTCGAGGGCCAGACGGCTTTGTGATAGGTCGGGTCGAACTGGCCGGTGACCAGGCGCGGCGCAAGGCAGCCATAGGCGGCGCCGACTTTGTGCGCGCCGGTCGGAAACCATTTGCCCAGCAGCATGGCGATGGGCGCGCTGACGCCGGTCAGGGCGGGTGGCAGCAGCAGGTGGGGCACGTCGCCATACAGGCCGCCGCGCTCGCGCGGCTGATTATGCCAGCTGATGCGGAAGAGGTTGCGCGGATGGACATCCCACAAGCCGATGGTTTTCAGCTCGTCGCGAATGGCGACGGGGACGCGGCCGGGGTCTTGCATCTGCGCGAACGTCGGCAGAATGATGCCGCGCTCACGACAGCGCCGGACGGCCCGGTCACGCGCCTGCTCGTTGACAACATGGTCGGTAAATTCAATCATACGTGGTTGCGCTCCATAAGCAATGCACCTATTATAGCGGCGCGGCGCAAGGGCGTCAAGCGGGGATGGGGAGCCCGGATCCGGCGACTGGTATTTGTTGCTGCTATAAAAATGAATTGCGGCAATTCATTTTGCACAAAATGATTTTGCGGCAAAACCATTTTTCCCTGAACCCGCTGACGAATATCCAATATCCAACACTCCATATCCAATGATGAAGGAAAGGCCGTGGAGAAAGCAGTGCGTCGGTAGTCAGTATGTCGGTACTTTGGTGCAGAAAAAGAATGGAAACCGCCTCCGTGCGGCGAATGCAGCGGCAGCATCAGATCCGTGGCGCGGCGGGCGCTCCCGCCTTTCTACCCTGCGCGACGAAGGGTTGACCACAGGACGCACGCGGCAAACGCGATCAGCATTGATATGCCGCACCTGGCCGGTAAAGGTCTGCCGCTGCCTGCCGTTGTGGGCAATGTTTTCACAATATTGCATGATGTGGCCGGCGCGTTTATTTGGAAAAAGAAAACCGCCGAAGCCCTTGTTTCTACAGGTACTTCGGCGGTTTCAGACTGGCGCGAGAGACGAGACTTGAACTCGCAACCTCTGCCGTGACAGGGCAGCGCTCTAACCAAGTTGAGCTACTCCCGCGTTATGTTCATCACGCGGCGGCCAGTATAGCGAAAACGCCGTGCAAATGCAAGTGCGCGTCAGACCGGTTGCGGCGCCGTGTCCGAACCCTTGCTGGTTGCGGCGTCGTCCTCCGGCGTCAGCGCGCCGGCGAGGTCAAGGCCGCTTTCGAAGCGTTTGCGCTCGGGCGCGGGCGCTTGTGGCGTGGACGACGTGGTCGTGATCGGCGCCGGTTCCGCGGCGGCCCGTTCAGCCAGCGCCTTGTCGCGCTCATAGGCGCGGATGCTCAGCGCCACTTTGCGGTCGCCCGGCTCGATCCGCACGATCTTGGCGGTGACTTCATCACCCACCTTGACCGCGTCTTTCACATTGCTGACCGGCTTGTCGGACAGCTCGGAAATGTGGATCAGCCCTTCAATGTCATTGTTGAGCTGGACGAAGGCGCCAAACGACGTGGTATTGGTCACCTTGCCGGCAATGACATCGCCTTCTTTATAATGATTGTAGATGTGTTCCCACGGGTCTTCGACCAATTGCTTGAGCCCGAGCGCGATCTTGCGGTCGGCCGCGTTGACCGAGAGCACCACGGCCTCGACCTGCTCGCCCTTTTTGATCACTTCCGAGGGATGATTGATCTTGCGGGTCCAGGACATGTCCGAGACATGGATCAGGCCGTCAATGCCGTCTTCGAGCTCGACAAACGCGCCATAGGCCGTCAGGTTGCGGACGGTGCCGCGCACCTTGGCGCCCTGCGGATAACGTTCGCCGATCGTCTCCCACGGATTGTCCTGCGTCTGGCGCAGGCCCAGGCTGATCTTCTGCTCGAACGAATCAACGTGCAGCACCATCGCGCGCACCGTGTCACCCGCATTGACAAATTCATTCGGGTGATTGACTTTGCGCGTCCAGGAGAACTCGCTGATGTGGATCAAGCCCTCGACCCCTTCCTCCAGCTCGATGAAGGCGCCGTACGGCAGGATGTTGACCACCTTGCCCGAGACGGTTGAATTGGCCGGGTACTTTTTCTCGACATCCAGCCATGGATTGTCGTTCATCTGCTTGATGCCCAGGGAGACGCGCTCCTTGTCGTAATCAATGCCGATGACCATCACTTCGATTTCCAGGCCCAGCGAGAGCAGTTCGGTCGGGTGATTGATCCGGCCCCAGCGCATGTCGGTCAGGTGCAGCAAGCCGTCAATGCCGTGCAAGTCAATGAACGCGCCGAAGTCGGTGATGTTCTTGACATTGCCGCGGCGGACGTCGCCGACCTTGATCGTCTCGAGGAACTCGCGCTTGCGCAGGACGCGCTCGGCATCCAGCAGCTCGCGCCGCGAAACCACCACGTTCTGGCGGTCATGGTTGACTTTGATGACCTTGACTTCAAGTTCCTGGCCGAGGTACTCGTCGACGCTCTTGACGTTTTGCAGCGCAATCTGCGAGGACGGCAGGAAGGCCTCGATGCCGATGTCAATCATCAAGCCGCCTTTGACCTTGCGCCGGACAGTGCCGGTCACGCGGCCATCGCCTTCGCCGGCCTTGAGCGTGCGTTCCCACGCGCGCTGCCGGTCGGCTTGCGACTTCGACAGGCGCATGTTGCCTTCCGTGTCTTCGCGCTGGACCAGCAGCACTTCAACTTCGTCACCTGGCTTGACCAGCTCAATATTCTGGAATTCTTCGCGCTCGATCAGGCCTTCGGATTTGCCGCCGATGTCAATCGAGACATGCGTGGCGCTGATGCTGACGACGCGGCCCTTTGGAATCGTGCCTGCCGGCGCTTGGCGCACGGAGCCGGCATACAAGTCGGTGGCGTCCTCCAGGGAAAAC
>JAPLST010000481.1 GCA_026398485.1 bacterium
ATTGCTGCGGCAGAATCGCGATCCACGCCGATGGCGGGACTGGCTGGTGCCTTAATTAGTTGCAGCACGGAGGTCGCTTCTCTGCGCAGATGTAGCCGCGGAATGGCGTTCCGCGCAGGGCAGCCGGGCAGAATGTCGAACAAGGAATGACCAATGCTGAAGTTCTACGCAGATACTGCGGCCTTCGCTATTCCTTGTTCGCTATTCGATACTCGTCGGCGGCACCCCGGCTTCTGGCCACTTTATGAATTCTCGCGCGGCGCGAGAATTTATTAGTAAATGAATTTGTAAGTTTCAAGTTGTGAATCGGGGCCAAGCTGCCAGGTGCGCATGTCACTGTCACGCGCGCCGCGGGCGAAGCGCACGTTTTGTTCCCAGATCATAATCATGTAATAATAATGCTTGCCGCCATATTCGGCATGCACCAGCATGTTGCCGTTAAAGCCGCAAACATGGATGCGCCCGAAAGGATTGTCGCGCAAGGTGTGGCCGGTGAGCAGCGTGACCGGCCCGGCCTCGAGTGTCGCTTGGCTGGGCAGGATGAACTCGCCGCGCGCGTCGGTGACGGCGTTGCTGAAGACGACCTTCGTGTCGTCAATGACGCCTGTGCCCGTGCCGTAGGTGCTTTGATAGGCGGTCAGGCGCGCGCCGGCGGCGGGCTTGCCAGTCTCATCAAGGATGCGCAGGACAATGTTGGTCTGGATGCCGTACAAGTAATCGCCAAAGAAGCCGCCGCGATAGGCCGCGTTTTGATTGAGGCCACACAGGTCGTGATCGTCATAGAGCGTGGTGCCTTCGTGGTCGGGCGTGTAGCGCGTGTCGCCGCCGCCCATCAAGCCCCTGTACTTTGGCCAGTAACCGATGTTCGTGAGGAACTTGGCGGGATTGCGCGGATCGCGCAGCGCAACTTTGCCGCCGGCGCCGGTGGCGGCGTTTTGGGCCGGTTCCATCGTCATCATGTAGACATCCATCAAACCAAAGCCCTGGTGCGACATTTCATGGATCAGCGAGGGCTCGCACATGCGCAGCGTGCTGCGGAAGAAGTTGTCAGGTTTGTCGAGCGCGGTCTTGTCCTTGAGCGCGCCGAAGTCCCAGCCCCACATGCCGTCATAGCGCGGATCGCGCCAGTCGAAGGCGACATGCACTGGGCCGGCCATGTCGCCGTCACGGAAGAAGGCAACGCGCTGGACTCGCACGCGCGGCAAGGCGCCATCGGGGAACACATCGCGAATGCGCGACTTGGCCATGCAAATCTGATTCCAGTACAGATGCTGAAACTGAATCCAGTCCTCGAAGGCATAGGTGCCAAAGGCGTTGTAATTGCTTTGGTAAAACGCCCGCGAGGTCTCATCGGCCTGCACGCCCGTGGCGCGCGCCTTGGTGAAAATAGTCAGTTCGTTATTGTTCTTGTTCTCTACCAGTGCACTGCCCGGCTCGACGTGCAAGGTCAGCCACTCATCGCGATGATCGTTGAAGTTTGGCGGGCAGGGGTGGCTGTACCAGACATAGGCCTGCTGCTGTGGCTCCAAAACGGCCTCGTAGGCGCCTGTCTTGACCATGCGGTCATTGACGCGCCAGCAGTAGGCGAAATTCGTGATCGGTTGCGCACCATGATTTTTGACGATGCCAAGATACTGGAGCATATCGCCGGTCTTCGGTTGCTTCTGGACATCCGCAAACGCCGGCTGCTTTAGAATGCCGACGTCCGCGCCGCGAAACATTTTCTGCTCGTAACTGCCGGCGTCTTTCCAGGCATAGTATTCCGGATAGCGCTCAATGCAGGTGACCCCCAGATCGTGGTCAGGCCGCGTCGGCGCCAGTGGTTCATAGGTCAGCGACAAGCGCGGGCGCAGGGCGATATTGGTTGCCTCGCGGCTGTGCAGCAGGATTTGCGCATCGGCGCGCGGCGTCTGCCAGACCAGCAGCAGGCCGAAATTCTCATAATGGCGTTTGAGTGCGTCAGCCACCACGCCTTCGAGCCCGGAGATGACCAGCGATTCGCCGTGCAGCGCCGCGCGAGCGTTCGGCAGCAGTGTGGCATCCTGTGGCGCGAGCGCGCCGGGCGTGGTCCAGAACAGCGCGTTGCTGCCGGCGCTGTGGTAGCGGCTGTTAAAGGTGGCCGCCCAATAATTGGTGACGCCGTCGCGGCCGCCTTCGTTCCAACTGCGCTTCAGACGATAAACGCGGATGGCATCCACGACGGGCGGCCGGCCCGGCATGCCAGCCAGCGACAAGGTCAACGTGGCGGCGGTAATCTTGTTGAACGGCCCGCCGAGCGCGGGCAGCATCTGGTCGAAGCGCAACAGCACGCGCGTGTCACCGGGCGCGAGGCGCAGCGTGGCGGCGCCGCCACAACAGCAGGCCGCACAAGGCCAGCGCCGCGCAGGCCGGTTCCGGCACGGTGACGGTGTACCCGAAGTTGGCATTGTCACTATTACCTTCGGTGCCGCCGGCAAGAAGGAACATTTTGCCATTGGCTTGGGCAAGCGAACTACCGGTGCCATAGATATTTGCCAGCGTGATGCGGGTCCATATTTGGCCGTCCAGGTCATAGACCGCCAAATCGGATGTGCCATTGCCGCGGAGAGCCCAAAGCTCATCACGGCCGTAACGAGACTGAGCCGCTGGCACGAACTGGATTGCCGTTCCTGCACCGACGACCCACGGTGCGGTGATATACGTCGAAAACGTGCCGCTCCATGTGCCGGTCGCCGGGATGGTATAAATACGACTGTTGCCGGCATCCCATTGCTTGAGGATATAGATGGTGCTGGCGCTGCGAGTCGCGCTCCAGTTATGCACCGCGCCGCCGCCGATGCTGGGATTGTAGCCGACGGTACCAGTCGCCCACGCGGTGATCTGCTGAACTTGGCCCGCACTGTTACCCATGCCTTTCCAGCCCCCATAGACATTGCCGTTGTCGTCCACGGCACAGGCTATGTTGGCGCCAACGCCAGAACCCGCCGTACCTGTGGCCCATGTGTTCGAGCCGATATCATAGCGCATAGCGTTGCGCCATGGACTAACGCCGACAAAGACGCCAAAACCATAAATGCCGCCGTTGAAGTAGGCGAAGCTCTGCCCGCCGTCAGTGTCGGATTGCCCGAGCGCCGGAGTGGTAGCCAAGGTTTCCCACTGATTGCTGACGATGCCGCTGGTACTTGGAATGCGATAGAACGCAGAGCCGGCTATGTTATTCAAAAGAGAAAAATAAATCTTGTCACCATCACTGCCAAGCGAAGCAAGTTTGCCGCGATCCATGCCGGTGACCGGCAGACCGACATTGTTCAGCGCGAAAAAGTAGTTGTAGCCGACGGCAATCGCCGTGCCGGCCGATGTGGCTACATTAGCCCAGTTGGTGCCATACACCATAATGCTGGTATCACCCGTGGTCAGCCCGGTGACCGTAATTGTCCACACCGAAGTTGCCGGCAATGAGCCGCCCGTGTTCGCGGTCAAGTTTGACCACCAGATGCGGCCCTTGACATTATCATTGGCCGTGCCGGCCAAAACATATGAGGTGTCCGGCACGTAGATTTGCGCGTTGCCATTGGTGATCGTGATCACCGGGGTGCCTTCGCCCGGATTCTGGCGCGTAATCGCGATGCTGTCAACCGCCATAATCCCGATCGTGTTCGTGCCCTTGACACTAATCGTGTTGATACCCTGACCCAAGGGCACGCTCACGTTCCAGGCCGTGCCGACCGTCACCGGGCCGTTCGAGCCATTCAGCGTGTTTTCATACCACATGCCCACGACTTGGCCGGCATTTGTGCCCGCAACGGTAAACGCAGTCATGCTTGAGGCCACTTGTTGGCTGGTGTTGGTGATGTCTACATACGGATCCGTGCCGCTCAAACCCCGCATGTCCAAGCGATACATGACGCGATTGGCCGCCGTGTCGCCCTTGATCACAAACAGGAAGCGCCCGGCCTTGCCCAGTTGCAGCAACGTGGCGGTCGCGCCCGTCGGGAAGATATTGCTGACGCCCCACAGCGTCACCGGCCCGGCCGTCGGATTGGCCAAGTCAAAGGCCAGAATCGTGCCGCCGTTGACGTTCGCGCTGACCACGACCAGGTCTTTGCCCAGCACATTCTCGTTCGGCGCAAACGCCACAATGCCGCACGCATCCGAATTATTCCAGGTGTCCGCGCCAGCGTCCATTGTCGTCACCGGCACCAGATTGTAAGCGTTGCTGACGCATTGCGCCAGTGAAACCAGATCGCTGTTGCCCACCACATTGGTAACCACCCAAATGCCGTCGGCGGTCGTCGAACTGGTCGGGCCTTTCCAAATGTAGGTGTTGCCTTTGTATGACATGCCCCGTGACCACGCCTTGTACTGGCCGTCGGTCATCTTGTACGCCAGGGTGTTGCCGGTACCCCAGCCCGAGCTGTTATTGACTTTGCGCAATTCAATGTTGGCAATCGAGTCGCCACTATTACCCCCCGACGTCGACACGGCAAAATAGTTGGAAAACGAACCATAGCTGGAAAACCCGCCCGGACAAGAAACGGCGTAGGGATGTTTGTTGCCCGGCCGCCAAGCATTGGCTGGACCATCGACCGTCACGCCGGGAATGCTCGGCACGCCGGCCGCATTGGTCGAATAAAACGAGAACCACGACCAATCGTTGCCGCCACCCACATTCTGCATCTCGATGAACCACGGGCCGACGAAGGCACCGTTGCGTTTACACAAGGAAACTTTATCACCACTCTGGTTGAAACTGGTGAAGCGCAATACTTGCTGCCAGGCCGAGTTGTAGTTGGCGACCGGCAAATTCGGCGCGACGCGGAAGACGTAGTTGTAGCTGGCGCCTGTAGTATTCGTGTTGAATTCCCACGGCACGCTGGTGGCGTAGAACATCCGCAAATAAAGATAGCCGTCCGCTGCCACGTCGAAATCCGGCACAAAATCCGTATAGTCGGTCCACGTGGCCGCGGTCGGGCAATTCGTGGCGACCGACGAAATAGTGGCCCATGGCGGCGCGCCCTGCGCACATGTGACGAGCACACAGACACACGCAACAACTTTGATCATGGCCTTCATACGAACTCCTCAATTTAACTATTAAACGTAACGTTGCATTTAGTGGGCGGCATTGCTGCCGCCCACACGGATGCCATCAAAACAACGATTTCCTCAATCAGCGGCGCCGCCACAGCAGCAGGCCGCACAAAACCAGCGCCATACTGGCCGGTTCCGGCACGGTAAAGCCAAGGTCGGTCAACTTCTGGCTGAACTCCAGCTTGACATCGCTGCCGTACATGCTGCTGTCAATGAACAGCATCGAACCGGCCGAGCCCAAGCGGCCGCGATAGTCATTCAAGCCGCCCGGCGGCGTGATGTCCTGATAGCCCTTCTCCGGCTTGTCGGCATTGAACATGA
>JAPLST010000504.1 GCA_026398485.1 bacterium
GCCAGATGTTGGCATGGGAGGGGCTTCCATGCCCCGATGCAGCAGAATCGCCGCACGGAGCATTCCTTGCGTGCTGAGATCCACCAAGGCAAACTCGGTGGGGCGCCCGAGTAGACCTGAATTCGCCTGAGAAAAACATGCGCCGCGGGCAGCGGGGCGTTTGACGCGCGCGCCCGGTTTTGCTACAGTCTCCATGGCATGCCAACATCCCGTCCATTGCATTTCGTCATGACCCGCCTGCAAAACATTGGCGACGTGTTGACGTTTATTCCGGCGCTGCGCACCCTGCGCCAGGCGCTGCCGGATGCCCACATCACGTTTCTGGGCAAGCACGCCGGCGGGCTCGAGATCATGCGCGGCTGCCCGTATATCAATGACAAACTGGTGGTGCGCAAGCGGTCGTTGCGTGAGAAGGTGCGCCTGGTCATGGACTTGCGCCGCCGGCGCCCGGATTATTTTATCATTTCACCGCAGGATCTTGGCCGCGCCCCGCTCGCCTGGCTGGGTGGCGCGCGCACGATTGCCGGCTATCCGCGCTTTTGCAATTATGGCCGCTGGCAGCATGAAAAACTACCGTTCTTGCTGGGCATTGCACCCAAGCATGACACCACGCGCACCGAAGTGGAAAACTGCTTGCGGCTGGTGCAGGATGTTTTGGATCACCTGCAGGTGCCGCTGCCGCCGCAGGCCAGCATGATGCTGGAGTATTCGTGGCACACGGCCGAGGATCAGCAGCAAGCCGTGGCGGCCTTGCGCGCGCTCGGGATCGGGCCGGCAACGCCCTTTGTCGCCGCCGCGCCCGTCTCAAAGCGCCCGGCCAAGAATTGGCCGCCGGCCCGTTTTGTCGAACTGTTTCAGAAAATGCGCCAGACATGGCAGTGTCCGGTTGTGCTGCTGGGCGGCCGGGCCGAGCGCATCCGGCTCGACGAATTGTGCCGCGCCGCCGGCCCGGGCTGCGTCACCTGTGCCGGTGAGTTGTCGTTGGCCGCCAGCGCGGTCGTGCTGCAATCCGCGCGAGTGTTTGTCGGGCCCGATTCCGGCCCGGCTTTTCTGGCAAGCGCGGTGGGCACGCCGGTGGTCGCGCTGTATGGCCCGGCCGATTTCTATCGCTGGCGCCCGCCCGCGACGGCCGCGCCGCGCGTCAACATCTTTCATCCGGCCCCCTGCACGCCCTGCCGCCACCAAGTCTGCCCGCTGCCAACACCCTGCATGGCGCACATCAGCGTGGAAGAGGTGTGGCAGGCGTGTAACACCCTCTTTGAAAACCGAAAACTGAAAACTGAAAACTGAAAACAATCTGCTAACACCAACCACGCATCCTCATGTCCATCGTCATTACCACGTACATTCCCGAAGGCATCGTCATGGCCGCCGACAGCCGGCAAACCGCGATCATTGAAGGCACCATGCCCGACGGCCAGAAGATGCCGAAATTCGAAACCGTGACCTCGGATAATTGCTACAAGCTGTTTTTGCTGGAGGAGCAGAATATTGGCGTCACCGTGTTTGGCGAAACCATTCTGGGCGGCACGCCGATCGAGCATTCTGTGCGCCTGTTCCTCGAGGAATACAACGACACCGAGGACGATATTCTGGATGTGGTCGAGAAAATGATGCGCTACTTCAGCGCGCGCTATCCCAACGCCGACACCGCCTTCCACCTGTGCGGCTACAAAGTGGAAGGCAAAGTCAGCGTGCCGTATGTGTATCACTGCCAGGTTTCGCGCAACGAGATCAAGCGCATCAATGTCAAGCCCGGCACCGACACGGTTTTGTATGGCGCGATGTGGGGCGGGCAGGGCGACATCATTGCGCGCCTGATTCAGCCGGGCATGACGATGAGTGGCGGGCCGAACACGCCCGAGATCATCAACCCGCCGATCTTGTGGGATGCCATGTCGGTTCAGGATGCGATTGATTTCTCCGAGTTTGCAGTCTGGACCACCGAGCAAATGGTGCGCTACCAAGCCCGCCCGAAGAACATTGGCGGACCGATCGACATTCTGTTGATCACCCCGCGCGGCTCGGGCTGGATCAAGCGCAAAGACTTCGTCAGCGACGGCTACACGCCGTATTGAGCGGCAGCGCGGCGCCGACTAGCGTAGCGTCACTGAAATTCCGATATAAGGTTTAGGATGCGGGCACCGGCACATTATGTAGTGCTGCAGCTGCCACCGGAATGTGGCCGCGGGGCACGCCGCAGATGTTGCAGCCATCCAAGCCGTGCGGCTTGGCCACATCAGCAACGGCACTGTGCTACCAAGGCGAAGGTATTCCTTATATCGGAATATTAGGTTGCGTCATAAATAGCTTGACAATTCAGAACTGTCCAAGCAGGTTGCCTTCGTCATAACCTAAATCCCTCTTGCATCTCCCTTTTCCAAAGGGAGACCATGCAGCGCCTACGCAAGCGCCCCGTCCCCCTTTGGAAAAGGGGGTTGGGGTATTTTTGCGATTTGGCCGTAGGTGGCAAATGTAAAGAAGTGTTAGAGCCACTCCGCTATCGTGCCGGCGCAACCGTCACGTTGGTCTGCCACGGCGGGTTGTGCGCGGCAAACCAGGTCACGTTCTCATGCACGGCGTCGAGCTGCAGCGTGTACGTGCCCGGCTGTGCCGGCGGTGCGAGCGTGCATGTCAGCGTGACCGACTGGCCGGGATGGACATCGTGCGGCAGCCAGAGGCGCTGGCTGGCAACCTCCGTCTGCGCCGCATCAAGCCAGCGCACGCCGAGCCGCACGGGATTCGGCGCGGCACAGGGCCACACCAGCGTGCCGTGATTGACCAGTTGCACTTGCCATGGCTGCGCCAGCGCCGCGCGCAGCACCGGTAATTGCGCCGGCACATACTGCGCCGCATACGCACACGGGCTGGTGGGAAATTCACCGATGGGCACCAGCCGTAACCAATCCAGGCAGAGCGACAACGCGCGCGTTTCGTTGACGCGCGGTGCAACGCGGCCGGGCACCGCGCAGTGCGCCGGCCACAGCCGCAAAATATCATTGGTGGCGGCGGCAAGGGCCGTGCAGGGCAGGGGCACTACGCTCGTGGTCCAGTCGTCGGAAACAGACGTGGCGGCCAATGCTTGCCCGCCGAGGGAGAGTTTCACCGTGGTTGGTTGCAGCGCTTTCCAGCGCAGACACAGCCAGTAATTGGACAACGCCAGCCCGGGCAGGCGCAGCCACAGGTCGGTGCCTTCGCCCCACACGCAGCTCAGCGCGGGCGACCATTGCTCGTCATGCGACCAGCCATTCCACAAATAAGGATGCGCGGCGGGTGTGCCGGCATCAATGTACAAGGTCGCCGGCGCGTCTGTGGCAACCGGGCTGATAACGGGCATGACCCGCAGCGTGTCGGACAGCACCGCATGCCAGTTCGAGTACATGGTTGCGCGGGTTGCCACGGCATAGAAGCCGGTGTGCATGTTGGCAAAGTCCGTGCCGGCGTTCAGCCCGCCAAACGCGCGCAGCCAGACAACCTGTGTCGGCGGCATGCCCATGCCGCTGATGCCGCGCCGCGCAACCGTGTGGGCATCCCACAGCCATTCACCGGCATGCTGCCGGACATCGTACAAATACTCCGGCACAACCTCATGTTTGTTGAACATTGCCGGCGTGGTGATCAGCACGATCCGGTTGGTGCCCGCGTGCGCTGCGATCCAGTCAACCACCGCGCGGCTTTGCTCGTCATCCGCCGGCACCGCCGCGCGCGGATTGGCCATGGCACAGGCGCCGCACAGCAGCACCAGCTCAAGCGTGCAAACCACACCAGGCCAGCGGTGCGTCGCGCGCTCAAGCACGGCGCCCAGACTGCCGCTGATGATAACCCACGCCGGAAACCAGAAGGCCAGGTAGCGGATGCCAAACGCTTGCGTGCTCTGCAAATGGGCAAAGACCAGCGCCGGCACCAGCGCATACAGCACCAGCAACAGTTCAATCAACGGGCTGCGGCGGTGCCGGATGCGCACCACCAAGGTGATCACCAGCGCCACACCACACAATGCAAATGAAAACACGGGCGCGACAAGGCTGCCCTGCAAAAGCTGCGCGCGCACAAAAGCCTGCAGTGCGCGCCATGTGCCGGGCAGCCAGCCGCCCGCCTGCACCCAATGCACGCCGGTGCCAAACGGCGCGCGCGCCAGCAATGTCGCGCGCTCATGAAAGACCAGCAGCAGCCCTGCGACAATTGCCAACGCGCCAAGGGCGGCGCCAGATAATTGCCACCACGCGCGCCGCGGCTGCTGATACCACGGCCACTCGATCCATGCCACGACCACAAAGTGCAAGGCCAGCACGAGCCCGAGCATGCCTGAATATGGATGGGCCATGCAGGCCAGGATGCCCAACCCCGCGCAGCACGCCACCCCGCGCCACGTCGGCCGTTCCACCCAGCGCAGCCAGGCGTAGAGCAACCAGATGACCAGCGTCATTTGCAGACTGTAAAAACGCACGTACAGCGAATAGGCCATCTGAAAATGCGCGCCCGCATAGATGAGCATGGCCAGCAGCGCGGCCAGCCGCCCAAAGTAGCGCCGCATCAGCGCATAGATGCCCAGCAGCCCGCCAATGCCCAGCAGTACTGGCAGCAGGCGCAGCCACGCCTCGCGGGTGAAGGCGCCATCCAGTGTCCACGCCGACAAACACAACGATTGCAGGACGACAAAATGATAACTGTCGACCAGCCGTTGAAATGGCCAGACCGCCATTTCGTGGATGGTAAAGACTTCATCCGAGGCCAGTCCGCGCGCGGTCAACAGGCTGAGCCGCGGCGCGAGATAGAGCAGGATCATCAGCGCGCATTCCCAATGCGCGCACAGGGCGGCCCGCCATGTCCACGGCGGGCAGACGGGCGAAGGCGCGGAATGTGGCATGGAGAAGCGGTTAGATCCGGAAATCTTCGCCGAGGTAGATGCGGCGGGCTTCCGGGTCATTGATCAGGCGCTCGGCGCTGCCTTCAATCAAAATCTCGCCGGAATGAATCAGATACGCGCGATCCGTGACGCTGAGCGTCTCGCGCACATTGTGGTCGGTGATCAGAATGCCCATGTTGCGCTGCTTCAGCTCGCGAATGATGTTTTGGACATCATCGACGGCGATCGGATCCACGCCCGAAAACGGCTCGTCCAGGAGAATCAGCTCGGGCTTGGTTACCAAGGCGCGCGCAATCTCCAGCCGGCGGCGCTCGCCGCCCGACAAGGTGTAGGCTTTGCTTTTGGCCAGCCGGGCAATGCCCAAGTCATCCAGCAACTCATAGGCGCGCCGCTTCATTTCGGCGCGCGTCAGCGGCAGGGTCTCGAGAATCGCCAGCACGTTTTCATAGGCGGTCAGCCGCCGGAATATGCTCGGCTCCTGCGACAGATAGGCAATGCCGTGCTTGGCCCGGTCGCACATGGGCATCGTCGTGATTTCGTTGTCCTTGAAATAGACGCGGCCGACGGTCGGGCGGACAATCCCGACAATCATGTAGAAGGTCGTCGTCTTGCCCGCGCCGTTCGGCCCGAGCAGGCCGACAATCTCGCCCGCCCGCACATTGATGCTGACCTTGTTGACGACGTTGCGTTTGCTGTAGGTCTTGACCAGATCGGCCGTGCGTAAGACCAGCGTGCCGTTGCTGTCCATTAGTTGCCACCGGCGGGATTGAATCCCTTCCATTCTTTGGTGATTTCATCCGTCATGGTCATGCCACCTTGCGCGCCCTGAAAGGACACCTTTTCATTGGCGATATCATAGACGATGACATTCGCGTTCACTTTCTGGCCGCCGGCCGACTCCACATAGGGCGCGCCGGTGATTTGCACGGTGCGGGTCGCGTTGTCATACACGCCACGCTGGCCATACACCTGGCGCTCCTCGGTAATCAAGCGCACGTTGCCGGTGGCGACAATCCGCGAAAAACTCTCGCTCCCTTTCGTCGTCGTGTTGCTGCCTTGATAGGCAACGACGCGGTCGGCTTTCAGGATCATGTTATCAACGGTGACCACCACGTTGCTTTCGCACACGGTAAAACCGTTTTTCGGATAATAGTCAAGGCTGTCCGCGATCAATTTCATGTGTGAATTAGTACCGACCGCGTTGCCGATGCCGGCTGCGTTACTAGTGCCGGCCGTGCGACTGGTGCTGGCTGCACGACTGGTGCCGGCCGCACGACTGGTGCCTGCTGTGCGACTGGTGCTGGCCGCACGACTGGTGCCGGCCACTAGGCAGGCGGCCAGGCCGAGGATGCGTAGCAGAGTCATTGTCTTCATGGTTACTCCTGAACCGGGTTGTCAAAGGTAAGCGTGTGCAGTTCGTCGTCCGGCACCGCCGTCGTCAATTCCATCTGGACAAACGCGACCGTGTTCGGGCGCGGGTCATAGCGCAAGCCGCGCATGCGGGCGGCCGTGCCGCCATGCTGCATCAACACGGGTGCCGCGCCGCTGAGCTCCATGACGCCGTTGGTGCCCCAGCGCAGGTAATCGCCGCGCGCCAGCAACATGCCATTGGACGCCACCGAGCTCTGCGTATTCAACACACACAAGCGCACCGTGCCGGTGGCAATGCCGACCAGCTCCGGTTGCTGCGCGCGGGAGGCCGCGCCAAACAAGGTCAGCAGATCGGCTTGCAGCATGAGA
Organism: bacterium; assembly: GCA_026398485.1. Lineage (GTDB taxonomy): Bacteria > Auribacterota > UBA3054 > UBA3054 > JAPLST01 > JAPLST01. The sequence continues at coordinate 6,608 of JAPLST010000504.1, forward strand.
TTAGCATAGGCCATGTGCACCCGGCCGGTCATGGTCACATCCCCGTCCGGCTCAGTGTAGGACTTGTTGGCCGTAAGGGTGAGCGCCAGATTGGTGATGGCGACGGGCTGCCGCGCAACTTGCGGCGCACGCAGCAGCAGGCCACCCGCCAGCAGCTTGCGCAAATACGCGACCCGGAACGACACCAAGTTCGTTTCCCATTGCGGCATGCGTTGCTGCAGCCGCATCAGGCGCACCAGCGCGCCCACATAATGGTTGCTGGCAAACAACATGTTGCCCTGTTCGAGGGCCTGATCGCCCTGGCGGATGCGCTCGTAAATATCAGCATATTCACGGCGCACGCGCGTGTCGGTGCTGACGGCGTGGGCCCGCTGCGGCACCAACGCCACGCCCGCGCAGACAAGCATTGCCATGAGGATCGCCGTTCGCATCTTAGCGCATAAACCGGGTGCGTTCGTCGGGTGACAGATTATACTCAATGGTCGGTTTGGGTTGAAATTGCAGTTTCTGCGCGGTAAGGTCATAGATGATCTTGGGGGCCGAGATAACGGCCGTGTCACGCAGTGCCTTGGGTGGTGGCCCGCCGGGCACGCCGGTCAGGACAATTTTGTTGTCGAGCTTGCTCCAGACGGCCTTTTCGGAGATGACCCGGTAGCCGCCATCCACCATGCGCACCGTGCCGACGGCCACAATCCGATCGACATTGCCAAAGGCGACATTTTGGGCCGTGGCATCCGTCGCGGCTTGGGTCTTCTTGCCAAAGTACAACGTGGCGTTGTCGGCCGAGAGCACCCGCCCGGGCGTATCCCGCACCACCACGTTGCCGCGCAAGTAGGCAATGTTGTTCTCATAGTCATATTTGAGTTGATCCGCATTGATCCGCACCGGCACGGGATTGGTGGCGGGTGCGGCCGCGGCCGCGCGCGGCGGCACGCCCAGCAACAGCGCCGTGCCGATGAGCGCCGCGGCAATGCGACCACCCATGGCGCGACGCTTCATCGAATACTCTCGAGGGTCACGTCACCAGCTTGACGGAAGGCAACGATTTGCACATCCTTGAACAAATCAAACTCGTGTTTGGCGTGATTGATGCGCATGCCCGTGCCACTCAGCACCCGATCACCGGAAATGATGTCCACATGGCATTCAGTCACGATTTCCCGCGTGCGCCGGTTGACATCCGCGGATTCCGTGTACATCTTGACTTGCTCGCCGCGCTCGGTGATCAAGGTTGCTTCCACCTTGTAAATCCGCACGACATCCGCGCTTTGCGACTCGGCGCTCACCCCGCGCACTTCCCACAACTTGCGCCCGCTCTCGTCAATCTCCGTCATGCGCACATCGTCGCGCATCATGAACGCGTCCAGCACCTCGCTCGCCGCCTGCCGTGGCGCCGCATCCGTCGTCGCATTGCCCATGCCGTTGACACAGACCATCAGCGCACTCAGCACCAGCGTTGTCATTCGCCTCATTGCAAACTCCCTTGCATTGCTTGATCAAAATAGCGGGCGGTTACATCGTGCCACCGCCCCTGCATTTGTAATACAACCTCAATCACTTCGCGCACGGCGCCGGCGCCGCCAGGGCGCGTCGTCACCAACTGCGCCGCCCGCAGCGCTTCCGGCACCGCATTGGCCACGGCCACCGCCAAGCCGACCCGCTCCAGCAGCGGGACATCCAACAACTCGTCGCCGCAGTAGCAAACCTGCGCGACGCCGGCCTGCGCCGTGTGCAGCAAAGCCGTCAGTGCGGCCACCTTGTCGGGCGCGTTCTGATAGATGTGCGTGATCCCGAGATCCGCGCAGCGCGCCCGCGCCGCCGCTGAATTGCGCCCCGATATCACCGCCACCTGCTTGCCCGCGCGCTGCCACAGCCGCAGGCCATGGCCGTCATGCACGTGAAACGCCAGCAGCTCATCGCCGCGCGCACTGGTGTAGATCCGGCCGTCGGTCAAGACGCCGTCCACATCCAGCACCAGCCATTCTATCTGTTGCCCGCGCGCATCCGCTTCGGCGCGCGGTATCAGCCAATTTGCCATTGTCTCGAAACCATTGCTAGTCTACTCTTTTGCCGGCGCAATTGCAACTGCGCACGGCCACGGGAAAAGGGTGCCCGGGTGTCCCCTCCACACGCGCTGTCAGCGACAACCGCATCCCCAGTCACTGCCGTTCTCGCCATGATGACATCCAGGGCACATTTCGGTGCAGTGTGTCATGCCGCCCGTGGCGCCGCGAACGGCGCTTTTCCACGTGCAGTGCCCAGAGTCTATCATACGCAACATTACACCAGTATGAAACGCCGGATTACAAATTCAGCAGCTCGTCGTCGTCCAATAAACCGACCAACTGCCCGGCCGCATCCAGCACCGGCAACTGGCTGAATTTGCGCGTGCTGCAGCGCATCAATTGCACGGCCTCCTCGGCCAATTGCCGGGCCCGGATCGTGGTCGGATTGCGGGTCATCACGCTGGCGACCGGCGCGTCAATCGCGCGTGAATCCTGCAGGATTGCGCGCCGGAAATCACCATCGCTGAAAAACCCGACCAGCGCGCCGTGCGCGTCCACAATGCAGGCCGCGCCGTTGCGCGTCTGCGTCATGGCCACCACCACGTCACGCAAGGGCGTCTCCGGCAGCACCCGTACCAGGCGTTCGCCGGTGCGCATTAAATCTTCGACTTTCAACAAGCGCTTGCCGAGACTCCCGCCCGGATGCCGCAAGGCGTAGTCCTCCGGCTTGAACTGGCGCTTGTGCATCAAGGCGATCGCCAGCGCGTCGCCCAGCGCCAGTTGCGCCGTGGTCGAGGCCGTCGGCGCCAGGTTGTAGGGGCAGGCCTCGCGCGCCACGGTCGCGTCGAGCACCACATCGCTGTGCTGTGCCAAGGTCGATGTGACCTGCCCGGTCAGGGCGATCAACGCCGCGCCGATCTTGCGGATCATCGGCAGCAGCCGCACAAGCTCTTCCGTCTCGCCGCTGTTCGAGAGCGCCAGGACCACATCCTGTTCGGTGATCATACCCAAGTCGCCATGAATCGCGTCGGCCGGATGCATGAACACCGAAGGCGTGCCGGTGCTGGCAAACGTTGCCGAAATCTTCCGGCCGATCAGGCCGCACTTGCCCATGCCGGTCACGACCACGCGCCCGCGGCAGGCGTGCAACCGCTCGATCGCGCGGTCAAATTGATCGGTGATGCGTGCCGCCAAACCGCGCACCGCTTCGGCCTCGAGGGTCAACACTTCGCGCGCAATATCTTGATAGGTTTCCATGCGTGAAAGTATACCACAAACGCCTTTTTTTGTCGCCTGTCGGTGACACTGTCGGTGACAGAAAATGTGGATTTTCCGCGGCTACAATCTGCGCACCCGCGCCACGCCCCAGCCAATCATAAGCGCCAGCCAAACACCCGGCACAATCCAACCCCACGGCAACTGTTGCAGCCACGTGCGCAGCCGGTATGCAAGCGCCTGCTCGGCCACACGCGCCGGCGTGGCGGCGGCGTGCTTGGCCGCGTGTTCATGCTCGTTCTCGGTCGGCTCGCCATCCCATACAAGCTTTCGCCATGCCGCATCAAACGATCCACTCATCCCATCCAGCAGCACATCGCAGCGCGCCATTTGCAGCAAGCGCGGCGTGAGATTTGTGCTCATAACCACGAGAAGATATTTGTTCGTCGCCATGGGATTTGGATACAGGCATACCATCTGGGTGCCCGTCCTTCCGCCGATGGCAATACCGTCGGATGTCAGCGAAAACGGCAGCGCCGCCGCATGGCGCGTGAGAAACGCGCCTGGCGCTGCTGCCGTCGCGCACAAAATCACATTGTTGCTCGCGCACGTTTCCGGTGCAAGTGCATTTTCAGCCATCAACTGGAATTCTGCGTCGAAACGGAAAAAGTCCATGCCGGTCATTTCATTCTTAAACACATTTGCGCGCCGCATTTCACCATAGCGCCCAAGATTGTCGGCGTATGCAAAGACAAAAGCATCATTGACAACATCTGCAAAACCGCCGCACAATCCGGCGCTCTTTGTCAAACATCCTTTCTCTTGCGCTTGCACAACAAATTCATTCGTGCGACCGGGTGTCACAGAATATCTCGTTTTTCCATTCAATACGATGCGGATGTTTGTGCTGCTATTGAACAGCCCTGAAGACCCATCAAGCGCGAACCGAGCGACATTGTATGTCGTCACGTGAACGACGCCCGTCTCATCACAACGCCCAACGATTCGGCCTGGTTCACCATACCTTGCCGGCGTCACATTGTGCACCCAATAGGCATTCGCCACGTCGCCGAATGTCGAAAAGCACACTTCATCCGGACATGTGACGCGCCGCTTGGTCAACAGCCATTGGCGCATATCTTTAATAACATTCATATCGTAACTTCCTGCGCCGGCACCCGGATTGATCGTGATCCGCGCATCGCCGCCCATGTTCTTTAGCAGTGAAACCGCCTGGTGCGCGTATTCGGGATGGTCATTCTCACCGTGATACTGCCAGACAGGAACGTTGCGCAGATTCTCCTTGAACATACTGCTGACGCCACCGCGCGGTGCGATTGCTGCAAACATATCCGGGTACCGA
>JAPLST010000004.1 GCA_026398485.1 bacterium
AACCGCGGCGGTCAAGGGCCTGACCGCCCTACCTGTCTGCGCACGCTACACCGGCAGCTACCGTGGCAAGATCTGCGGCTCCCGTTCTTATAGCGGAATTTCAGGGATGACGGTTGGAAGCAAGTAGTTTGATTCTCCGCTGTAACAAGAGTATACTACTTAGACGTTATGAAACACAGCACCGCACACCGCACACCCGCAGGCATGAAGGAATCTCCTCCCGCGGCGCAACGGGCAGGCATTCCTCCACACGTCTGCCGGCATATGCACGAACGTCCATGAGCACCACCAAGCATCCTGTGCTGCCGATATTCCTTGTGGACGACGAATTCGCCGTGCGCGCGAGCATGGAGATCCTCCTGCACACCGCCAGCCTGGGGAACACGGTGCAGTATGCCGATCCGCGCGACGTCATGCCGGCGCTGGCGCGGCAGCGCGCCAGCCTGGTCCTGCTCGACTTGGGCATGCACTACATCACGGGCGAAACGCTGCTGCAACAGATCGCCATCGAGTATCCCGACATTCCGGTCATCGTGGTGACCGGCACCGACACGGTTGCCACCGCCGTGTTCTGCATGCGGCATGGTGCGTTCGACTATTTGGTCAAGCCCTTCGATGCCGAGCGGCTGTTGTCGTCCGTACGGCGGGCGCTCGAACGGCAGTCGCTCGCGGAGGAGAACCTGCGAGTGCGGGCGAAGCTGTTGTCGCCAACACTCGAACATCCCGAACATTTCCGGCACATGGTCACCTGCAGCCCGGCGCTGGCGGCAATATTCCAGTACATTGAGGTGATCGCCGGCCTGGCCCATCCCGTGCTGATCACCGGCGAGACGGGCGTGGGCAAGGAGTTGGTTGTGCGCGCCATCCATACTGCCAGCGGACGCGAGGGAGAACTGGTGTCGGTCAACGTGGCCGGGCTGGACGATGCGATGTTTTCCGACACGCTGTTCGGCCATGTGAAAGGCGCGTTCACCAGCGCGGACAAAGCGCGCGATGGGCTGATCCTCAAGGCGCAGGGCGGCACCGTGGTGCTCGATGAGATCGGCGACTTGAGCCTGCCGTCACAGGTGAAGCTGCTGCGCGTCCTGCAGGAAGGCGAGTTCCTGCCGGCCGGCTCGGACGTGCCGCGCAAGACCGATGCGCGCATCGTGGCCACGACCAACGCAGACCTCGATGCGCGGCAAGCAGCCGGCACGTTCAGGAAAGACCTGTACTACCGGCTGAACGCGCACCGCATCATGGTCCCGCCCTTGCGCCAGCGGCGCGAGGACATTGCCCTGCTCGCGAACCATTTCCTGGCCGAGTTTGCCAAGGAGCTGGGCATACCCACGCCGGCCATGCCGCGCGCGTTTGTCGCGCAGCTCGAGAACCGCAGTCTATCAGGCAATGTGCGCGAGTTGCGCTCGATGATGCTGGATGCGGTCACCCGGACGAAGCTGGGCACGCCGGCGTTTTCCGGGAACGACGGCGTGGCCGCCACGCCGGTGGCGCCGGACGGCACGGCCTGCACGGGGATTCTGTTTCCACCCGTGTTGCCCACGCCGCGGCAGGCAGTTGATGGTCTTGTCGCCGAGGCGATGCGCCGGGCAAACGGCAAGCAGTCGGCGGCCGCGCGCCTGCTGGGCATCACCCAGCAAGCCATTGCCAAGCGACTGAAAAAGTCGCACGACACGGACGCGACCGATTCCGTGTAGCAACACTGTTGGTGTTGTTCCCCCACAATTAACAACCTTTGGCCGCGCGGCGACAACAATAGTTGTGCGGTTGCGCCTCCTGCCTGCCCGGAATGCGTGTTCCAGCGGGCAATTCGGTCGTGGCACGAAGCGTGCACTTACAAAATAAAACACATGGAGAAACAAACGATGAAAAAGTTACTCACAAATCTTGCAACATGGGGCGTTGCACTTCTCGCAGTAATACCGCTGGGCTGCTTGTGGTTGGCAGCACAAGATGGTGTCGCCGTGGGCGTCAGCACTGACCAACCCGCGGCACTGGTCAATGAGCAGAGCGCGCCACCAGCGCCGCCCGCCCAAGAGCAGCCGGAAGTTCTGAGTCGTGGCCCGGTGCATGAAGCGTTTGCTGCACCGGTTGACCTGCAGGCGCAAGAGGGCTTGCTGGTGCCGACCCAGCCGCCGGCGAACATTGAGGAAGTCCCGCCGGAGGAACGGCCCCAAGGCCAGCAGTACGCCTGGATCCCGGGCTACTGGTCATGGGATACGGACCGGAGCGGCTACATCTGGGTCAGCGCCTGCTGGCGCGTTGCGCCGCCAAACATGGCCTGGGTGCCTGGTTATTGGTCGCAGGTATTTGGCGGTTATAAGTGGGTCGCCGGTTTCTGGGCGCCGGCCGGCGTTCAGGAAATCGAGTATCTGCAAGCCCCGCCCGCGCTCGGCAATGTGGAACCGTCCGGTGCCCCGCCATCGCCAGATGCGCTCTGGGTGCCCCCCTGCATGTACTGGGTTCAAGGCCAGTATACTCTGCGCCCCGGCTACTGGATGACGGCGCAACCGAACTGGATTTGGGAACCATCGCACTACGTCTGGACACCGCGCGGGTACATCTTCGCCGAGGGGCACTGGGATTATTCGGTCGCACGCCGGGGCATGTTGTTTGCGCCGGTCTATTTTCCACCGGCCATCTATGCCCAGCCGGCCTTCGCCTATACGCCTGGTATCGTCCTTAATTTGGGCTTGTTGCAGATCAACCTGTTTGCATATCCACGGTATAACCACTATTACTTCGGTGATTACTATGCGGACGCCTACCTGAGCATCGGCATCTTCCCGTGGTTTGACAGCCGGCGGCTCCACACTTGGTACGACCCGGTCTTCGAGCATGACCGCTGGCGTCACCGGCGCTCCGAACCGCGCTGGGAGGAACGTGAACGGGACGACTACAATCGCCGCCGTGCTGACGTGAACCTCCGTCCGGCCCGCACGTTCCGCGAGCAGGAATCCCGCCTGGCCAAGCTGCCCGAAGCGCAGCGCAGCGCCTTTCAGGTGGCGCAGCCGATCGCCGTTGCCGTCACCAGGAAGACCCCGCTGAAATTCGAGCGGATCAACACCGACGAACGCCAGAAAATCTCCAAGCAGGCGACCGCCGTGCGCACGTTCCGCGATGAACGAACCCGTTGGGAGACCACGGCGGCGACTCCCAAGGCCGGCCAAGCGCCCAAGGCGGGCAAGGTGGCAGGTCCCCAAGTTGGCAAGCCGGCTAAAGAAAGCAGTGGCGTGGTGGCGGGGCCGGGTGCCAAAACGGTCCAACCGCCCAAGGAGCGCGGTGGCGCGGTGACGGCACCAGGACCTGCGACAGTCCGACCGCCCCAACAAGGCGCTGGCGCAGTAGCGGCGCCGAGTCCCAAAACCGCCCAGCCGCCCAAAGAGCGTAGCGCCACCGTGACGGCGCCGAGTCCCAAGACCGCCCAACCACCCAAAGAGCGCGGGGGCACGGTGACAGGGCCAGTCGCGCAGCGAGCACCTGCGTCTGCTCCGGCCCGTGCAGCCACGGTGCCCAAACCGGAGCGGGTGAAGATTCCGGTCCCGCCCATTAGTGGCCGAGCGGTTGTGCCAGGGAGCTTAAAGAAAGGCCCGCCGGTTCGACCCGCTGACGAAAACACAGTCAAAGGGGGCGTGAACATCCCCAACCGGGCCGCGGACAAAGATACGCGCCAGAACAAAAACAAGCGCAACTAAATATGCCTGGCGGATTGTTGCCGGTTGATGCGTCCCTCCGCACCAGCCGGCAACGCCGACGGGCACGATGATCGTAAAGAAGACGGCGCCGACGACCAAGGCCGGCACTGCAGTGGTGCTTGAGAAAAGTGGTGTACAAGCTTGATGACAATAATAACAACCAAATGGAGAAGACCATGAACACGATGACCCAACACAACAACCGTACGAAACAAATCCTCATGGGCCTTGCCCTTGCGACGGCCGCGATGGCCCTGCACGGGACGCTGTCCGCGGCAGGTCCGGCGCCCGTCAACTTAAGAGCGACTGCGCATTTCACGATTCTTGCCGGCGCCGCGATCACCTCAACAGGTGGGGGCACCATTAATGGGGATGTCGGGGCGAGTCCGATCGCCGGGTCGGCCATCGGCTTGAACACCGCTCAAGTGAACGGGATAATCTATGCGGTCGATGCCAGTGGGCCTGCAGGTTCGGTGATTGATCCTGTCCTGTTAACCGCGGCCAAGAGCGATTTGACCACGGCGTACAACGATGCCGCCGGACGAACACCCATACCGACGGGGCCTTTCCTGAATCCCGGCGCCGGAAATATCGGCGGGCTGAACCTCGTCCCCGGCCTCTACAAATTCACGAGCACGGCGTTGATAACGGGATCGGACGTCACACTGACGGGCGGTCCACATGATGTCTGGATCTTCCAGATAGTAGCCGATCTTCAAGTGGGCAGCGGGATTCATGTCATCCTGGCTGGCGGCGCACAGGCCAGAAACATTTTCTGGCAAGTAGGCTCTTCGGCGGTTCTTGACACGTCCTCCGTCTTCAAGGGGACTATCTTGGCTGACCAAGCCATCACGATGAAGACCAGTAGCAGGATGGAAGGCAGAGCATTGGCGTTCGAAGCCGGGGTTACCTTCAACGGCGATGGTAGCAGTCTGCCGGTCACCGACGCCCCCTTCGTCCTGATCACCAACACGCCGCCCCGTGTCGTCTTCAATGCCGAGACCACGGTCTACCTCGCCGGCACCAACAACGAGAACGTCGCCGGTGCCATGTATTGGAGCAACCTCACCACCGGCGCCTCCAACGCGGTTGACCGCGCTCCTTCGAGCAACGAATGGTCGGCGACCGTGACGGGCCTCGGCCTTGGCGCCAACCACATCCATGTCTGCGGCACCAACGTCCATGGCCAGGTCGCCTTCGACTATGTCACGGTTGTCCGCTTGGATGCCGGCCCGAACCCGCCCTACATCGACATCACCAGCGGCCCGCACCTCTTCATCACCTACGATTTCACCAGCGCCACGTTCGGCGGCACGAACTGCAATGTCGTCGGCGGGATGTGGTGGAGCAACATCACCACCCGCGCAGGCGGCGCAATGGCCGCGACGGACGCGTGGTCACTGACCGTCGGCGGCCTGGCCGTCGGCGTGAACGAGCTCTACGTGTACGGCACCAATACATACGGCGCATTCGCATCGGCGTTCATTGACATCGAGCGCGGCGCGGCCGGCACCGGCGCCAACGACGTCGACATGTTCCTTGCCAAGATGCAGTGCCGCATCAAGTGGACCGGCACCGCCGCCAACCGGCTGACCATCAGCGGCAAGATCAACCCGCGCGGGGCCAATCGCAACCCGAGCGGCGCCACGGTGGGGCTGTCCGCCAACGGCGCGCAGTTGTTGCCCCCCGCAGCCTTGGACTCGCACGGCATTGCCGCCGGCGTGAGCAGCGGCGTCACCTACCGGTTCCGCTTCGACTGGCGGCGCGGTTCCTATTTCCTTACCATGAAGGGGCTGGACCTGCGCGCGTCCATGGGCATGTCGAATGAGACGGCCATGCTCTTGCACGAACTGCCCATGCGCCTGACGATCGCCGGCGCGAATCTGGAAATCCCGCTGGTGATCGGCACCTTCGAGTGCCCCTGCGCGACCACGGCCGGCCAAGGCTCCAAGCTTACTTTCCGCAGCACGGCGAACCGGACCCTCACCGGGGTCTACCAGTGCAACAAGACCGTGGCGTCGCAGAAAGACACTGGGCACAATCTCAAGGTGAACGGCGTGATCGAGGCCGAGGGCGGCGGGCCCGTGGTGCCCACCGGCGACATCACCGTCACGATCGGCGATGCGACGCTGGTGATGCCCTTCGCGCACCTGGTCGGCCGCGGCACCACCTGGTCCTACAAGAATCGCACCGCGCAAGGCATCACCGGGTTCTCGCTGGACAACCGCAAGCACACCTTCGTGTTGTCGGCGTGCAAGGTGGCGGGCACCGGCATCCCGCTCAGCGGTCCGGCCGCACCGGCTGCCCACCGGCTTCAGATCCAACTGCAGGTGCCGACAGCCGACGGCGTGCTGGTGTTCGACAGCATCGTTGAGATCCTGCGCCGGTCCGGCGCCACGCGGGCTTGGAAGCGCTGACCAGCACGCGTCACCCAAAGTGCATATTAACGAAGTAACCGTAGTAATTACAACAAAATGGAAAAGACAATGAGCACGATGACCCTCCCCAACAACCGTACGAAACAAATCATCATGGGCCTTGCCTTTGCGGCGGCCGCGATGGTACCCCTGCCCGTGATGGCAGCCAGCCCCGCCCTGATAAACCTGAATTCGTGCAACACGTTCGCGATTTTGGCCAGCAGCGCGGTTTCGACCACGGGGAGTGGCATCATCAATGGGGATGTCGGACTGTTTCCGGCAGGCTCGCAGGGCATCCCGCCGGCGCAGGTGAACGGGAACATCTACAACGGTGGTCCTATCGCACAACAGGCCCAGGCCGACTTGACCATCGCGTATAACGACGCCCAAGGCCGCTCTTTAAATCGAATAACATTGACGGATGGGGAGAACATCGGCGGGCAAACGCTCGCCCCGGGCCTCTATTGGTCCGCGTCCTCGCTGCAAATAACCGGCGACCTCACCCTCGACGCCGGCGGCGACCCGAATGCGGTCTGGATATTCCAGATGGGCTCCACGCTGACCACGGCCGCCGGTGGCGCCGGTGACCCGCATAGCCGGGTTATCCTGGCGGGCAGCGCCCAGGCGCGCAACATCTTTTGGCAAGTCGGCAGTTCCGCGACACTCGGCACCTACTCCATCTTCAAGGGCACCATATTGGCGCAGGCATCCATCTCGATGGATACCGATTCCATTATGGACGGCCGGGCGTTGGCACGGGCGGGCGCGGTTACCTTCAATGGCGTAAGCGGCAGTCTGCCGGCCATCGCCACGCCGTTCGTCCGCATCACCAACCAGCCGCCCCATCTGGTCTCGAATTCGGTCACCACGGTCTATCTCGCCGGCACAAACAACCTGAGCGTCGTCGGTGCCATGTACCGGCGCAATCACACCACCGGCGCCGTTGGTCCGCTGAACCGCACGGCCTCGAGCAACACCTGGTCCGGCACCGTCAGCGGGCTCGCCGTGGGCGCCAATCACATCCATATCCATGGCACCAACGTCTATGGCCAGGTCGCCTTCGACGATGTCACGGTTGTCCGCCTGGATGCCGGCCCGACCCCGCCCTACATCGACATCACCAACGGCCCGGACATCTTTATCACCTACGACTTCACCCGCGCCACGTTCGGCGGCACGAACGCCAATGTCGTCGGCATGATGTGGTGGAGCAACGTCACAACCAACGCAGGTGGCGCAATGGCCGCGACGGACGCGTGGTCGCTGACCGTCAGCAACTTGGCCGTTTGCGTGAACGAGGTTTACGTGTACGGCACCAATAGCCACGGCGCGTTCGCATCGGAATTCATTGACATCGTGCGCAGGTCCACGGGCACCGGCCTGCCCTTCGTGGATGTCACTAGCACAACGCAGGTGGCCGACATCACCGTGCCGTTCGCCGCCACAGGCACCAACAACCTCCATGTGGTTGGCACCATGTGGGTCTCCAATGCGGCCAACGGTCAGCAGCTCGGCTTTGCGGCCGCCCCGGCGTGGGTTGCCGCGGCCGTCAACCTCGAATTTCTCACTAATACTATTTATGTCTTCGGCAGTAATCTGTTTGGCAATGTGACGAACGACACGGTGATCGTGATCGGCGTGCCCGAAGGCGCGAGCCTACTCGGCCTGGCGGCGCTGGCAATGCTGGCGGCGCGCAGCAGACTGCACAAGTGACCTTATCCGCAGATGCACAGATTTCTCTCACAAAGACACCAAGGCACGAAGTTGCTACCCGGTATTCGGTATTCGGTATTCAGTAATCGGTATTCGGTGGTAGGACGGCGGGGACGGCAGTTGCGGCAAACACTGAAGGCTGCACCTGATGAATATCAAATATTGAACAAGGAATATCGAAGGTCGAAGTATCTGTGCAGAACTTCATTATTCTACATTCCTTGTTCGATATTCGATATTCGCATTCCCTGAACCCTGAACCCTGAACCCTGAACCCTGAACCCCGGAGTCTCCCATGACCATCCCCCTGAAATGCATTTTGCTGGTGGAAGACAGCCCGCGCGACACCGAGTTGACGCTCGACGCCTTGGCGCAACACAACCTTGCCAACGAGGTCGTCGCCGTGCGCGACGGCGCCGAAGCGCTTGATTTTCTGCAGCGGCGCGGCTCGTTCGCCACCCGGCCTGCCGGCAATCCGGCCGTCGTGCTGCTGGATCTGAAGATGCCCAAGGCGGTGAAATTGGTGGGCGCATTTTGGGCGGTGGTCAACGAGCCGCCACCGGGCTGCATCCGTCCGCTGCGGCGCACCCTGCCGCTATGACCATAGAGGAGGCCGTCATGACTACCCCGGTGCAGATTCTGTATCTTGAAGACGACGCGCGCGACGTGGAACTGGTGCGCGACACGCTGCAGCAGAGCAGCCTGGCCTTTGAGCTGCGGATCGCGTCTAACCGTGCGGACTACGAGGCCGCACTGGCGCAGACCCGTTTTGACTTGATCCTTTCGGATTACCGCCTGCCGGATTATGATGGCATGGCCGCCCTGGCCTTGGCGCGCACGCACCAGCGCGAGGTACCTTTCATCCTGATCTCGGGCACGCTGGGCGACGAGCAGGCGGTGGACTGCGTGCTGCGCGGCGCGACCGATTATGTGCTGAAGCAACGGCTTGACCGGCTGGTGCCGGCCGTGATGCGTGCGCTGGCCGAGGCGGCGGAGCATCAGAAGCGGTGCCAAGTCGAGGAGAAGCTGCGCACGCACCAGATCGAGCTGGAGCTGCAGAATGAGGAGTTGCGCCGGACGCACGCGGCCTTGGACGCGACACGGGCGCGCTATTTCGACTTGTACGACTTGGCGCCGGTGAGCTATGTCACGGTCAGCGAAACGGGGCTGATCCTAGAGGCCAACCTCAGCGCCGCGACACTATTAGGCGTCGTCCGCAGCACGCTGGCCACGCAGCCGATCTTCTCCCACTTCATCCTCAAAGAAGACGAGGATATCTACTACCGGCACCGCCAGCAGCTTGTTGCCACGGGCGCACCGCAGGCCTGCGAGCTGCGCATGGTGAAAAAAGACGGCACGCCAGTCTGGGTGCATCTGGCGGCCAGCATCGCGCAAGAACCTTCGACAGGCGCCGGGCAGGCTGCCTGCGGCGCGCCGGTTTGCCGGATCGTGCTGAGCGACATCAGCGCGCGCAAGCAGGTGGAAGCCTATCAGAAAACGGGCCGGGAAGTCCTGCAGCTATTACACGAGCCGGGCGCGTTTGCGGATGCCGTGCAGCGCGTCCTCGACGTGCTAAAACGGCAGACCGGCTGCGCTGCCGTGGGCATTCGCCTGCAAGCCGGTGACGACTTCCCGTATATTGCCCACGCCGGTTTTTCTGATGATTTTCTGGCCACGGAAACGTCGCTGGTCGCGCACGCCGCGGATGGCGGCTTGTGCCGGGACAGCGACGGCAACGTCAGTCTGGAATGCACCTGTGGCCTGGTCATTTCCGGCCAGACCGACCCGCGCCATCCGCTGTTCACGCGCGGGGGCAGCTTTTGGACGAACAATGCCCTGCCGTTGCTAAGCCTGCCGGTAAATCAGGATCCGCGGCTGCATCCCCGCAACCAGTGCATGCGGCATGGCTATGCCTCGATGGCCCTTGTGCCCATTCGGAACCAGGACCGGATTATCGGCTTGATCCATCTCAACGACCAGCGCCAAGGCTGCTTCACGCCCGAGGTGATTGCGCTGATGGAAGGCATCGCCGCGCACATTGGCACGGCGCTGATGCGCAAGCAGGCCGAGGAGGCGCTGCGGGAGAGCGAGGAAAAGTACCGGCAGATATTCGAGAATGCCGGCGACGCGATCTTCATCCACGACGAGCAGGAGCGGATACTGGCCGCCAATCCGCTGGCCTGCGAGCGCCTTGGCTACACCCATGCCGAACTGATGGCCATGACGATCGAGCAGGTGGACACGCCGGCGGAAGCACGCCACGCGGCGGCGCGGACAGCCCACC
>JAPLST010000040.1 GCA_026398485.1 bacterium
GCAGATTCGCGACACGGAGGTCGCTCCCGCTTTGCAGCAACAAGCCGGCAGCAGGCCGGCGGGATCGTATGCACCCACGGCGCAAGGCCGCATCTGGGTGGAAATGGTACAATATTTCTTCGGAAAGACCCTCATTACTTATATGGAGAAATGTTGGTCTGCCCGCAGTACTGCGCCGGCATGCATGACATTACAAGGATGAAGATGATCAAATATATAGTGGTGGTGGCACTGCTGGCGCTGCTGGGCGCGGGCGCGTGGTGGTGGCGCGGGCGCACGGCGCAGAACGGCGGGCCGGCGTACGCGACGACGCCCGTGCGCCGCGGCGAGATCAATGTGACCGTCAGCGCGTCGGGCACGATCAATCCGGTGGCGACCGTTATTGTCGGCAGCCAAGTCAGCGGGCGCATTCAGGATTTGCACGCCGACTACAATTCGGTCGTGACCAGCGGCCAGGTGGTCGCGCAACTGGAGCAGTCGCCGTTCATCGTGCGCGTGCGGCAATCGGCCGCGACGCTGGCCAAGGCCAAGGCCAATGTGCGTTTGGTCAAGGCGACGCTTGAGCGCCAGAAGACGCTCTCGCAGCAAAAAGTCACCAGTTCGGCCGAGCTGGATGACGCGCAGGCCAAGTTCGACCAGGCCGTTGCGGATGAAATGCAGGCCCAGGCGTTGCTCGACAGCGCGAACATTGACTTGCAGCACGCCACGATATATTCGCCGGTGGACGGCACCGTGTTGACCCGCTCGGTGGATGTCGGCCAGACCGTCGCGGCCTCGTTTCAAGCGCCGGTCCTGTTTACCATCGCCGCCGACCTGACCAAGATGCAGATCGAGGCAAAAGTTGACGAAGCCGATGTCGGCCAAGTGGCCGTCGGGCAACTCGTCACGTTCACGGTGGACGCGTATCCGGAACAGGTCTTCACTGGCACGGTCCGGCAAATCCGCAATTCGCCGGTGATTGTGCAGAATGTGGTCAGCTACGACACGATCATCAGTGTCAATAATGATGCGTTGCAGCTGCGGCCGGGCATGACGGCCAGCACGACGGTCATGGTCAGCAATCGCGCGGATGTGCTGGTGATGCCGAACGCGGCGTTGCGGATGAAACTGCCGAACACCGCGGTGGCGCGCAACGGTGAGGGCCCGCGGCCGGGGACGGCCCGCGCGCCGAGCACCGCGCAGCCCAGTGTGTATGTGTTGCGCAACGGCGCGCCGCACGCCGCGCCGGTGCAGACCGGCGTGACCGACGGCAGCAGCACGGAAATCGTGCAAGGCCTGGCCGAGGGCGACGCGCTGATCACCGGTTATGCCGCGGCAAGCGCCGCCGGCGCGCGCGCGACCGTCAACCCCTTTGCCGGCCCGCAAGGCGGCGGGCGCGGACCACGGTGACGGCATGAGCATTGCCGCGGCGGACGCGCCGGCGCCGATTGTCATCGAGCAGCTCAACAAGGTGTATGTCATGGGCGAGCAGCGCGTGCATGCCTTGCGCAATGTGAGTTTGCGCGTGACGCCGGGCGAGTTTGTCGCCGTCATGGGCGCCAGCGGCTCGGGCAAGTCGACCTTTATGAATTTGCTGGGTTGCCTCGATCGGCCGACGTCGGGCCGCTACTGGCTTGAGGGCATTGAGACCAGCACGCTGAATCGCGACCAACTGGCGCGCGTACGCAATCACAAGATCGGCTTTGTGTTTCAGGGTTTCAATTTGCTGGCGCGCACGACCGCGCTGGAGAACGTCGAGTTGCCGTTGCTGTATGCGAAAACCCACGGGCGCGAGCGCCACCGGCGCGCCACCGCCGCCCTGGCGCAGGTCGGTTTGGCGGATCGCGCCGGGCATGCGCCGAATCAGCTCTCCGGCGGGCAGCAACAGCGCGTGGCGATTGCGCGTGCGCTG
Organism: bacterium; assembly: GCA_026398485.1. Lineage (GTDB taxonomy): Bacteria > Auribacterota > UBA3054 > UBA3054 > JAPLST01 > JAPLST01. The sequence goes on from JAPLST010000040.1 coordinate 1,892, forward strand.
GTGGTCAACCCTTCGATTGTCCTGGCCGACGAGCCGACCGGCAATCTCGACAGCCGCACCTCGATCGAAATCATGAGTGTCTTCCAAGAGTGCAATCGCCGGCAGGGCCTGACGGTCGTGCTGGTGACGCACGAGCCGGACAGTGCGCGCTATGCCGGCCGGATTGTCTGTTTTCATGACGGGCGGATTGTCAGCGACAGCC
>JAPLST010000414.1 GCA_026398485.1 bacterium
CTCACGCGCCTAGACTTGCTCGACCAAGTCGCCTGACTCGACTTTGCAACTTTTACGCCGTGCACCCGCCGGCGTCGGGCAGTTGAAAATGCGCGCTCTTTTTGCTACTATGATTAGCTGCTGTAATAACCGTTCTTGTAACCGTTCTTGTAATCTGCGGCGCCACGCGGCGCAACACGGGAGATGGTAATGAAGGATGTGCCCTTGGATTCTGTGCGGAATGTAGTGGTGGTTGGCCATGCGGCGTCGGGCAAGACCTCCCTGGTCGAAGCCTTGCTGCACACGGCCGGGGTGACCTCGCGCCTGGGCGCGATTGACACCAAGAACACGGTTTCGGATGCCAGCCCGGAGGAGCAGGAGCGGCAGCTCAGCATTCATGGTTCAAATTTGCTGCTGACCTGGCGCGGGCACAATATTTTCCTGGGCGACACGCCCGGCTATGCTGATTTTTATGGAGAAGTGGTGGCGGCGGTCAGCATTGCAGACGCGGCGATCGTGACGGTCGACGCATTGCACGGCATTGAAGTCTGCACGCAAAAAATCTGGGAATTGCTGACGCTGCACAACATTCCGCGCATGATCGTGATCACCAAGGCCGACAAGGACAACGCCCGGTTTCAAGAGACGATGGACGCGTTGGTGGCGACGTTCGGCAGCGGCTGCGTGCCGCTGGTCGCGCCGCTGGGCATGGCGGCCGGGTTTCGCGGGGCGGTCGAGCTGCTGCCCAATCAGGCGGGCGAGGCGGATCCGGCCCTGTTCAATGCATGCTACACCAAACTGGTTGATGCCGTGGCCGAAACGGACGATGTCTTGATGGAAAAATATCTGGCGGGCGCGCAGATGGGCGTGGCGGAAATGGCGCCGGCGTTGCGCGCGGCGGTGAATGCCTGCCGGGTCTTTCCGGTGGTGGTGTGCGCCAGCACGAAAGAGCTGGGGATTGACCGGGTGCTGGGCGCGATGGTGGACGTGCTGCCGTCGCCGAAGGATCGCGGGCCGGTCGCGGTGGCCGAGGGCGAGGCGTTGAAGCCGGACGCGACGCTGCCGTCGGCGGCGCGCGTGTTCAAGACCGTCACCGACCCGTTTGTCGGCCAGATCACGTATTTCCGCGTCTATCAGGGCACGATTTCATCGGGCTCGGAAGTGCACAACATCAGTCGCAACCACAAGGAGCGCCTCGGCGATCTCCTGATCATTCAGGGCAAGGACCAGGTGCATGTCGACAAGGCCACGCCCGGCGATGTCGTGGCCGTCACCAAATTGAAGCACACGCATGTCAATGACACCCTTGGCACGGCGCGCGTCACCTTCGCCCCGATTCAATTTCCGCGCCCGGTCTTGACCTTGGCGGTGCAGTCGGCCAAGCAAGGCGACGAAGAAAAACTGGCCGAGGGCCTGCACCGCGTGCGCGATGAGGACCCGACCATCATTGTCGAGCGGCACCACGAGACGCATGACTTGCTGGTGTCCGGCTTGGGCGATGTGCATTTGGATGTGGTCTTCAAGCGCCTCAAGGAGAAGTTCAAGGTGGAGGTGGTGACGGCGTTGCCGAAAGTCGCGTATCACGAGACGATCCGCGGCACGGCCGATGTGCGCTATCGCCACAAGAAGCAGAGCGGCGGCTCCGGCCAGTTTGGCGAAGTGGCGATCCGGATGCGCCCCAACGAGCGCGACAAGGGCTATGAATTCGTCGACAAAATCGTGGGCGGGGTGATCTCCAACAGTTACATTCCGAGTGTTGACAAGGGCATCCGCTCGCGGATCAGTGGCGGGGTCATTGCCGGCTGCCCGGTCGTGGATATTATTGTCGAGCTGTATGACGGCAAGGAGCATCCGGTTGACTCGAAGGACATTGCCTTTCAGATTGCCGGGAAAAAGGCCTTTGGCCAGGCGTTTGAGAAAGCCCAGCCGGTCTTGCTCGAGCCGATCATGCATGTGGAAATAGTCTGCCCGCAAGAGTACATGGGTGACATCAACGGGATCTTGAACGGCAAGCGCGGGCACATCACCGGGATGGACACGCGCGGCGCGTTGCAGGTCATCAAGGCCAATGTGCCGCACGCGGAAATGTTCAAATTCTGCGGCGAGTTGCGTTCGATCACGGGCGGGCGCGGCTCGTTCACGATGGAGCGCGCGCATTATGCCGAGGTGCCGCACACGACCGCCCTGCATGTGATCGAGGCGTACCAGAAGTCGCGCACGCACGAGGAAGACTAATGCTGCCCGCGCTGGAAGCGATCAAAGGCAAGCGCGTGCTGGTGGCCGGCGACGTGGTGCTGGATCACTATGTCTGGGGCGAGGTCGAGCGGATTTCGCCGGAAGCGCCGGTGCCGGTCGTGCGCGTGGTGCGCGAGACCGACATGCCGGGCGCCGCGGCCAATGTGGCGATGAACCTGGCGGCGCTGGACGCGCGCCCGATCATGCTGAGCATTGTGGGCGACGACCGCGACGGCCAGCACTTGCGCGGCTTGCTCGAGCGCCAGAATGTGGACTGCACCTACCTGATGGTCGCGCCCAACACGCGCACGACGCGCAAGACGCGCATTTTGGCGCGCGGACAGCATGTCGTGCGGGTCGACTGGGACACGATTCTGACGCACGCCACGGTGCGCCAGTCCGGCTTTGCCGACGCGCTCGAACATGCCCTGCCGGCCTGCGACGCGATTGTCGTTCAGGACTATAACAAGGGCCTGATCCACGACGAAGTCTTTGACCTGATCAAGTTTGTCAAAGTGCCGATCATTGTCGATCCCAATCGCTATCATGCCATCCGGTATCGCGGCACGGTCGCGACGCCCAATCTCGAGGAGGCGCGGATATTGAGCGGCGCACCGTTCAGCAGCGCCGACGCGCCCGAGCATCTGGCCGAAATCGCGCAGGCGTTTCTGCAGCGGCACGACCTCGAGCAGGTGGTCATCACGCTGGGTGACAAGGGCATCGCGTTGTGCAATCGCGACGGCCAAGTGCAGCGCTGCGGGCCGGCCAAAAGTCATAATGTGTATGATGTCTCCGGCGCGGGCGACACGGTTTGCGCGGTGCTGTCGGCGGCCCTGGCCGGCGGCGTGGCGTTGTGGCCGGCCTGTCAACTGGCGAACATTGCCGGCGGCATCGTGGTTGGGAAAACGGGGACGGCGACCACCAGCCGCAATGAAATTCAACAATTGTGCGATGAGCTGCAACTGACGCTGAACGGCGCGGCGGCATGACTCACGCACCGTAACGAACGACGCAGAGGAACGAGTATGAGTGGCCATTCAAAATGGGCGACGATCAAGCACAAGAAAGCGGCCATTGACGCCAAGCGCGGCAAAGTTTTCAGCCGGATGTCCAAGGAAGTCACGCTGGCGGCCAAAGTCGGCGGCGGCGATCTGGCGATGAATCCGCGCCTGCGCACGGCCGTGCTGGCGGCCCGGGCCGCCAACATGCCGGCCGACAATATTGACCGCGCGATCAAGAAGGGCACCGGCGAACTGCCCGGCGTCGTCTATGAGGAAATCATGTACGAGGCCTACGGCCCGGCCGGCGTCGCCTTGATGATCCGGATCCTGACCGACAACCGCAATCGCATCGCCGGCGAAGTGCGCACGACGCTCGACCGCCGCAATGGCAGCATGGCCGGCGCCGGCGCCGTCGCCTGGCAGTTCAATCGCAAGGGTTTTATCACGATTGAGAACGCCGCCGCCAGCGAGGAAACGCTCTTCAACATTGTCACCGATGCCGGCGCCGAAGATGTGCAGGCCGGCGGCGAAGTGTATGAAATCACCACGCCGGTCGAGGCCTTCGAGGCCGTCAAGCAGGCGCTTGAACAGAACAAGATTGCGACGGTCAGCGCCGAGGTCACCATGCTGCCGGCCTCTTCCGTCAAAATCACCGACGAAAAAGAGGCCACCGCCATCCTGCGCCTGATCGAAAGCATTGAAGAAATAGACGACGTCCAGAACGTGTACTCCAACTTCGACATGGACGAAGAGCTGATGCGCAAGGTCTCCGAGCAGATGTGAGCACGGTGCCTCCGCCAGACGCCGGCGTTATCCAGGTGTATACCGACGGCGCGTGCACCGGCAATCCCGGCCCGGCGGGCTGCGGCGTGGTCTTGGTGTTCAAGGATCACGTCAAGGAAATGTCCGAGTATCTTGGTGAGGCGACCAACAACATTGCCGAATTGA
>JAPLST010000351.1 GCA_026398485.1 bacterium
AACGCGTGACAGTCGTGATTGCCGCACGCAATGAGGCACTGAATTTGACGGCCGTGTTGCCGCGCGTCTGCGAGGTATGCACCGATATCCTGGTCGTTGACGGCGCGTCCCGCGACGAGACTGCCGCCGTGGCACGGCAGCACGGCGCGCGCGTCATCAGCGATGCCGGCCGTGGCAAAGGCCTGGCGCTGCGCGCCGCGCTGCCGCATGTCACGCGTGAGATCACTGTCTTCATGGATGCCGACGGCTCGCACGACGCGCGCATGATTCCCGCCTTGATTTCGCCGATCATGCACGGCACGGCGGATCATGTCACCGGCTCGCGCCTGCTGGGCGGCTCCAGCGAGTTGCACGGCGGCTTTGACGAATTTGTCCGGCTGGCCGGCAGCGCCTTCGCCATGGCCTGCATCAATCATCTTTTCCACACGCGCCTGAGCGATTCGCAGAACGGCTTTCGCGCCGTGCGCACCGATGTGCTGCGCCAACTCAACCTGACGGATCGCGGCACGACCATTGAGCAGGAGATGATTATCAAGACGCTGCGCGGCGGCTGGCGCATGGCGGAAGTGCCCACCCATGAGTTTCGCCGCTTGCACGGCACATCGTGCATCCGCGTCAGCCGCGCCTGGTTCTGGTATCTGCATTCCTTGTTCAAACATCTGTTTTTCAGCCGCGCCGTCAAAAGATGACAATCCTACTGATCAATCCGCCGGCCGCTGCGGCGCATGTGCGCGAAGGCCGCTGCACGCAGGCCACGCGCCTGTGGGGCACGGCCTGGCCACCGCTGACCCTGGCATACTGCGCCGCCGTGCTGCACGACGCCGGCCATGTACCCTGCCTGCTGGACGGCGCGGTGCAGCGACTACCCGATGCTGTTTTGCGCCGCGCGGCTGCGGCGGCCCAGGTCGCGGTTGTTGCCGTCGGCAATGACACCGGCGCCTGCGATTGCGCATTCGCCGCCATGTTGAAAACCATCAATCCAGCACTGACCGTCGTTTTAATTGGCACGTATGCGGCCGCCTGCGCCACCCAGATTTTCGCCGCGCATCCCGGCATTGATGCGATAGTCGCCGGCGAGCCGGAATACAGCGTGCGTGATTGCGTCGCCGCGTGCGCCGCGTGCGTGCCCCTGCCCGGCATTCCCGGCGTGATGACGCGCGCCGCCAGCCTCGTTGCACGCCCCTTTATTGAACCACTGGACGCCTTGCCGTTCCCGCGCTGGGAATGCATTGACCCGCGCCGCTATCGCCTGCCCCTGCTGCGCCGGCGTTTGTTGCTGGTCGCGCCAATGCGCGGTTGCCCGTACTCCTGCACGTTTTGCACCACCCAGCAATATTACGGCACGCGCGTCCGCACGCGCAGCGTCGCGTCGGTGGTTGCGGAACTCGAGCGCAATGTGCGCGATTTTGGTGTGCGCGATTTTTTGTTGTGGGCCGAGACGCTGACCGGCAATCGCCCGTTCGTCATGGCCTTGTGCGAAGAGTTGCAACGCCGCGCGCTGCGCGTCCGCTGGTCGGCCGCCAGCCGCGTGGACACGGTTGACGCCGAGATGCTGCGCGCCATGCGCGGCGCTGGCTGCCGCATGTTGTCGTTCGGCATCGAGTCGCTGTCACAGGAAGTGCTGGATCAATGCGGCAAGCGCGTGAATGTCGAGGAAGTCGCGCCGGCCATCCACATGGCCCGGCGTGCCGGACTGTGGACGGTCGGGCACTTCATTGTCGGCCTGCCGGGCGACACACCCGAACGTGCCCGCGCAACGGTGGCGGGCGCCACGCGCCTGCCGCTCGACTTTGCGCAATTTTATGCCGCCGCCGCCTTCGCCGGCAGTCGCTTGCAACAGGCACTCGATCCGGCCGATCGCGCCGGCGCATCCCAAGCTGATTTTCAGCATCTGCCCGCGGCGCTACAGGATATCGCCCGCGGCGCCGCATACCATTTCTACGGCACACCCCGCCGCCTTTTGTACTGGTCACAACATCTGTGGCATTGATCATTCATGAGCACGACTTCGCCATATATTCTGGGCATTTGGGACGGCCACGACGCCGGCGCGGCGATCCTGCGCGATGGGCACATTGTCGCGGCGGTCAACGAGGAACGCCTGACGCGCCGCAAACTCGACGTTGGTTTTCCACGGCAGTCCGTGGCGTGCTGCCTTGACGTGGCCGGTGTGCGCGCAGACAACATTGCCGGTGTTGCGCTGTCGACTTGGGATGTCGCCAAGACACTCACGCGCATCGCGCCGGGCTTGCGCAACCAATACTATGCGCTGCGCCGCCGGCGCACACCACCGACCATGTTTTCGCGGCTCAAGAAATATAGCAAATACTTGCTGACCCTGGTGCCGGGTGGCGCGGCGACGCGCGCGCTGGGCGCCTGCCTCGTGCGGCGCGACTTGCGCGCCTGCGGCGTGACCGCGCCATTGCACTGGATCGCGCATCACGAGGCCCATGCTGCCACCGCTGCGCTCTGCTCCGGCTTCGCCGATGCAACGGTGCTGACACTCGACGGGATTGGCGACAGCATTTCCGGTTCGGTCAGCGTCTGGCGCGCCCCGCGCCTTGAGCACCTTGCGGACATGCGCGGGCACGATTCGCTTGGTATCTTCTTCGAGCATGTCACCAATTTGATGAACATGCGCGAACTCGAGGACGAGGGCAAAGTCATGGCCTTGGCCAATTATGCCCTGCCAGTGCCGGATGCGCAAAATCCGATGCTGACCTGGTTCACGTGCGACGAGTTGACGGTGCGCTGCCGATTTGGGCCGCTGCGCCTGCACCATGCGCTTGCCCAGCTTTTATACCAAGTGCCCTCGGAGCAATTTGCCTTCATGGCGCAGCGCACGCTGGAAGTGTTCGTCACGCAATTGGTGCGCAACGCAGTGGCGCGCACGGGCATTCCCGCGGTTTGTCTCGCCGGTGGCGTGGCATCGAATGTCAAAGTGAACATGCTGGTGCGCGAGCTGGACTGCGTGCGCGACCTGTTTGTGTTTCCGCACATGGGCGACGGTGGTTTGGCGGTCGGCGCCGCGCTGGCACTTGGCAATCGCTTGTATCAATGTCCCGGCGCCGCGCTCGATGACGTTTTTCTGGGACCGGATTGTGCCGAAGAAACCATGGCCGCGGCCCTCGCTGCCGCCCATTGCGTCTATGAACGCGCGGAAGCGCCGTGGGAAACCGCCGCAGACGCGTTGGCGCGCGGCGAGACCGTCTTGTGGTTTGACGGCCGAATGGAATTCGGCCCGCGCGCACTGGGCCATCGCAGCATTCTCACGCGCGCTGACGACCCGGCCTTGCGCGACCGGCTCAATTTGCAATTAAAGCAGCGCGTCTGGTATCAGCCCTTCTGCCCGTCCATTTTGGCGGTCGACGCGCCACGCCTGCTCGAAAACTATCGCAGCCCGAATCGTTTCATGACCGAAGCCTATCGCACAACCACCGAAGGCCGTCACGCGCTGGCCGCGGCAATCAGTATTGATGGCACCTGCCGGCCGCAGATCGTGGACGAGCGCGGCGGCGCGTATGCCAAGCTGCTGCAGGCCGTCCGCGCGCGCCTCGGTGTCGGCGCCGTGCTGAACACCAGCATGAACATTCATGGCGATCCGATGGTCAACACGCCGGCCGAGGCCGTTGATGTTTTTCTGCGCTCGGGCGCGGACCTGCTGGTGCTGGGGCCCTTCGTGGTGCACCGTTAGCAACGCCTGCTTCCTGGCGGTGACGCTGCAGCATCGCCACACTGTGGCCGACCGCATTGAGGGCGGCTGGTCTGCCGTGGTCATCCGCGCTCCACGCCGCTGGCGGGACGGGACTCCAAGCAGACGCCCACGGCTACCATTACTGAAGCTTCCGAAACTGCCTGAATCTGTACCACCAGTACAGATGCCAGAGACCCAGGCAGAACATGATGGCAAAGAAACCGTGCAGAATCAGCGACCATGGCTGCGTAAACCATATCAATACCAACGGCAGCACACAGAACACAATACCGTTGGACGCCAAGTAATTCACTGGTGAATTCTGTGGGTCCGCGATGCCATCACGATAGCTTTGCCACGCCGCCACAAAGCGCCAAGCAAAGAATAAATAAAGCGGCAGGCCCAGTACAATCAATACAATTGTATCCATTTACCCATCCTGACTAGTTACTAATGAGAGCGCTTTCTACTTTGCATCGTCCTTGTAGCCGCCCGCGGTGAGGGCGGCTTCTGCAGCCGCGGTCAGCGCCCGCGGCCACAACTGGCATGACAACAAGTAAGTGCTTTTCATTAGTAAGCCAACGCGGTCACGCTCACGTCTCAATCTCCATGTCTTGAAACGAGAGCGGATCGTCGATTGGCTCGACATGCGTGGTGATCGTCGCCCCGGCGAGCGCCTTGCGAATATCCGCGGCGATGTTCTCCGCCAAGTGATGGCCGCGGTGGGTGGTCCAGCGCCCGGGCACCAGGATGTGGACGGAGACGAAGCGGCGGCCGGCGGCCTGGCGCGTCCGTAACGCATGATAGCGGATGCCGTGCTGCTGGTCATAGCGTTCGAGAATCTGGACGATGAGCTGCTCTTCGCGCGGCGGCAAGGCGGTGTCCATAAAGCCCAGGGCCGAGCGCTGCATGAGGCGAAACCCGGTCCAGGTGATATTGACGGCGACGGCGATGGCCAGCAGCGGATCCAATATTTGCCAGCCGGTCAGCGCCACAACGCCGATACCGCCGATCACGCCGACGGAAGTCCAGACATCGGTCAAGAGGTGGTGCGCATCGGCTTCGAGGGTGATCGATTCGTGGCGCTTGCCGACGCGCATCAGCACCAATGCCACGCCCAAATTGATCACGGACGCCACGCCCGAGACCACCAGCCCCGCGCCCACTTGCTCGAGTGGCTGCGGCGCGCGGATGCGATGCACCGCCGCCACCGCAATGCTCACGGCCGCCAGCAGGATCAGCACGCCCTCGGCGCCGCTGGCAAAATACTCGGCTTTGCTGTGGCCGTAGTGATGCTCGCGGTCGGGCGGCCGGGCGGCAATGATGAGCATGGCCAGGGCAATGGTCGCCCCCAGCAAGTTCACCAGCGACTCGACCGCGTCGGACAAGAGGCCGATCGAATTGGTCAGCAGATACGCGCCGCTCTTGAGTACGATGGTGACAATGGCCGCGGCAATCGAGAGCCACGCGTAGCGGGTGAGCGAAGAACGGTTCATGGGTATGGCAAGTTTCTTATTATGGCAGAAATATAGCGCAATGCAGAGAGAATAGCAGAATTGGCGGGCTGTGTCAATGCCATGCCGGGTTCTGCCCGCATGACTGGCACGGTGATGCTGCTGATGTGGCCAAGCCGCCCGGCTTGGACTGCACAGTATCCGCGGCGTGCCCCGTTGCTGATAAAATCCATGCGCGGCGCATTGATTTATAAAGCCGTCCACGCCGCCGGCGGGACGGCTAGTGCAGCATGTACGGTGCAGCTGGCTTGGACTGCCGCCTTTGCTTCTTCACCGAATACTGAACACCGATTACCGAATACCGAATAGTGGCCAAGCCGCCTGGCTTGGACTGCATCTTGACCATATAGCGACATTTCAGTGGGGCACCACAGCCGATTTGACGCGCGGGGCAATAGGTCGTACAATGTTCAGCAGTATTTTGCCATGAACCCTTGCGGAGTAGTATGAAACCAAGCCGATGGCTGATGATATCCAGCGTGGTCACCTGCGGCATTACCGCCGGCGCGGCGGTGCTGGTGTGGCTGCGCGCGTGCGCGGTGCCCAGCGACACGTTGCGCGCCATGCTCATGCGTTGGATGCCGGCCACGCTGGACGTGCTCTTTGTCCTGCTG
>JAPLST010000249.1 GCA_026398485.1 bacterium
TACACCTGCAGATAATTCACCAGCAAGTCCAAGCAGTACGTCCAATGATCCGACCAGTATCCGTCGCTGCCGCCGAAGCGGTCAACCCGGCGCGCATGCGCCAGAATGCGCTCAAGAAAGGGCGCCACGGGCAGATGGTGTTGCACGGCAAACGCGGCCAGACGCCCGGGCGTGACCGGCTGCCGCACCACCTGCTGCAACTCCTCGGTGGCGTTCCCGGGTGCGCCGCACGCGCACAGGTCTTCCTCCGCCACCTGAAAAGCCGTGCCCTCATACGTCAGCGGATTATTGCCGTCGGCCTGCAGCGCATTGAAAAATGTGCGCACATTGGTCAGTCCGACCGCCGGGTTGAACAAGACATCCGCGCGCCGGTTTTGATTGATGTCGCGATAGCTGGCGTTGCCTTGCGAATAATAGGCCGGGTCGAGCGTGAACCAGTTGTAGTCGCGCTCCATGTCGCCATGCTTGCGAAAATACAAATGGAATATTTGCGCGCCAAGGTTGACCGGCAAGCCGCCGCGCAGCACATTGTCCAGATACGTCTGGCGGCAGTAATGATCAAACACCGGCGACGACGTCACCGTCCATTGCCGGTCTTGAATGCGGGCAATCAGGTCCGTGTTTTCCGCGCGGCGCTTCGCCAGCCAGCCTGGCCGACCCGCCATTGAACGCAGTTGCAGCGCCGCGCGTTCGGTCGCCGCATGCCCGATAATGCTGACCCACGCGCACGCCGCGCCGGCCGCAAGCTCCGTTTCGAAAGCGGCGAAGGCGCACGGCATGTAGCCCACCTCGCGCTGCGTGCCGCGGCATACGCCGGCCTGTTCGATGAACGCACGCGGCTCGCCCAAGTCAGCGCCATCGCCGAATACCAGACGCGGGTCGCCCAGCATGCGCGCGGCGCCGCGCACACCGTGCAGCGGCTGCGTCACCAGATAATTGCCGGTGGTCGCAAAATCCAAGGTGACGGCATCCGATGATTTCACGCGGGAGCGGCTGAACACCACGCCGCGCGCCATGCCGCGCGTCTCGATCATGCCCGCCTTGGTGTTGCTCATCGTTTTCATCGTCGCATCCCGGACGCAGCCCGGCGTCATGCGCGCCAGTCCGTCGGCAATGCACAGCCGCCGCGCGCGCCGCCCGATGTTCGTCACCGTCACCCAACGCACCAGCCCGCCCTGCGGCAGATGCGGCAGGGTGAAATAAATGACGGTCGTGCGCAAGCCCTCGGCCGGGTTTTCCTCACCCAGCTCAAGCTCGTGGGCGCGCACCTGCATCGTCTGGGTGCCACCCGCGCCCGCGCCGGCATTGCGCAACGGTTCGTAATAATGATCGCCATTCCATACCAGCGTGCGAAACCCGTCGCTGAAGACGCGCGCATAGGCGGTGTCGGCCGGATGAAATTCGGCGATGGCGCCGTCCTTGTCGCGCACGCCAAAGCTGGTGATCGCCTGCCCGCGATTGCAGTAAAACACCCAGATGGGCACGCCCAGCTCGCCGGCAATCCCCGGCAAAAAACTGGCAAACGGCGCAGCCCGGTGATACTGTTCAAGCATGAATGTCCCGTCATCCTGCAGGCTGGTCTGGGCGTGTGGCATGGCTGTGCATCCGAATTTCATTGGGTGAATGGTATCGGTATCATTACCGATATAGAATACGCTAATTCCGCGCCGATTGCAAGTGCCCACCGCGAGGCAGGGCAAGATATGATCACCCGCACAGCCGGCTGCGCGATGCGCGGCGCTGAGTATCCGACCTGAACCACGTGCGGCATAAGGAGCGTGCGGTCACGAATGTACGCCACGCGCTCCGCGCGTGGCATGCAGTTGCGACGCCGGGGGCTCTGCGCAGGCGTTCGGCGCTATCTGCTGCGCGCCGTGCAGCGAAGGGAGCGCCGATCACCGGATCGGCTGAAGGTAGCTGCGATCGCCGAATCGCAGCATCTGACGGAAGCCGCGTGTAATCATTGGCCGCGCCATGAAATCAGTCGCCGCGAGAGAATTTAGCGGGATATGGAAATCCCGCCTACCATCAGCGGCACCGGCGTGCCGCGTTCCCTTCGGCAGCCGGCCGGATTTTCTTCAATCTTATTCACCCACGACGCAAGGTCGTGGGGGTCTCTGCGCAGGCGGTGTTCCGAGATATGTGCTGCACGCCGCACGCCGTGCGGCGGCGACGGGCAGGACGCACGCGGCGCGTCTGATTATTATGGCCGAAAAACTACTCATCTGGCGAAGACGCCACGCAACCGAAAACTGAAAACTGATCACTGATTTCGCCAAGCGCTTCACGCCGCCATGCGGTGTGGCGGGCGGCGGAGCACGATCAGCGCGGCCACCAGCGCCAGCAGCGTCGGCTCCGGCACGCCGTACACCATCTGGACATACTCGGGGTGGTCGACATACGGGTTGCGGTTGGTTTGATAACTTGAGTAGATCAGGTCGTTCCTGCGCCGCTCAATGTCATCGACCGGATCGGCCAGATGCCATTGCATCAAGGTGTAGAAGATGCCCATCTGGCTGCTGGTCGTGACCACGTTGGTCAGTTCAAGATCAACGGTGTTGGGTTCGCTGCCGTCGTAGCACGTATCCATGTAGAACAAGGCGCGGGCAATGTCGCCCTGCTCGACGCGGCGTGGCTGCCATGAATCCTTGTCCGTGCTGCAGAGCGGCGCGGAGGCATGGGCAGACGCCTTGAAGCCCGCATCACTGCTGTTGCTGTTGTCAAACCACTTGTTGCCGCGGGCGGAATTGACATCCGGATGGGACGGTCTGAGATTGAACAGATCACTGGAGCCGGGGCCGGTGCTGACGCCGCGACTCTGCGGCCAGAGATGCTCGCGATTCCAGGTGACACCACTATCCCAGGTTTTGTTCACCGAAAAGCCGGAATAGACCAGCACGATTTTCGTCGCATTGCTGGGGTCGGCGTCGAGTACCTGCAAGATCGTGCGGGCATCGTCATAACTTTTGACGAGGTGCGGCGCGATGATGGCATGCAGCGCGCTTTTCAAGGTGACGCCGTATTTGGCGGTGGCATTGGTGTAATAATTGGCAGGCGGGTCGTAGAGCGCCTGGGCGGTGCAGGCCCCGCCAGCGCATAAGAAGACAAGGAAGCAGGAGCGGGCCGTTTGCATAAACAACGAGGGGTGGTTGGAGAGTATGCCCATGGCATGCACAGCGAGTGGGCGAACGCGCGACATAAAGGGAGGCGAACAGCGGCTGACTGGTCAAGGAAACAACGCCCCTGCCGGGGTGACCGGCAGGAGCGTTGCGACGATCAATGCCGCACGTGCAAGGCGGGGAACATAACGCTGACTGGCGCGCGCATTACCAGCGATAATGGGCGAAGGCGCGGTTGGCCTCGGCCATTTTGTGCGTATCTTCGCGCTTTTTGATGGCGCTGCCCTGATTGTTGAAGGCGTCGGCAAATTCCTGGGCGAGGGCCTTGGCCATGGGCGTGCCTTTGCGGGCCCGGGCGTAGCCGATCAGCCAGCGCATTGCCAGCGCGTCCTGCCGGTGCTGGGGAACTTCGACCGGGATCTGGTACGTTGCGCCGCCCACGCGGCGCGAGCGCACTTCGAGGATCGGGCGGACATTGTCCATCAGCTTGGTCAGCACCTCTACTTCGCTGCTGCCGGAGACCATTTTGGTGGCCTGCGCAAGGGCGTTGTAGAAGATGCATTCGGCCGTGGATTTCTTGCCGTCCCACATCAGGTTGTTGACAAATTTGGCGACCACCGGGTTGTTAAACTTGGGGTCGGCAATAACTTCACGTCGGGTAATTCGTCTGCGTCGTGCCATGGCGGGTGGAGATCAAAAGGTGAATGCGTTGAAGCGGATATTATTTGGCTTTGGGGCGCTTGGCGCCGTATAAGGAGCGGCTGCGTTTGCGATTTTCAACACCACTGGTGTCGAGCACGCCGCGGATAATGTGATAGCGCACGCCGGGCAAATCTTTGACCCTACCGCCGCGCACCAGCACGATCGAGTGTTCCTGCAGGTTGTGGCCTTCACCGGGAATATAGGCGGTGATTTCATGGCCGTTTGAGAGGCGCACGCGCGCGATTTTGCGCAAGGCCGAGTTGGGCTTCTTGGGCGTGCGCGTGGTGACTTGCAGGCAGACGCCGCGCCGCTGGGCACAGCCTTGCAGGGCCGGCACCTTGTTGGTTTTCTTGACCGGCCTGCGCCCGCATTTGATTAACTGGTTGAACGTTGGCATGGGTGTGGTTCCTTGCGTGAACTGCTGGTTAGCTGCGCGGCTCCGCTTCCTCTTCCGCTTCCTGCGGACTGGCCGAGTAGGTGGAGACGCCTTGAATAATGTTCTCGATGTCGCTCATGGCCGCGCTTTCCTCTTCTTCTTCCTCGGCGCCGATAAAGCCGGTGCCTTCGGACATGCGGCCCATGTAGAGTTCATCCAAGCCCTCAAAGCCACGCCGCAGGCGCGCGGTGGTGAAGCCGGTGCCGGACGGGACCGTGTGGCCCATGATGATGTTTTCCTTGAAGCCGAGGAGGAAGTCGGTGCGGCCGGTGCAGGCGGCTTCGGTCAGGACGCGGGTGGTCTCCTGGAAGGAGGCGGCGGCGATGAAGCTGGCGGTGCTCAGGCCGGCTTTGGTGACGCCCTGCAGCACCGGGCTGCCCTTGGCGGGCCGGCCGGGCGGCTCGAGTTTGAGGACCCGTCGGTTCTCCTGCTCGAACATGCGCCGTTCGAGGACATCGTCGTAGAGGAAGCGCGTGTCGCCCGGGTCGGTCACCACGATTTTGCGCAGCATCTGGCGGATGACGCACTCGATGTGCTTGTCATTGATTTCAACGCCCTGGTAGCGGTAGACTTCCTGGATCTGATTCAGCAGATAGCGCTGCAAGTCCTTGACGCCGCAGATATCCAGCAAGTCCTGCGGGTTGATCGAACCCTCAGTCAGCTGCTGGCCCTTGCGCACAAATTCGCCGCGGGTGACGGTGAAGTGCTTGGCCAGCGGAATCAAATGCTCGACTTTCTGGCCGGTGGTCTCGTTGCGCACAATGACTTTGCGGTGCCCGCGCACCAAGCCTTCGGCAAACTCGACCACGCCGTCAATCTTGGCGATTTCGGCCATGTCTTTCGGGCGGCGCGACTCGAACAACTCCTCGACGCGCGGCAGACCGCCGGTGATGTCCTTGGTGGTCGTGGCTTTGCGCGGGGTCTTGGCGATCATCTCGCCGGCCTCGATAATCTGGCCGTTGTCGACGACCACGTGGGCGTTGGCCGGAATCGGGTAATAGCCGATCGTGTCACCGCTGTCGGGGTCTTTCAAGATGATCTGCGGATGCAGATTTTCGCGCGGCTCAAGAATGACGGTCTCAACGCGGCCGGTGGCCTCGTTGCGCTGGCGCGTCATGGTCACGCCTTCAATGACTTCATGATATTCGACGCAGCCGCGCTTCTCGGTGTAGATGTTGATGCTGTACGGATCCCATTCGCAGAAGCGCACGCCCTTCTTGACCTGGTCGCCATCCTTGACGGTGATCAAGGCGCCAATGGACAGGGCATAGCGCTTGATTTCCTTGCCGTCATTGTCATTGATCGCGAGGTAGCCGTTTTTGTTCAGGACGCGCGTGCCTTCCTTGGTTTCGACGATGCGCACGTTGATGTACTTGATGCGGCCGGACTTGTCGGCGATGTGGTACGGCTCGGCCGCTTCGGCGCTGGCGGTGCCGCCGATATGGAAGGTGCGCATGGTCA
>JAPLST010000095.1 GCA_026398485.1 bacterium
CCGCACACGGCAATAAATGTCGCAAATATGTATAATGGCGGATATGAAACAGCAGCAGCACAAGAAAAAAGCAGAGTGGCAACCGGCGACGTGGCGCGCGCAGCCGGCGGCGCAGCAACCGGAATATCCGAATGCGCGGGCGTTGCAGCGCGTCCGCACCCTGATTCAGACGTATCCGCCGCTGGTCGTGGCGGGCGAGATCGAGCGGTTGCGCGGGCACCTGGCGGAAGCCGGCGCGGGCCGCACGTTTATCTTGCAGGGCGGGAATTGCGCCGAGCAGTTTGCCGACTGCACGGCAACGGCGATCATGAATCAATTGAAGATCCTCTTGCAGATGAGCGTGATTCTGACGCACGGCGCGCGCAAGCCGGTGGTGCGGATCGGGCGGCTGGCCGGGCAATATGCCAAG
The DNA here is from genome assembly GCA_026398485.1 of bacterium. Classification (GTDB taxonomy): domain Bacteria; phylum Auribacterota; class UBA3054; order UBA3054; family JAPLST01; genus JAPLST01. The sequence goes on from JAPLST010000095.1 coordinate 410, forward strand.
CCGCGCAGCAATGCGTTTGAGCTGGTGCGCGGGGTGCGCCTGCCGAGTTACCGCGGCGACATTGTCAATGGCAGCGCGGCGACGCGCGCGGCGCGCACGCCCGACCCGGCGCGGCTGCGCCTGGCGTATCATTACGCGGCCATGACCTTGAATTACATCCATTCGTTGATTGACGGCGGCTTTGCCGATCTGCATTATCCTTATACGTGGAATCTGCATTCGATCGAGCAGACGCCGGAATGGCCGGAGTACAAGCAGACTGTCGAAGAGATTTTGAATGCCATTCGTTTCATGGAAAGTTTCGGCGGGATCCGGCCGGAGACGCTGGGGCGGATTGATTTTTACACGTCGCACGAAGGGCTGGTGCTCGAGTACGAAGAGGCGCTGACGCGCTATGACGCCGCGCGCGGCCGCTGGTACAATCACGGCGCGCACATGCTGTGGATTGGCAATCGCACGCGGGCGCTGGACGGCGCGCATGTCGAGTATTTTCGCGGCATCGCCAATCCCATCGGCGTGAAAATTGACGCGAGCTGCGGCGCGGACGAGTTGCTGGCGCTGCTCGACCGCTTGAACCCGAAGAACGAGGCCGGCCGCATCATGCTGATCACGCGCTGTGGCGTGGACAAGGTGGCGGCGACCGTGCCGCGGCTGGCCCGGGCGGTGCGCGCGGCGCGGCGGCAGGTGACCTGGTGTTGCGACCCGATGCACGGCAACACGATCACGCTGGCGGACGGACGCAAGACGCGCGGCTTTAGCGATGTGCTGGAAGAACTGCGCGCGACGCATGCGGCGCATGTGCGCAGCCAGAGTCATCTGGCCGGCGTGCATTTCGAGTTGACCGGCGACGATGTCACGGAATGCACGGGTGGCGCGGTCGACGTGACGCGCGACGACTTGCGGCTGCGCTACCAGAGCGCGTGCGACCCGCGCTTGAATTATGTGCAGAGCCTTGAAATGGCGTTTTTGATTGCGCGGCTATTGCGGGGTGCCTGACGCGGCAGGCCTGCGCGGCGCGGGAAGCATCAACACGGCGCCAGCCTCAGCACTGCACCGGTTCCGACCACAAGGCCGCGCCGTTGACTAACTGCCCGCCGCGCTGCGGCGCGACTTCTTCACCCAAGGCCACATCCAGCACTTCCAGCCCGGCCGCTTTCGCAACGTGCGCAAGCGGCACATTGCCCATTGCCGTGGCGCTGCCCAGCGCGATAAGGTAATTGCCGGCCTGCAGCGAATTTTCAATCACCAGGCTGATCCGGTGGATGCCCGGCTCGAAGGAAAACAAGCGCCCGCCCAGGTCATTGCTATGCACGCGAAATATGCCGACCCCCTCGAGGGTGGCGACCGTCACGGAGAACACGACATTGCGCGCCGGCTGCTGCACCGCAAATTCGACTTCGAGTGTGAGGGGTTCCTTCCAATGCACCGTGAAGGTCGGATAGGCATTGTTCACCAGGCGGATTGCGCGAAACGCAATGCGGCTGGTGCCGCCCCAGGCGGCGTCATGCTCCGCCGGCGCGATCGGCTGGCATGCGCGGGACGATGTGCCGGCTGCCGCTGCTGTGGCCAGGTACGCACGCACCACGTCATCCGCGGGGCCCGCCGCGGCCACCCGGCCGTGTTCCAGCAAGACTGCCTGCTTGCACAACGCCGTAATGACCGCCATGTTGTGGCTGACAAATAAGACCGTGCGCCCATGACTGGCGACATCTTCCATTTTGCCCAGGCACTTCTTCTGAAAGGCCGTGTCGCCCACCGCCAGAACTTCATCCACCACCAGAATTTCCGGCTCGAGATGGGCTGCAACGGCAAACGCCAAGCGCACATACATGCCGTTCGAATAGCGCTTGACGGGCGTTTCCAGAAAGCGCTCGATCTCGGCAAAGGCGACAATCTCATCGAATTTCCGCCGCACCTCGGCGCGCGTCATGCCCAGTAGCGTCCCGTTCAGGAAAATATTCTCGCGCCCGGTCAATTCGGGATGAAAACCCGTGCCGACACCCAGCAAACTGGCGACACGGCCGCGACAGATAATCTGCCCAGCGGTTGGCGGCGTGATCTGACTGAGAATCTTCAGCAGGGTTGTCTTGCCCGCACCATTGCGGCCGATGATCCCGAAGCATGCACCCTGGTTGACCTCGAAACTGACCTCCGTGAGCGCCCACAGTTCCTCATTGCCGCGCGCGTGGCGCGCCGCGCCCGTCACCATGCGCGCAACCTGCCGCACCACCTGCGCGGCCGCGCCGGCGACGCTGTCGCGCAACGTCCGGTACGGTTCGCGCGGCGCACCAATCCGGTACATTTTGCTGAGACCGGCAACGGTAATGGCGGGCGTGGACATGCTTAGTAATTCTTTCGCCGCGATGAATTATCAGGCCAAGTCTGCAAAATAGCGCTCCGTGTTGCGAAAATAGCACAAACCGCCGATGAACATCACCAGGGCTGACACCGCGGCAATGCCCAGCGCTGTCCAGTCCACCGCCGCGTGGCCGAGCAAGCCGGCGCGCGCCGCGGTAATCACCGCCGCGATCGGATTGAGCCACAACATCAGCAGGCGAATGACCGGATACTTCTGCAGCAAGCTGACCGGATAAATCACCGGCGTGACATACATCAGAATCTGGATCAGGAACGGCAGCGCATGGCCGACGTCGCGGTATTTGATATGCACGGCGCTGAGAAACAGACCGCAGCCCAGCGCCGCCAACATGGTGATCAGCAGCAGCAGCGGCAGCAGCAAGAGGCCGAGCCAATGTACCGTGCAGCCGTACCACAGCATCAGCCCGGCCAGCACCACTGCGGCGATGCCCAACTCCACCAGCCCGGTCACGATGGCCGTGGCCGGAATGATCACGCGTGGAAAATACACTTTCTGGAGCAGATAGGCATTGGCGACCAGCGCATTGCTGGCCTTGGTGAGAATGCCGGCGAAGTACTGCCACAGCAGCATGCCGGTGTAGAGAAAGACCGGATAGGGCGTGCAGTCACCGCTCTCGATTTTGGCAACGCGATTGAAGATGAAGGTAAAGATGACCATGGCGCTGACCGGCTGAAACACGGCCCAGGCGACGCCGAACACGGTCTGTTTGTAGCGCACACTGATATCGCGCCACGCCAGGACGATGAACAAATCACGATAGCGCCACAACTCGCGCCAGTTGACGGACAGCCAACGGCGGGGCGGCGCGATAATGGTGATGAGCTGCGTCATGGTGCTGGGCACTATTGTACGATTCAACCATTGTGAAGTCAAACGAAAGTGGGGGAGTGACTGCATGCAGCCATACAGTTATGGGATGCGGGCATCTGCCCGGTGATCAGTAATCAGTGATCAGTAATCGGCTGCCGCTGCACCATCCATTCATCCACCATTCCATCCTTCCAATCGATTACCAATCTTTCCGCCTGGCCGCGCCTGCCATTAGCAGCACCAACGCCAGCACACCGCCCAAAGGTTCCGGCACATATTCATAGCAACCCATGTCCACGATGCTATTGTAGATGCGTGGATTGCCCTCAATGTCCAAGGCCGTGGTCATCCACAAAGCGTTTGAGCCGGTGTTAATGCAGGGCGAAGTGGGCAGTAGGTGGAAATCGCGCGCGCTCCAATCGTCAAACTGCGGGTTCGCGTCAATGTTACCGCCGCGACTGGCGGGGCAGTTGACCATGTTGGTGTCGCTGCAATTGTTGTACATCATCGAGCTGCCGTTGCCAAGGCCGGTGATCTGGCGCGTGTTCGCGTTGGTCTTGTTGTACATGACAATGCAGTTGCGGATGATGGACGGGCTGCCGGCGCCGACGCCCGAGCTGGTGGCAAAGCAGTCGTTGCTGACAATCGTGCAGTTTTCCAGGAGCATGCTGTAATAGGCATAGGCGCCGCCGCATAACCAGCTGCCATAATTGCGCATGATCAGGCAATTGCGCACCGTGCCGCCTTGCAGGCAATAGGTGCCGCCACCAATGCCGGTGTTGTCGGTGTAAATGGCCCGGTTGCCGTCGATCACGCAGTCTTGCACAAGGCCATTATACTCGAGGTAGGCGCCGCCACCATTCAGGGCGGTGCAGCCGGTCACCAGGGCATGATCGAGGGTGCCGTCATTCGCCATGTAAACGCCGCCGCCATTGGTTACGGCGGTGCAGTTGGAAATGATCGCACTGCTGAGGATGCCGCCGCTGCTGAAATAGGCGCCGCCGCCATAGTCGGCCCGGCCGCGATACAGCGTCACGCCCTCGACCTGCGCATTGGCGTTGAAGGTCAGCAACCGGCGCGCGTTGCGCCCGTCCAGGATTGTCGCCGCCGCGCCCTTGACGCTGCGCAGAGTAATCGGCCGCGCCAAGACAATCGGTGCCGCCGGCCGGTAGGTGCCGTTTGCCAGCCAGACTGTCTGCCCGTCGTAGGCGAGTGCCACGGCCGCCTCGACGTTGGTCGCCGCGGTCGCCCAGGTGCTGAAGGGCGGCACATGCGCGCCGGCCGGCGCGACAAAATAGACATTCGTGACAAACACTTTGACCAAGTCCGGCTTGACAATCGTGCGGGTGGTGCCCAGCAGATCGTCGAGGCGCATCGTCACGGTGTGCCAGCCGGTCGGGTACACATTGGTGGCCACGGCGCAGTTCAAGCCTTGATACTCATTGCTGCCATCGCTGTCGAAATCCCACCAATAATAGATGGCGCCAGTGTTGGTGGTGACGACCTGCGCGGCCAGCACGACCTGCAAGGGCGCCACGCCATCGGCCGGCGCGGCCACGACGTCGGCGCGGAACGTGCCGAATTCATAACAGCCAAGATCGACGGCGCCGTTCATCACGCGCGGCGAGCCGTCCAAGTCAGTCGCGTCGGCCATCCACGCGGCGTACTGCCCGGTATTGATGCAGGGCGAGCCGGCCTGCAGATGGTAATCCGCGCGGCCCATGTCGACAAATTGCGGATCGACCGCGAGGTTGCGCGTGCCGCCCGGCAGCGGCGTCGTGCAGGTGTAGGTGATCGTGTACGCCGGCGAATACTGGGTGTCGCGATAATAATTGTCGGGCGTGTTGGCGTAGACAATGCAATTGTTCAGCACCGGGGTGTTCTTGAAAAACGTGACGCCGCCGGAGACGGTCGTCGAGCGGTTGCTGATGATCGTGCAATTGTACAAGGTCGAGTTGTCGAGGCCGAGTGCGCCGCTCTTGCCGGCGCTGTTCTGCGCAAACAGGCAGTTGTACACCAGGCAGCCGGTCAAGGACGCGCCGCCGCCGCCGGCGTACGCGGTGCCGTCGGCGCGATTGCGCAGGCAACTGCAATTGCGAATGATGTTGTTGACCGCGTCGGCGACGCAGCCGATGCCGCCGCCCAGCGTCTTGCAAGTGTTGTTGACGATCTCGCAGCGCAGCAAGTTGTTCCCGGAATCCAACAGAACGCCACCCGCGCCCCACATACTGGCCGTGTTATTGCTGACGACACAATCGCTCATGGTGGAGCGCACCAAATAGGCGCCGGCGCCGAATGAAAGACCGATGTTGTCGCACACAATGCAGTTGCTGACCATGGTATCACTCACGCGCAGGCCGGCACCATAAGTGCCCGCAGAGCCGCGCCGCACGGTCACGCCGCTGATCAGGGCATTGGTGGCGCCGACGCCATAGTTATTCAACGCGGCGTCAATAATCGTGGCGCGCGGGCCGGCCTCGCCTATCAATGACTTGTTGAAAATATTGATGGCGGATGCCATGTAGGTGCCGTTGCTCAACACAATCTTGGCGCCGGCCGGCGCAAACGCGACCACATACGCGAGGCCTGTTGCCGCCGTGGCCCAGGTGTCGAACGGCGCGACATTGCCGCCGTTGAGCGCGCAGTAATAGATGCCACCTGATACTTTATAACTGTTGGTCCAACTGCCGACGGTGCTGCCGTCATAACACAAAGCAGTAAGGTGATAGCGCACCGTGTCGCCGACCAGCTGGCCGGGAATCATGTTGGTGTACCAATAGCCGTAAATGCGCCGATCACGGATGAGCATGGTGGTATCGTTCCACGCGCCATTGTTCACCGACCAGTGCAGCAACACATTTGAGATGCCGCCGGCATTCCAGGTGACGATCGCATTGACCGTGACGGGCGTCAGGTTGGTGATCAGATCAGGCTCGTGGGTGATCATCTGAAACGTTTGCGGATTGGGTTGCGGCGCGTCCTCGCGCAGCACCAGCGCATACGGCTGCGGCGCCTGCGGCAGTTGGTAGGCGCGCACGCGCACCGTCCATGTGCCCTGGCCGGCCGGGTCGAGGTCAACACCTTCAAGATTGTTGGTGCGGTCCGCGCCAATCAGGCGATTCGGGTAGAACACAAAGCCGGCGGGCGAGACAACCTCAAGATCAAGATCGTTGACCAGCTTGATACCCACGCCGGGCGTGGCCGGGTAATCGGTCCAGGCAAGCGTGGCGCACAGCCGGTTCGTGCCGGCCAGCACAATTTGATACTCATGGGTTTCACCGTTGGTGCCGGCCTGCGCCTCATACGCGAGGACGCGCCGGCCATTGGTCGGGAACAATGAATCGGCAATGTTGACATGGCCCCAGCCTTCGACGCTGTTGGGCCGCGGCGTGGCCTGAATTTCGCGATAGATGCCCGCGCCATACTGCCCGGGCGACAACGACCGCGCGCCGTTCACCAGCGTGGCTTTGACCAGCGCGGCACCCGGGTTCGTGATCGCCGGCGTGTAGCGTTCGGCATAAAACTGGCGCACCAGCGCGGCGGCGCCGGCGCTCAACGGCGTGGCCATGCTGGTGCCGCTGTAAAACATGTAGTCATTGTTGTACAAGCCGAAGCCGGTGCTGCTGGTGGCGCGCGAGCGACTTGAAATGATGTCGGTGCCGGGCGCGATGATATCCGGCTTGACGCGTCCGTCCGCGGTGGGCCCGCGGCCGGATATGGCGGCGACGCCGGGATAGCCGGCCACAAACGGGGTTGAGACCAAGTCTTGGTTGAGCGGGTACGCCATGAAGCGCGTGCTGAACAGATTGCCCCATGTGTTGGCCGACCAGCCGCCCGAGCCGGCGGGGCGCGCGTTCTCGGCCGCGCCCACGGTCAGCACATTTTTTGCCGGGCTGGGCGGCGCCACCGAACCGGGATCCACGACACCGTTGCCGTTGGCGTCCGTGCCTTCGTTGCCGGCCGCGAACACCAGCAGCATGTCCGGATGCAGCCACATGAATTCGTCGGCCTCGCGCGACCATTGCGTGTAAGCGGCGCGATTGCCGGCCGACACATCACCCCAACTGTCCGAGTGAATACGCGCGGCGTTGGTGTAGGTTTGGATGAACAATTCGCCAAGTGTGGCCGGCAGCGCAATGCCGCCCGACGCGGTCTGAAACGATTGATGCACCAGTTCCGCCTCGTACGCCGTGCCGCGAAAGCGCCCGTTTTGATAGGCGGAGCCATTGCCCATGATCGAGCCGGCCGTGTGCGTGCCGTGCCCGCTGGTGGGGTCGCTCCAGTCGTTGACGCGGCCCAGCGCGAATGCGGCCCGCACGCGATTGGTGAAGTCCGGATGCAGACGGTAGTCGTTGGTGCCGATGTCAAGGCCGGTGTCGGCGTGGCCAATCACCTGGCCTTTTCCCGTCAGATTGTACGGCGCGCCCCAGACCGGCTGCACGTTCATGCGCGGCCCCTGCACCGCCACATCATTGAACAGCCCCGGTGTCGGTGCGGCCTCGATCCATTGCACCGCCGCCTGCTGCGCCAGGTCGCTTAACATCGCCAGCGGCACGTCCGCGTGCAGGCTGACACAGTCCAGCCCGCGTGTCACGTTGCGCACCGTCCCACCTTGGCGTTCGATGCGCGCCGTCATCTCGGCCACGTCGTCCACGGCCAGAATTGACAGGATGCACGCATGCATGCCCGCGCGGCGCGCCGCCCGCAGTGTGGCGAGTTCCCCGGATATTTTGCAGGCAGCATCGTACGCGCCAACCCATGTCACCGCCGGATCTGCCGCGATCTGCTTGATCTGCGCCGCCGTCGCCTCCACCAAAAACGCATGCACCGGCACATAGCCGCACACGCGCGCCTGCTGCGCCAGCACGGTGCGCTGCGCGGCGTCGACCGGCCCGGCGTATTGCACCAGATACAAGGCCGTCAGCCGGCGCGTCAGCACCTGGTCGCCCAGACCAATATTCGCGCCGCGGCTGTTCGCCAGCGGCGTGAGCACGCCACGTTCAAGCATGATCGGCGCGGCGCATGTCGGCAGGACATACAGGCAACCGAACAAAACCATCACAATCTGGTGGAGCAAGCAATGTTTCATCATCTGGTTCAATAAAATCGGCATTATATAAAAGGTATATATTATTATACTGTGGATTTATGCAATTGTCAAGGGCAAGGCGGGGTCAGTGCAGGCGGCTGGTTTTTGCTGTTGCGCCCCGGTGATCCCGCCGGCGGCTATTTTGTGAGATGTAGCCGCGGAACGGCGTTCCGCGTCATGTGCTGCGCGCCGCACCGCCGCTCTGCAACCATAAATTATCGTGTCGCACGAGAATTTAACGGCGTTCCGCGATATGTGCTGCACGCCGCACGCCGTGCGTCGGCTACGGGCAGCAACGCGCGCAGCGCGGTCGCGGGCGCGCCGCTTGTTCTACACTGCTGCTCAATAATTTGTTGCGCGGCGCAAGAAATTAACGGCCCGGCTCAATACTTCAAACAGCTCCCGCCGATAAACTCGCGCAGCACCGAATCAGCCGGCACGGCCGCATCATCGGCCATCGGTTCCACGCTTTTCAGGAGGGCATGGATGCGGGCCGCGCGCCGGTAGGCATCTTCGCGCAGCTGGTTGCCGCGATATTCCTGTTCCCATGCGGCAAACAACGCCAGCATGCGGGCGCGATACAAGGCCAGCTCATAGGGCATGGCGCTGCTGATGATATAGTCGGCGGCGTTGCTGTAGGGAATGATGTTGCGCAATTCACTGGTGCGGACATAGTGCCAATGCTCCAGGGTTTGCTGCGGATTATACGAGCGTTGCACCGAATCGCGCAACATCCGCCGGATCATGCGAATGTCGGTCCAGCGCACATAATGGCCGTCGGCACTCTTGATCTGCAGCAGCGGTTCAAGATACAGCTTGAATTTTTTCTCATTGGAGATGCCCGCGCTCATGGCCGGATACAAGCCATGCAAACTGTCGATCAGCAGAATAGCCTTGTCTTCCAGCTTCATGGGCGTGTGATTCAATTGCCGCACCCCGGTCTTGAAATTGTAAAAGGGAATGGCAACTTGCTTGCCGTCGCTCAACTGTTCAAGGTGCTCGTTAATCAACGCCAGATCCAGTGCCTGCGGCGTCTCGAAGTCGTAATCGCCAAACTCGTCCTTGGGATGCACATCCAGATTAAAATAATAATTGTCGACATTCAAGGCCGTGAATTTCAAGCCCATGCGCTGCAGGCGCTGCTCGAGCTTGATCGTCGTCGTGGTCTTGCCGGAGGAGGACGGGCCGCAAATCATGACCATTTTGAGCTCGCGCTGCCGCTCGGCAATGGCATCGGCGACGGTGTCAAGGTCTTCTTCGTAGGCGGCTTCCGACTCCTGCACGATCTGGGTAAACTCGCCCTTGACCAGGCGGGCATTCAGCGCGGCGATGGTATGCAGATTATGGTCGACGGCCCAATCCAGCACATGCCAGATTTTCGACCAGGGAATATTGTCGGACGGGCGCGATGAAAAGCGCTTGTCTTTTTGGCGCCGGCGCTTGCGCTCGGCACGGTACAAGATGTATTCCTTGGCCACCTTGGCATGGCCGTTTTCGATCAGCGTCTTTTCAACAATATCCTGGATTTCCTCGATCTGCGGGATGTGCCC
>JAPLST010000401.1 GCA_026398485.1 bacterium
CTGGGCAGCTATAACGCGCTGCACATTGCCAATCCCAAGGCGCTCTTGGTGGGCGTGCAGCAATCCGCGGGGGTGGTGTCGAACAAAATCTACCGGTTGGCGGGCTCGGTCCGCTCGATGTGCACCAATGATTCGAACCGGATTTTTGGCGGGCGCATCGCCTTTTATCTGCCAGCGCGGCCGGAGCGCCAGCTGGTCTGGACGTCCGAATTCAATGACTGGTGGAAGCGCGAGCTGGTGTTTACCAACCAAGTCACCGGGACGGCGCTGGTGCTGGTGCACATGGGCTATGGTGGCGTGGTCAGCACGGGTGATTTCACGGATGTGCGCCTGGAGATCGTCGAGTGAATACCATGATGCTGCGCGGCATGAGTGCGCTGGGGCTGGTGGTGTTTTTGGGCATTGCCTGGCTGATGAGTGAACGGCGGCGCGACATCTGCTGGCGGACAGTCATCAGTGGCGTCGCGCTGCAATTGCTGCTGTGTGTCTTTGTGCTGAAGACTACCGTTGGCCTAACATTAATAGAGTGGATCCAAGCCGGATTTGTGTTTGTGATCAACGCGCACAAGGCCGGCGCGGAGTTTGTTTTCGGGTCGCTGGCAACCCAGTCGGGGTTCCTCTTTTTTATCACCGTGACCTGTACGCTGATTTTCTTCTCGGCCTTGATGTCGATTTTGTATCACTGGCGGATCATGCCCTATGTGGTCGCCGGCATGGCCTGGTTGATGCAGCGCGTCATGCGCACGGGTGGCCGCGAGAGTCTGGTGGCGGCCGCCGAAGTCTTTCTGGGCATGACCGAATCGCCCCTGTGCGTGCGGCCGTATCTGCCAACCATGTCGCGCTCGGAACTGATGGCGATGATGGTCGCGGGCCTGGCCACCATCGCCGGCTCGGTCATGGCGGTCTACATCGGCTTCGGCATCAGCGCCGGGCACTTGCTGACGGCCAGTGTCATGTCGGCGCCGGGGGCGCTGGTGATTGCGAAAATGATTATTCCGGCCGAGCCCGGCGCGATCCTGTCAGAAATCCCGCGCGACCTGGCGCTGCAAGAACGCGCCCACAACACCTTTGATGCACTGATGATCGGGGCGCGCGACGGCCTGTTTCTCTCCTTGAACATCTGCGCCATGCTGATTGCCATGGTCTCGCTGGTGGCGCTGGTCAATGCCTTGCTGAGCGCGGGCGCGGGCTGGTGCGGCGGGTCGTCGCTGACCTTGCAAAAGGTGTTTGGCTATGTGGGCTGGCCGCTGGCGCTGCTCATGGGCGTTCCGCCGCGCGATGCGCACGCTGTCGGCGAACTGCTCAGCACCAAGGTGTTTCTGACCGAATTGATGGCCTACCGCGCGCTGGCAGCCCAGCTGACCACGCTCAGCCCGCGTGCCGTCACGATCGCGACGTACGCGTGCTGTGGCTTTGCCAATTTTGGTTCGATTGCGATCTTGCTGGGCGCCTACAGCACGCTGGCGCCAACGCGCCGGGCGGATGTGGCGGGCATGGCGCTCAAAGCCCTTGTGGGTGGAACATTAGCCTCGTTTTGCGCGGCGGCGATTGCAGGCTGCTTATTGTAGGCCGGGCAGGCCGCGTGGCGTGCCGTTTTCTGCGCGCGCCGGCGGGCAATTTGACGGCGCGCCGGCCAGCCACTGCGGCTCGCGCACCAGGGCCGCGCTGGCACGCGCATCCACAAACCAGCCCTCATGCCACGGCTGAAAGGTGCGCTGCGCACGGTAACTGATCAGGGCCACCGTTCCCTGCAACGCGGCCACATTGCAATCCAAGGTATGCACCTGCAACGAATTCAGCCGGGTATGCGCGACGCGGGTGTCGTTGATCCACACGGAAAAATCCTGCGCGCAGGCGGTAGCGCGCTCGTTCAGGGCGCGCCATTGCAGGCGCAGAACCGGCTGGGTGACGGCCACGGCCTGCACGGCATTGCGGCGCACGGCGCGCCAGGAAGTGTCCGGCCCGGCGTAGCTGGCGCCGGTGTCAATGCCGAAGTGCGACTGCCCGTTCAGGAATTGCAGCCGGGCCGTCTGCTGCGCCGCGCGCAGACCGAAGATCGCGGCCACGCCGATCACGCAGACCGCCCC
>JAPLST010000447.1:0-1427 GCA_026398485.1 bacterium
ACGTGAACAGCGCCACGAACATTTTTCATGCCTATCATGTCAATGGATAGCCTTATGCGCGATCCTCTTATGGAGTCGGAACTTATGAAACTACTTATCGAAGTATTTATTTTGGCAGGATTGGTGTGTGCGCTGGTCAGACCAAAATGGTTGGTGTACTTCTTGATTTTCAGTTTGCTGGAGCCCTCGCGCACGTTCAGTCTGGGCAATTACACGGTCTTGGGCACGGTCAACATCAAGTTCTGTGAAATCACACTGGTCTTCCTCGGGCTGGGCGCGCTGCTCAACCGCTGCCGGCCGGTCTGGTCGTGCGTCAAGCTGAGTGAAATCATTTTTGCGGTCTTCGCGGTTGTGTCGCTGGTGCGCGGCGTGGTAGTCTTCGACTTTGGCGAGGCGGCCTTCAACCAATTCCGCACTTTTGCCGCCATGGCCATGACCCTGATCATTCCCCTGCTCTACCGCACGCGTGACGAGGTGCAGCCCGTCCTGCGCTTTTTTGGCGCGGTGGTGTGCGTCATGGGCGCCATCGAGTTTCTGGATATTCTGCATCTCAATCCGCTGACGGACTTGATGAACAGCCCCTATCGCACCATGTCCATGATGGGCGGCACGCCCGGCGGCATGCTGGCCATGCCGTTCTTGTACATCGTCAGCACCTGGCGCTTTCATGAGCGCGGCCGCATGACGGCCTTGCTGGTCATGATCTGGTGTTTTGTGCTGTCGGTCATGAGCGCCTCGCGCGGCGTCTGGATGGGCTTGCTGGGCGGCATTGCCGGCTTGCTCTGGTTCCTGCCCTTGCGCCGCAAAATCGCCACCGTCTTGACCGTGCTGGCCTTGGTATTGCTGGCCGTGGTGTTTTCCCGCGGCTATTACGTGGAGCGCTATGACGTCAATCTCCTCTCCCGCATCAAGTATATGGTGGATCCCAACGAGGGTAATGCCCAATGGCGCTTGTATGCGTGGCAGCAAATGGTGCAGGACATCCGGGAACATCCCTGGGTGGGCTGGCCGTTTGGCTCGGACTCCTCGTTTTATGTGTCGGGCGATCGCTATCAGGAAGTCGCGCCGCACAATGAATACCTGAAGATCGCGCGCTATACCGGCATTTTCGGCTTGTGCGCGTTTTTGGCGTTTCTCACCAGTGTGTTTGTCACCGGCGTGCGCTTTATTCAGCGGACGCGGGGCATGCGTGAATGCAACGAGATGATCGGCTTGCTGCTGTGCTTCTTGTTCCATATCATCACCTCGTTTGTCACCCAGGAATTCACGACCCTGGATATCAGCGCGATTGTCTGGGCGATTCCCGGGATTGTCCTTGTCTATGATCTGGCGGACCGCGAGCGGCGGCGGGCGCCGGTCAGCGGCGCAAGGGCGCCGCAGCCTGTCTTGGCATGAACCTTCTGCTGCTCAATCACAATTTGTGCGGG
>JAPLST010000447.1:1434-3688 GCA_026398485.1 bacterium
GCGCGTGTGTGCGGCGGGCGGGCGGCATAACGTCACCGTCTGCACCGTCTCGCCCGACCATGCCTGGCGCCGGCAGACGCACCACGACGGTCTGGTGACCATCAGCGAAGGTCCACACTGGGGCTACCGCGCCATCCCCGGCTATGGCTCAAACTGGCTGGATATTGCCTGGCGTTGGCAGGCCGTGCGCACCGGCGCGTATGATGTTGTCTACGCCTTTGAACATCATCCCAACGTCGCCTGGCCGGTCTGCCTCGGCGCGCGCGCCGGGCAGGTGGTCTTGTCGGACTGGTGCGATTGGTATGCCGGCGCGGCCAACGTCTTTCGCGGCTGGCGCCTGTTGCATGCGTGGGATCGCTGGCGCGAAGAACGCATCCGCCGGCGCGCGCAGCGGGTGAGTGTCATCAGCCATCTGCTGGCCCGGCGCGCCGCCGGTTTGGGCATCCCCGCCGAGCGGCTGCACCTGCTGCGCGAAGGCGTGGATACCAGCGCCATGCGGCCGTACCCGCGCGATGAAGCCCGCCGCCAGCTCGGCTTGGCGGACGAGGCGCTGATCGTCGGCACGCTCTATGACGGGCATGCCTTTCCCCATCTGGTGCGGACCTGCGCGGCGTTGCATGCCAAAGATCCGCGCGTGCAGTTGCTGCTGGTCGGCCAGGCGCGCGCGGCGGATCACGCGCTGGTGGCGCGGGCCGGCCTGGCCCGCGCGTTCCATGCCACCGGCCGCTGCACGGATGCGGCCTTGCCGCAGTACTTGTCGGCCGCGGATGTGTGCGCCTTGCCGCTCGAAGACACGCTGGCGAACCGCGCCCGCTTTCCCCATAAACTGGGTGATTACCTGGCCTGCGCGCGCCCGGTCGTCGTGACCGCGGTGGGCGACTACCCCGCCCTGCTGGCGGCGGCGGACGCGGCCGTCGTCCCGCCTTCGTTGGCGGCCTTTGACGCAGCCGTCGATCAATTGCTGCACGATCCGGCGCGCGGCGCGCAGTATGCCGCGCGCGGCCGCACCTGGGTGGCCGCGCAGCTTGACTGGCGCGTGCTTGCTCCCCAAATCCTGGCCTTTGTTGAGGGCCGTTAATGCTGCTTGCCGCAAGGTGCCTATGACGCGCTCATCCTTCGTTGCATTGCTCGGGAAACTCCTGGCGTCCGTGGTGGTAACCGCCATCCTGGCGTGGTATCCCTTGTGCTACCTCAACCAGGTTGAGCCATGGCTGCGCACGGCGGTGCTGGCCGGCTTTTTGCTGGTGTTCACCCTCTCGTGGTATCGCTGGATGTGGTGCATCTATGCCTTTGTTTTCAGCATTCCGCTGTTCAACACCCTGCACACCATCTTGCAGCTGCCGTGGCCCGGCCTGAGTGTCAATTTCATCCTGCTGGCGGCGCTGCTCGCCTCATGGTTTCTGCATGCCGTCTGGCGCGTGCCCTTGTCCGACAAAGCGCCCCAGGTGTTTTTCGTCACCACCCCGTTTGATGCCTGCTTTGCGGTCTTGGCCCTGCTGGTGCTGCTCAGCACGCCGATCGGCTGGGTGCGCTTCAACAACATCGCCTGTGCGGGCTTTTATCGTGACCTGCCGCACCAATTATTGCAAATCCCGCGCCTGGCAATTCCTGCAGATGGGGCTGACCGTCTACCTGCTGTGCTCGTCCATCCGCCACCGCGATGAGCTGCGCCGCGTCTTGTGGCTGGTGGCAATCGCCGGCGCGCTGGTCAGCATCTACGGCTTGTATCAATATTACACGGGCTTTGGCTGGGTCGGCATCAACTGGTATTTTTTGCGGATCAATGCGACGCTCAACGGGCCGCATGCCGCCGGCATTTATTTCGCGACGCTGCTGGTCTTGTGTCTGTCGTTGCTGATTGCCACCCAGTCGCTGGTGCGCAAAATCCTGCTCTTCCTGACGGTCGTCCTGGTCGGCGCCGGCTTGTGGCTGACCGGGACCCGCTCGGCCGCGTTTTCGCTGCTGTTCGTGCTGGGCATTGTCGCACTCTTGTTTTGGTTCATGGCGCTGTTGCGCTCCAAACATGTCCGCACCATCTCCTTGCTGCTGGGCGCGCTGATCCTGTTCATCGGGCCTGGCTATGCGCTGGTCTCGCCCGAACGCGGCCTGCTGTCGGTGGTCGTGTCATCCCCGCAATATCGGCGCTTTACCGAAAACCTGAACACGCTGCAATTGAACAGGGCGGCCATCAACCAATGGCTGGCGTTTCGCTTCTACCATTGGACCACGGCCGCGCGCGTGATTCGCGACTACC
>JAPLST010000447.1:3753-6478 GCA_026398485.1 bacterium
TACCTTTGACAAATTGTACCGCGACGCCAAGATGGCCGAAGACACCTATAAAACCGCCTACACCCACGCCGTCTACCTGGACATCCTGGCGGAAATGGGCGTGATTGCCCTGGCAGCCGTGCTGGGCATTTATTGCATCGCCATCATGCTCAGCTGGAAGTTGTATCGCGCCCGCGAAGTGTCCTGGCGCTGGAAGCTCGTCGGGCTCGGCATTCTGATCGCCCTCTGCACCACCTATGTCGCCAATTTTGTCACCAGCGATTTTTATTATGTGGCCGAGCTGCAGTTGTGGTTCGCCTTTCTGCTGGCCTTGCTGATCCGCAATTTCCAGATCAACTTCGACCCCGAACCACATCCCCTGTCGGCCCGCGCACTGCTGCTCTGGCAGCGCAGTGCGGCCTGGTTGCGCGGCCATCCGCGCGGGCGCATCGGCGTGTATGCCGCGGTCATCCTCGTCGCGGGCGCGTGGCTCTATCAAGTGGCCGCCGCCGCCACCGATGGCTACCGCTTCTTTCATGCGGCGCGGCCGTACACCCTGCTCGACCGCTATCTGGAATATGGCATCTATGACTATCAGCGCGATGCCTTCCAAAACAAATACGCGCGCACGGCCGCGGCCGTCTACAAGCCGCTGCGCGTCAAGAATCGCTACATGCGCGTCTATCTCCGCGCCCGCCATGCCGATGCCGAAACGTGGCCGGTGCCGGTCGCGCTCTACCTCGATGATGCCCTCATCGGTTCAACCGTCTTGTCCAACCGCCAATGGCGCTTGCTCTATCTTGACCTGGCGGCGTGGCAGGCCAACATGGACACCAATCTGCTCATGAAAGCGGAGGGCGCGCCGGCCGTGTTCAGCATGTTTTCCGGCCGCACCTGGAGCCCCCGCCAAACCCAAAGCGACCGCGACAATCGCGCGTACGGGGTCGATCTCGGCGCGATTGAGTGGGGCTATTATTGATGGCGGCCCTGGTCGTGCAGGCATTGCAGTTTGCGCATGGCCGTGGCGCGTGGCGGCTCGGCCCGCTGTCGTTTGAGGTCGCCCGCGGCAGCTTGCTGTGCTTGCTCGGGCCGAATGGCTGCGGCAAGAGCTCGTTGCTGCGCATCTTGGCGCGCCAATGGCGCGCCACCGGCAGCGTGTGCGTCGGCGATCTGCCCCAGCACGCCTATTCCACCATGGGCTGGGCGGCCGTCGTCGCCTATCTGCCCCAGACCGTCACGATCGACTATGACTACAGTGTTGAGGAAACCGTCAGCTTTGGCCGCTATGCGCATACCCGCGCCTTGGGCTTTCTCGGCCCCGGCGATCATGCGGCCATCGACGCGGCCTTGCAGGCCACCGCCACCACCGTCTTGCGCGCGCGCCTCTTGTCCACCTTGTCGGGCGGTGAGCGCCAGCGCGTCTTGCTGGCGTCCGTCCTGGTCCAGCAACCACAAATCCTGCTGCTGGACGAACCGACGACGGCGTTGGACGTGCAGCACCAAGTCGCATTCTGCCGTGTGCTGCGCCAGTGTGTCGCGCAGGGCATGACGGTGGTCATGGCGTCGCACGATCTGGCGCTGGCCGCCCAAGTCAGTGATACCTGCATCTTGCTGCAAAACGGCCGCATATTCGCCCAGGGCACGCCTGCGCACGTCCTGCAGGAAGGCCCGCTGCACGCCGTGTACGGCGCGGCCATTGAGGTGCTGCGGCACCCGACGCAGGCGTATCCCGTCATTGTGCCGCGCATGCCGGTGTGCAACGCGGCCCCGCCGGCATTGGCCTGTGCATAAGGCGCTCACGCGTGCGCGCTGGCTGCGGGTGATGCTGCTCTACGGCGCGGTCGCGGGCATGGCGCTGATGCTTTTGCCGTGGATCGGGCCGGTCTCCGTCACGCCACGCGGGGTCTGGCGTGAATGGCGCAGCGCGTCGGCCGGCGCGCCCCAACGCGATATTCTGCTCACCCAACGCATGCCGCGCGTGCTGCTGGGTGTCTGCATCGGCGCCGCGCTGGGGATGGCCGGCGCCAGCTTCCAAGTGCTCTTGCGCAATCCACTGGCCACGCCGTACACCTTGGGCATCGCCAGCGCCGGCGCCTTGGCGGCCGCGGCTACCCTGGCTATGACGCAGACGCTGTCGCTGGGCAGTCTCGTCATGACCCCTTATCTCGCCGCCCTTTTCGGCAGCGGCGTGGCGGCCGCCGGCATGTTTGTCGTGGCCCGGCGTCTGCATCACATGGCGACCCATGTCCTGCTGCTGACCGGCGTGGCGGTCAATATGTTTTGCGGATCGGCCTTGCTGGTCGTGCGCTACCTGGTGGATCCCTATCATTTGGTGACTGTCGATCGCTGGTTGATGGGCGGCCTCATGACCGTCGGCTGCGCCGATGTCCTGCATGTCGCGCCATTCCTGGCCGTCGGCGCCGGCATCATCATGCGGCACGCGCACAGTCTCAATCAATTGGCGTTTGGCGCCGAAGTGGCGCGGGCGCGCGGCGTGCGCGTCGAACGCGTGATCTTGTGGTCGTTTGTCGGCAGCGTGCTGATGACCGCCGGCGCCGTCGCGGTCAGCGGGCCGATCGGCTTTGTCGGCTTGCTGGTGCCGCATGCCGTGCGCATGCTGTCCGGCGTTGATCAGCGCATTGTGCTGCCGGCCAGTGCGTTGATGGGCGGGGTTTTGCTGGCGACCTGTGATGCACTGGCGCGCACCTGCGTGGCGCCCACCGAAATTCCCGTCGGCGTGATTACC
>JAPLST010000447.1:6529-11696 GCA_026398485.1 bacterium
CCTGCCTCGGCGCGCCGTTGTTCGTCATCATACTGCTACGGCGCAACGCGGCCTGCACCATCTGACGCGGCGGCGCGCGGCGCCGGATCATCTATCCATGCGCCCACGATAATCCGCGCGGGCAGTTTCTTCCACACCAGGTAGACCAGCAGGTTTTCACCCGGATAACAGCGGATCACCGCCGATTTGCCGCGCGCGCCGTTGTATTGGTAAAGGACGCCATGACCGCGCGCTTGCATCGCATGCGGCCCGTCCACGATCGCCTGCGTGTCGGCATCGAGCAAGCCGATCCGCCACTGGTGGCCGGCAAACAAATTGCTGAGCGCCGGCTGCAGGTCGCGCACAATCAGAAAATCCTTGCGGGCGTGCGCCGTGTACTTGACCACCGTGCAGTGCCCCGCATCCAGATACACCGCCTGCGCGTGCAGCACGCCTTCCATCCGCACCCGTGCCCGCGGCGCGACGCGCAGCGTGTCCACGTTGATCTCCCAATGATGGAAATAATTGCTGTGCGCCACCCGCGGCGCATTCAGCGTCACAAACTGGCGCGCGGCATACGTGCGCGTGAAGGGCGTGTCGCCGTGCTGCAGGCCCTGCAAATCCTTGGGCGCCACCTTGATCGCCACGCCCCGCGCGGGATTCGCCGAGGTCACCTGCACGCTGCACGTGCCGCCATGGGTCATGGCATACCCCTGATCATGGTCGCTGCTGTGACTCCAGCCACTGGTGTTGCCCGCTTGCACCCAGTACACATACGTCGTGCCTGCCGCAACGGTCGTGTCAGCAAACGTCGTGGCCGCATACACATCCGTCGACCAGCTCGGTGCATCGTCGTTGCGGCGCGCCGTCGGTTCACCGCGCCACACGCGGTAGCGCGCGGCGTACTGCGCGGCGTTCCACGTCAGCACCACTTTGTCGTCATACATGCCGTCACTGGCATCCAGGCCTTCCGGCGCCGGCGGCACCGGCCACTTGGGCGGCACCCGCTGCTGCAGCTCGACGCGGGCCGCGCGCACCGTGACGCCCTCATAGAAAAACGGCTGCGGAAACGCCGGACTGCTGAAACACACTTGATACACGCCCTCGATCAGCGGCACGCTGTAGCTGCCATCCGCCGCCGTGACGGTGCACAGCGCGACGGCAGCCTTGCCGCTGCGGATAATCGCGCTGACGCCCCCCATGCCTTCGCCGCTGGTGTACTCCCCGTCGCCATTGGCGTCCTGATACACCACGCCGGCCAGACGCGCGGTCAGGATGTTGTCGCCCAGTGACGGCACCATCCGCGCCGACGCACGCGCCACCGGGATTGCACAGGCAACACCGATTGCGAGCAAACGCATAATATGGTATGCTGATACGCTGGAATACATAAAGTAGCTATGCTTAACTATTAACAGTATACGGCAAAACTGAACGCGAGTCAATAGCACGAGGAGCCCGGATGACCAGAACCCAATGGCAGCAAACAGTACACACCACGCCCATCATCGTGCTTGACGGCGCATGGGGCACCGAATTGGCGCGCCGTGGCCTGCCGCCCGGCGCAGCACCGGAATTGTGGAATGTGTCCCAGCCTGCGCGCGTCGCCGAAATACCCGCCGCCTATGTCGCGGCCGGCGCGCGCATCGTCCTGACCAATACCTTCGGCGGTAGTCGCTTCACCTTGAACAAAGGCGGCCTGGCCGACCGCGTTGAAGAGCTCAACCGCTGCGGCGCGCGCATCTCCAAGGAGGCCGTGGGCGGCGCGGCCCTCGTCTGCGCCTCCATCGGCCGCTCGGCGAGATTACCGCGCAGCAAATGCAGGCCGTCTTTGCCGAACAAATTCACGCCCTGCTCGATGGCGGCGCGGATTTGCTCGTGATTGAAACCATGACCGACCTCAATGAAGCCCTCTGCGCCGTGCAAGCCGCGCGCGCAACCGCGCCGGACGTGCCGCTGGTCGTCTCCCTGACCTTTGACAAGGGCCTGCACGGTTACGCAACCATGATGGGCGTCACGCCCGCGCACGCCGCGCAGGCTTTGTCCGCCGCGGATGTCGATGTGGTCGGCACCAATTGCGGCAACGGCATTGAGAACATGGTCGAGATTGTGCGCGAGCTGCGCGCCCACACGGATCGGCCGATCTGGGCGCGCCCCAACGCCGGCCTGCCGCAATTGGTCGACGGCCGCACGGTCTTCCCCGAAACGCCCGAGGTCATGGCGGCAAAAATCCCGGCGCTGGTCGCCGCTGGCGCAACGCTGATCGGCGGCTGCTGCGGCACCACGCCCGCCCATATTCGCGCCATCGCCGCACAGATTGCTTGAACACGCTTCACCCGTTCGCTCGACTTGGAGACGCATGATGATCACGCGCACCACCCTCATTGGCACGTCAGTGCTGTTGCTGCTGCTGCCGGCCGTGGCCGACCAGACCCCCTGTGATTTTGTCACCAACACCATTCTGCAGGCCGGTCAGGACGACGCGGCATGGTCACAAGTCCAAGCCGACAACAACGCGGATGGATCCCGCGATCACGTCGCGCTTGCCAAGCTCATGACCGATGCCGATCTGATTGTGGTCGCCACCTGCGACGGCTCCGTCATGCGCGAATCCTTCAGCATCGGCGAAACCACTTACCAGTTCATTAACAAGCTGCGGGTCACGCGCGTGGTCGCCTCGCGCTGGTCACCCGCGGAAACCCGCCGGCATATGTCCAGTGTCAGCAATGCCTGCTTTGTCTATCTGGCGATCCGCCAGATGGTCGATGCGGAGGTGGTCAACGACCCCGCCTTGCTCCGCCATCAGGAGTACTTGCTCTGGCTGCGGCCTGTCAGCATCAGTGACGCGGACCTCACCGGCGCCGGCGTTACCCTGCCGGTCAGCCGCACGGCGTTGTATACCGCGTGCGTCGGCGCCAAGGGCTGTGTGGCACTTGCAGCCACCCCGCGCCAGCAAGCGCTGGGCGCCGTCGCACCCGAAGCGACCAATCTGATGGAGCGCATCGAACGTGACGCGCAAACGCGCGACCAGCACTACCTTTTAAGCAGTTTCAACACGGCCAACCGCCTCAACATTCTGAACGCCGTGCGCGCGCTGGCCAAAGCCATGGCGGGTGCGCCGGGCCGGCCCGCCTTGCTCGCGGAAGCGCAGCGCAATCTCAATATGCCCGCGCACATTGACCTGGCGGCGCTGGCCGCCACCCCGCGCTTCAAATGCGCCGACTACGTGCCGCAGTAGCCCCGCTGATCACTTTATCGATGGAACCGCCGGCGCACGTGACAATTCTGGTCTGCCATAATCATTATCAAATCCGCGCGGGCGAGGACCAGGTCTTCGCCGCCGAGGTCGCGCTCCTGCGCGCGCACGGGCAGCGCGTCGTCACCTACACGCGCGACAATGCCGAAATCACCGCGATGCCCTTCTGGCGGCGCCTGTGGTCGTTCTGTGCCGCATTCCACAACCCGCGCACGGTGCGCGAGCTGCGCGCCCTGGTCGCGCGCGAAAAACCAGACGTCGCGCAGGTCCATAATGTTTTTCCGCTGATCTCGCCCGCGCTCTATTGGACCTTGCGCCGCGCCGGCGTGCCCATCGTGCAGACCATGCACAACTTCCGCTTTGTCTGCATCAATGGCCTGCTCTTTCGGAACGGCACCATCTGCCACGATTGCCCCGCAGGCCGGCGTTGGGCCGGCGTGCGCCAGCAATGCTATCGCGCCAGCCGCCTCTGCTCGCTCTGGTATGCCTTGATCTTGTGGTGGCACCAGCGCCGCGGCACGTTCACCCGCGCGATTGACCGCTACATCGCCTTGAATTCATTCACTAAAAAAATACTGGTGGACGCCGGCTTTGACGCCGCGCGCATCACCGTCAAACCCAACGCCGCGATCACGCTGGATGCCGCCGCCGCGCCGCCGCCCGTTGCGCCGTACGCGCTGTTCATCGGCCGGCTCTCCCAGGAAAAAGGCGTCATGACCTTGCTGGCGGCTGCCGTGCGCGTGCCGGAACTGCCGTTGCAGATCATGGGTGACGGGCCCTTGGCCGCGCAGGCACGGGCGTTTGTCGCGCAGGCAGGCGCAACCCATATCGAATTCAAGGGCTACTGCTCGCAGGCCCACATCGCCGCCGCACTGGCGCAGGCATTGGTACTGGTATTCCCCTCCGAGTGCTATGAGAATTGCCCGATGACGGTGATCAATGCGCTGACGCTGGGCACGCCGGTCGTGGCGGCGCGCACCGGCGGCGTACCGGATTTTGTGCCGGAGGGACGCGCCGGCTGGCTGTTTCCACCGGGTGATGTGGATGCACTGGCCGCGCGCATGGCGTGGGTGGCGGCCCATGCCGATGAGGTGCGCACACTGCGGCCGCACGCGCAGGCATGGGCCGCAACGCACTTCGCCCCGCAGCAGAATTACGAGCGGCTGCTGCAGGTGTATGCTGCAGCCCGTCCCGGCGCGTGCGCCACGCGCTCTGCGCAGAGCACGCCGCAGCAGTGATAGTCACGCCGGCCGGCCAACCGTGTAGTGTCTCATAAATAGCTTGACAATTCAGAACTGCCCAAACAGGTTGCCTTCGTCATACCCTAAATCCCTCTTGCATCTCCCTTTTCCAAAGGGAGACCATGCCGCGCCTGTGCAAGCGCTCCGTCCTCCTTTACAATAAATCCCTCCCCCGCCAAGCCGGGTACTCCCTTTACGAAAGGGAGATTGGGGTTGGGGGTCGCAGCCGCCTCCCTTTCCGCAAAATCCCTCCCCCGCCAAGCCGGGAACTCTACCGCCGCTGGCGGTACGGCGCAGACGCCGCAGGGAGATTGGGGTTGGGGGTCGCAGCCGTCCCCCTTTGGAAAAGGGGGGTGGGGGATTTTTTGCGATTGTGCCGTAGTGGTCAAATGTAAAGAAGTGTTAGAGACAATACACTAGTGTTCAGCAGGCGGTATTCGGTGTTCGGCAGGGACACAACCACGGCTGAATACCGGAAAATCGATTCAATCTTTCCAGGCCAGCACGGCCACCACCGGATAATGGTCGGAAGGAAACAAGGGCCCGGCATGTGACCGGTCGGTCGTGGCATCCGTGACGCTGAAGTGGTTTGAAACCAGAATCCAGTCAATGGCCGTTGCTGCTTCCGGATTTCCAAAACCGTGGAAGGTTGCTTCGTCGTCTTGGTCTGGGTGCGCCTGGCGATGCGCGT
>JAPLST010000051.1 GCA_026398485.1 bacterium
TACGATGCGATCACCAATTACGTGGATTTGCAGGCATTGATCCTTGAAAGTGGGAGCGACCTCCGCGCTGGCTCAGTCCCGCCATCGGCGCGGATCGCGAATGCTGTTGTAGATGAAGAATCGGGGCATGGAAGCCCCTCCCACACTAAGAATCCAACATCGAACATTCAACATCGAACATCGAACGTCGAAGTTGCAGCATCGTCGCGGCCGGCCGCTGACGGCGAGTCTGACGAGCAATCCACATTCGTTCACCGCGAACGAATTTACACCCCCAACGAATACACTGAGCTAGCGCAACTCTATTTCTGGACACATCAGGATCGCCTGGGCTTCAAGACCATCCTCGACGGCATCACCCTCCTCGGCATCAACAATGATCTCATCATGACCGACCCGCTGGTTGTTTGCTTTCAAGCCAACGTCATGCGCGCCAACGACGCCGAGTTCCAGCGTTTCTACGACCTGATGGGCTACGCCATCGCCCAAGCCCGCATGCTGAAGGGCGACGAGGAATTCATTGCCATTCTCTGCGGCACGCGCCTGGTGATGCGCAAAACATTTGATTGGATCGAGGATCATGACGATCTGCAAGCCGTCGTTGCGCGCTGTGAAGAAATCAAACGCGAGCTCCTGCTGGGATTGCGGCCAGGCCGTTCGCGCGCCGCGCACGATGCGCGCGACCGGCGTGCCGCGGGCGCCGTCCCGGGCCCGATCCCGGTTGATGATGCCGCACAACGTTCGTGTGATAGCAGCAGCTACCTCGAAGACCAGCTCATGCGCGCCGATGGTTTCCTCAAGAACGGCCTGCATGCCGGGGCGTACACATGCTACAGCAATCTTGTGGCACAGGCCAGCCCGGGCACCAACCGCGCCGCAGTCAATCCACAGATCCTGGCGTATGATGGAACAAGCATGCAACAAGCCGCGCGGTTGGGTATGCTGCTGGCAAGCTACGCCCGTGATGCAGGTGAGCGCGGCGCGACGAACGCCGCTTTAGAAAGAATCCCGCTGGAATCAGGCTGCATCCGGGCCGATGCCGCGGTGCTCACGCTTGCCTGCGGTGACCGTCAGATAGCCCGCGCGCACATTCAGCCCGCGCTGGCAGCGCTGCCGGTGGCACATCCCGCGGCACTGCGCTTTTTGGCGTGGCGCATCGACAAGAGCATCCAGCAAGGCAACGCAGATCAGGCCTTGGCAGATTTGGCGGAATACGAAGTGTGCCGCGGCACCCTGTCTGTTGCGCACTATGCGGCGTGGGCGCGCCTGCTGATTGCGCGCGACGAACTGGCCCTGGCTTTTGCAGTCTTGTTGCGCGGCCTGACACGCTGCGCACTGGATGCCGGCAACGAATTCGCCCAGTGCTGTATTCTCGCCGACCTGTGTGCCAGCACTTGGGCATGGGCCGACGATGCGCAACTGGCAAACTATCTGCGCACCTGCCGCATGCTCTGCGGCGCAGACTTGTTCAACACCTACATGCAGCCGGTGCGCGTGATGCAACTCGTCCGGGTGGTGTTGCCGAGCGAGCAGCGCTTGCGGGACATCTGGGCCATGCAGGATTGGCCAGCCGCCCACGCGCTGCTCGCCACCCAGATGCGCAGCAGCACGCAGGCAGAGCATGACTACCGGCGCGCCATTGTCTATGCCGCGCTGGGCAACACCAATGCGGCGCTGAATGCGGTCTCGAATGCGTTGCTGACGCAGCGCCAATTTTGCGCCGCCATGGGCACCAATGTCATGGTGACGCCAGGGCGCTATGCGCTGCTGCACCAGCAGCTCGCGCCGCAGGTCATAACCGCCGCCGAACCAGAACGCCAATGAAAATTACTGGATTTGTTGTTGCCTGTCTGCTGTTATGCGCCTGCTCGCGCGCGCCGCGCGCTGATCGTGCGCCCGCCGGCCCAGCCCGCGACCGGCAGCCCGGCGCCACGGTCAAGCCCGCCGCGCCTGCCACAAACACAACGGCGCCTGCCCCGGTGCCGGCAGCGGCCACCAACAGCGGCGAGGCAACCATCGCGCTCGATTACGTGCGCGAGCGCCTCGCGCTCTTCAACGCGCTCACCTCCAACAGTTACAGCAACGCACTCCATCCCGAACTCGCCCAGATCATCGTCTTCCGCACCAGCATTGACCAGTGGCAAAGCGCCGACTGGGCGCGCATCAGCGCCTGCATCAACGAATTTAGTCCGGCCGATCAAGCCGCCTTGCTTGGTTTGCTGGGTCCGGTGCTTTGTAACCTCGAATACAAGGAATATCCAGGCATAGCGCAGGTCGCCCGTCAATTCTGTGGTCTGGCAGACCAGATAGTGGACAGGGTTTTTGCCGAGCGGCTGATTAATTGTGCAGCGTCAGCATTGGAAAGTATAGAACAGCCAGAGCAAGCACAGGCTTTGTTTGCCGCTGCCATGGTTAGAATGGACAAGAATCTGGCGTTGTATCCAAGTGATCTTTACGATTGGACGGCCAAGCAAAACGGCAAAATCCTGGGAGAATTGGGACGATGCGCAGAATCCATTGCGGTGCTTGAGCAACGGTTGGCGCGCAGTACCACGCCTTCAGATCGTGCGGAGGTGCGTTTCACCATGGCGCGCTCCTACACCATGGGCAAAACAAAAGACAAAGCAGATATTGCCAAAGGGCTGGCAATTCTGCATGAACAAATAAGCGATCCCAGCCTTTCAGAAGTTGATAAACAGGTCGCGGTCTGGTGGCTTGATTATTGCCAGAAAAACAACATTGGGAACTAACGGCACGAGCAATGCGCGCTAATGACCCGGCTTTACCGCAGTCGACTTATCACACATTGTAATGAGAGCTATCATGAAAACAAAGAAAATCCCAATATGCAGACGCAAGAGCACTGCTTGTTTGCAGGGTAAAGTAAATTGCATTCCGCGGATTGCCGATGCTGCAAAAATCACCGTTGAAATCACTGGCGACGCAGACGGTTTGCGCTCCTTAGCCAAGATGTTGACCGGTCTGGCAGATAATCCGAGGAAAATAGTGGATACTCCGCCTGGCTTGACCTGCCATTTGCATCTTTATCCGGAGCGTGATCTTGGTTGGCATTCCTGCGAGCTTGTCTTGAGCAGGGCTGACGATCTCGTCACAGGAGCATTGCCAGACTATATGAAGTTAAGATAGAGTAAAAAGGTGCGCCGCTGTTTTTCCCAATCTCTGCGTCCACCGATCCCGCCGCCGGCGTGGATCGGTGGGGCGCCAGATTCGAGA